>CAZRPI010000156.1:0-7288 GCA_964601865.1 uncultured Pelobacter sp. | reverse complement strand
TTTACTCCTCGAGCCTCTCCCGCATCTCCTTCTTGTGCTGCTTTATGGCGCCGCCGCTCCCGCTTGACGGTACGAGGCTTTCCGGCGATTTTTCCGGAAGGGTGGGCATGCTGGGCAGTCTGAGCCTTGGTTTCTTCTCCGCGGTTTTGTCAGGAGTCGGCGTTTTTGTGGTTGCTGCCCGGGCTGCCGGAGTCGAGGATGGTCGAACGGTGGCAACGCGTTTATGAAGTTTGTGAACAGCCTTGCGCCGTTTGTGGGGGAAGGTCTTCTTCAGGTCAACCTCGTACGGCTCGAACGAGGTCATGGTATCGCGGGTCGCCAGCACATTAACCTTGCCGTCCGAACGCCATACCCGCCTGGCCTGGATTACCCCGCCATCCTTGAGGTAGAGCCTGGCCGCCAGAGCCGGTGTCGCCAGTGAGGCTGTGATCAGGGTTACGCACAGAATCCGTTTCATGTGGTCTCCTCCTGTTGATGTGTCACAGTTGTTGTATACCGTTTTTCGGACAATTTCAACGGGTTATGAACGAATATCAGCGGTGGCCGGGATGGCGTGGTCAACATCATCCCGGTCATTACCAGATATAGTCCCGGGCGATCTTGCGTTTGTCCCTGCCGGCAAGGATGTGCATTATGCGTATCCCTTTCAGCTTGAGCGGTGACAGGGAGCCGAGCGGTATGTGGACGATCTTCCGGTCCAGCCGGGATGCTATCTGCCTGAAGATGCTGCGGGGCGGCCGGTTGGCGACGTAGATCACATGCTTCTCCAGCGAATAATCCAGGGCGGCCATGAGCAGGGTCTCGGCCATGGTGCCGGCCATGCGGTAATCCGGGTCCTGCCAGACGTCATACATGCGCCGTGGCGGATAGGAGAGCATGAACCCGCCGTATTCGCAGCGGCAGATGCCCGGGCCGACAACGTTTTCCGCCGGGTTCGTGGCATAGAATGCCATGTCCGATTCCTGATCGTGTTCCCCCAGCCAGGTCATGCGGTACGGATAGCGCTCACCCCGCCGGTCCTCGTCGAAAATGATCACCAGTGATCCCACTCCTCCCTTGAGCCGCTGCCGTTCCCTGACGTAAATGTCTCCCTGATGAATGTTGCGCATCGTTTCCCGCATGTCGATTCCGTCCAGCATCGAGCCGCGGAACTTTTCCGTTCGGCTCAGTTCTTCGGAAAGCTGCAGGCATCCCTTGCGCTTCAGAAACTGGCCGTACTCCTCCACGGCCAGGTCTTCCGGAGGGTAGGAGCAGATCGACGGATCATCGAACCCCTCCAGCCATTCCCCGGGACGCCGTTCCCTTTTGCGTTTCAGAAAGCCGAAGGAGGAGAGCCCCTTGCGCCGTTTCTGGCGCGGACGGAAACGGATCCGGCGCATGCCGCCCCAGATCTCCTCCGGTGATATGCGTATGGTGGGGAGATCGCTGGTTTCCGATTGCCAGGGGTAGTGCGTGGCCAGACGGCAGAGGGCGTAGGCGAAATTGTCGTCGATGCAGCCGCGTCCGGCGGCCAGCAGCTGGAACAGGTCGGGCAGCAGCATGCCACCGGCAAGGGCCTGGTTGCGGGAAAAGCGGAAAAAGGCCCGCTTCTGCCAGAGATGAATCTTTTCACCGGTTTCCTGTCGGTAGTGGCGTGACGCCTCGCAGAAAAGGCGGTAGATGACGCGCTGGCGGTCGGGGAAGATTCCGTCGCGACCCATCTGGCGGGCGCTGCGCAGAATGGCGTTGTCCAGCAGCCTCTCCTCGGGAATTTCCCGCTTCCCCCCGTTGATCAGTTCCAGGGCGTGGAAACGCCTGCGTAGCGCCGATGCGTCTTCGGCCGGTTCATCGGGAAGGGGGCCGCGCCGGTGTTCATAGACGGCGGACAGAAAGGGGAACTCGGCGAGAATTTCCCGGCAGGATTCGGGATGCAGGTTCCAGACACCGATCCGGTCACGTCGGGTACGCTCCATGGGGGGCGCCAGCGGGGTGGAGAAGAGCCGTCTGATCCGCTCCAGGTGGGCCATGCCGCAGACCAGGAGGATGCGCTCGTGTCTGCGGCCCAGTTCGGAGAGGCGGAACGCCATCCCCTGCTCGCGGCGCCGGTCTTCCAGGCAGGGGGAGTGATCGCCGCATGCCTTGAGAAATTCGCGGTAATACGCCTCCAGACCGATGCGGCAGATGCTGTAGGAATCGGGGAGCCCGTCGTTGTGATCGGGATAGGCGTCGATATCTACGTCGATGAAGTGCAGCTCCACCCCCTGCTCCAGGGCCAGCCGGCTCGCCTCCACCAGGGGGTCGGCAGGTTCCACCAGCAGATAGGCGGTCTGGCCGTCGTCCGTGCCTCTCTTCCGTCCGACCCGGTAGCTAATAACCGAGATCTGCGGCAAACGGCGCATCGCCCGGAGAAAGGGGGCCTGCAGGGTGGGTGGCAGTTCAACCGCCACGGCCTGCGGCTTCACTCTTGCGAAGGCCATGCGCACGAGATGCGCGAATTCCATGCGGTAATGCAGCACCGGCAGGGCGTGGACCGGGCCGAATCTTTCCAGAAACAGGCGTCCGGGCATGATCAGTCCAGGTAGGTGAGCGCTTCGCTCCCCAGGATCCGCTCCACGGCCAGGGACAACAGGGAGATGGCGCTTGTTTTGCCGCCGGCGGACATCTTGAGGGCGTACCGGGCGATGTTGATGCCGTCCCTGACGGAATAGAGCTCGTCCGCCCCGTGGGCGCGCTGCAGGAAGGAAACCACGTAGTTCAGGATGCCGCTGTCGGCGAAGGGGAGGTTCTCCTTGAGGATCACGAGCTCTTCGTCTGCCTCGGGGAAGTCGATGTAGATCTGCGGCTGCAGGCGGGAATGGATGTACTCGGGAATCTCGAAGGTGGATGAGTCCTCGTTCATGGTGACCACGATCCGGAAATCGCGTTTGGCCGGGATGCGCAGCCCGGTCACGATGGACTCCACGTAGCGGCGGTCGTCAAGCAGGGGCGCGAGGGAGGCCCAGGCCTTTTCGCTCATGCGGTTCCCCTCGTCAAGGATCAGCACCCCGCCGGTGAGCATGGCCGAAACCAGCGACGAGGCCGCGTACTGGATTTTAGTGTCGGGTCCGATCACCGGCGTGACGATCAGGTCCTCGGGGCGGGTGTCCATGGTGGCCTGGAAGAGGTATACCGGGCGGTTCAGCTTCTTGGCCGCGGCATAAGCGAGGGTGGTCTTGCCGACACCCGGTTTGCCCACCAGGCGCGGGTTGAAAGGGATATCCCGTTCATCTATAACCATCCAGGCGGCCAGCAGCTGCCGCAGCAGCTCCTCCTGGCCAACCCACTTCAGGTCCAGCTCCACCGGCCCCGCCAGGGTAAGTTTTATTCCGTCAAGGGTGATCTGTTCCATGCTGTTTCCATCCGTCTTTGCTTGTTTTGCCGTAGAGACGCATTGCAATGCGTCTCTGCAGTCTCATCTTGAATGCAATTGCTCGAATTATTTGAATGCCGCCACCTGCGCCTGGTAGACCGTGACAGGCACGAAACGCACGGCGAAGTCCCGGTTGCACCTGGCACACGCCACGAAGAACGGCTTGCCGTTTTTCCCCTTTTCCGGTGGTAGATCGTGTCTGTGGCCGCAGTAGGGGCAGGCCGCGACCACCGCCGCCTGGGCGCCGGCCTGGTTTTCCACCTTCTTCAAGGATTTGGCCGGCCTCTTTTCCGCTTTTGCGGAAACGGAATGTGCCGGCATTGTTTGGGGAAGCTGATCCTGCGTCTGCTCCGTTTCCGCCCGATCGTTCGCGGCGGCGGGAGATGATTTTTCCATTTTCGTGCGCTCCTTTCCGGTGATCGTCATCCGGGGAAGTGTGTCGTCTTCTGGGGTGGAAACCGCGTCGAGCCGCGGCGTCATTCCCCGCATGGCCCTCTTCCAGGCGGCCGGGAGGGATGATTTGGAGTAGTGCAGCGGTCTGCTCCCCCTCATCATGGCAGCTCCACCCTCAACCACGTAGAACTTGTCGCGGTACGACACCAGTGTCTGGCCGCCGATTTCGGCCACCTTGACACCCGACGAGACCTTGTTGTCCAGCCAGAACGTGACTGCCTCGGCCATATTTCCTCCCCTTTCCCTCTCCGGTCTGGAATCAGGATGAAAGCCGGCTGGCGCGGGCGTGCAATTCCAGAATTACGGAGCACTTTACACCATTTTCAGCACGAAACGCCATCGGATTAATCGGCCTGCGCCCATGGAAGGGGCGGGCGCATTAACAATTGCTTTCCTCTTGTGGGAACCCTGTGTGCCTCTTCCCGCTCTTCAGGCGTGCCAGGGCGGCAGTGAACAACTCTCATGAAATGAATGCACTTAAGGTGCTGTTTTTGATATACTATTCTTGCAGGAGCATTGTTTGACAGACAGGAGAACGGACATGAAAACCGTGGATATGGCCCTTTTTGAGAAGTACCGGAAGGAAATTGACGGGCTGAAAGCGGAAAACGCGGAGCTGCGTGAGGCGAAGAGGGAGCTGGAACAGCGCCTGAAGGATCTTCACGGCGAGTACCTGTACCTGCGGTACCAGTTCAAGGGGATGATGAGTCAGGCCGAGGTACTCAAGCTGCGCCAGGAGATGCTGGCCCTGAAGAAGGAACTGAGAATGCGGGGCTGGAAGGATGTGGGACAGTGGTGAGGCAAGAGTCGGCGGCGGTGAGATGAACTTTACGGGGGGCGGAATTGTCGGCTGAAATGCGGTAGTTTGATGGTATATTAATGCATAACCCACCGGCATTGTGCTGACAGCAGATGAAACGGAAACCCATAAAACCGACCGTTCCACGCGGAGCCCTGGCAACGGTCCGCCATGCCATCATTGACCTGCTCCGCGACCAGACCCTGTCCGCGAGGGATATCTCCGCCCTTGCCCATATACCGGAGAAGGATGTCTACGGCCATCTGGAACACATCCGTCTCAGTATCCAGCCCGGTGGGGATTTCCTGGAGGTGACGCCGGCCGAATGCCGTTTCTGCGGCTTCGTTTTTGCCAAGCGGGACCGCCTGACCCCGCCCGGAAAATGCCCCGTTTGCGGCCATGAGCATATCTTCGAACCCCTGTTCACCATCCGGTCGCACGGCAATGCGTAACAGTTTCTCATAGCACCCCGAATCTTCAAAATGCGTCCACTGCTATCGACAGTACCTGAACTAGGTTTCTTGCCTTGAACCAGTTTCCGATTATTCTTCAGGGGTTTTGATTGATGATCATGTGAGGCATGGATGTCCCATTAAGGGCAGGCGCCCTGGAGACAAGTCATCTTAAAACGACAGTGTCAAGGCACAAATAGGATCATTTCAGGCTGCTGATCATTGCAACATTGATGTCCGCGCCAAGAACGGCGGCAAGTCTCCCGTCGGCAGCAGTGACTGGAACGGCAATGGTGCAGCAGAACGAACCGGTTGCCGCCGAACGGTACAGTTCCGAGATGTAGGTGGCGCCGCTTTCCTTGACTTCCCTGAACCAGGGGCGGTTCGACCAGTCCATGCCAAAGCCGTTGTTGCCGTAGGAAGTGGCGATTGAAGACGTGGAAATATTGGATGTGACCTGGCGGCCATTGGCGTCGGTGATGTAAAACAGCTCCACGTACGGGTTGCGTTGTGCCGCTGTGAACAGCTCCCGTTCCTGGAGTCCCCGGCTCATGGAGCCGATCGTTGCGCTTCCTGCCACACCCTCGATGGCCGCTGCTGCGGCGAAGTGCGTTCCCAGGCGGAAAGAGCCGAGCACCAGCAGCAGTTCGTCGGTAATGGAACCCAGCCGGGTTGTCTCTTCCATGACCCGGGAGGAGACGGTTGAGAGCGTACCGGACATGCGGGATGTCTCATCGATGGCAGCGGATATCTGTTGGGTGGTGGTGGTCTGCTGTTCGACCGCCGTGGCGATCTGGGCGATCTGATCGTTGACCATCTCGAATGAGGAGGCTATGCGCAGCAGAGAATCCCCCATTTCGCTGATTCTGGCGCGTGCGTTCCTGACCTGTTGCGACGATTCCTGCATCGCTGATGAAGTCTTGATGGTCTCTCGCTGGACAGTAGCGATTCTGCCGGAAATCTCTGCGGTGGCCTTGATGGTGCGGGCGGCCAGGTTGCGTACCTCGTCGGCTACTACCGCAAAGCCGCGGCCGTGCTCACCGGAACGCGCCGCTTCGATGGCGGCGTTTAAGGCCAGCAGATTGGTCTGGTCTGCAATCTCCTCGATAACCGCAACTATATCTCCGATTTCCATCACACTATTTTTCAGGCCATCGATCCCTTCTGCCAGCTCGCCAGTTGACGATTCTACCAGGGACGCCGCTTCCACAGCACGGCCGGCGATTCCCTTTCCCTCGGTTACAATCTTCAGGGCCTCCATGGAGGTCTCATTGGCAGTGGAGGCGTTGCCTGCTATGGCGGCGATGGTCTGGGAAATCTCTTCCGCTGCCGTGGCTATGGTCTGAGCCTGGTCCTGCTGCCGGGCCGCTGATGTTGCGCACTCTTCCGATGCTCCGCGCAAATTGACAGTGGAGCCGTAAATTCTGCCGGAAGCGGCAATGACTTTGGACAGGCTCAGGTCCAGAAAGGAGCATGCGCCTCTGATGGCGCTTGTCGCTGCCCCGTCGATACCTGTGGTCTGTCCGTTCTGATTCGGCCGGAAATGCCCTCGTCCGATTCCCTCCAGTTGGTCTACGATGGATTCTAGTAACTTCTCCCTTTTACCGATCATAGTTGCCAGGATCAGGACGATGGCACAGAGGCAGGCCGCATTTCCCATTACGACATGGGCGAGCAACGATCTGAGAATTGGTGGAGGAACCGAGTTCGAGAGGCGGGTCGCTGCTAATGCTGTAATGCCGATGCAGAAAATGGAGTATGTGATAACTACCGAGAGGATGAGGCGGGCCTTCGGTGAATAAAGCATGTAGCTTCTCCTTCGTTGGAAAAGTGTTTATATGACGTTTGCAAGTAGAAAGCCAATTTTTGAAGCCCGGATTGTCTCATTAAATGAGTGGGTGGGCGTGGACTCAGGCTGTTGCTGCTGCAATCTTGGGCATGGTATTGCCTATGTTTTGTTCATGGTGAAGGTAGCCCGAATCCGTGATGTCTCCATGCCTTTGCTAGCCCGGAAGGCTTCTGCCTTTACGTTTCAGGATATGGCAGGCTGTCCGTCCGAGGACCGGCAAAGTGAACGGTATGTCGCGGCACGGCGGCATGCGGGCCCCGGCTCTTCCGGAAACTCACGGCATTCCGACGATACGGATTCACGGGTAAGAGAGGGGCAGTCCGTCTCGATAAGGCAGCCATGAATAG
>CAZRPI010000155.1:0-7337 GCA_964601865.1 uncultured Pelobacter sp. | reverse complement strand
CAAAAGGCGGGATTGCTCCCGCCTTTGCCTGACATCCTGCTGCAGAAAAACTGCTAGATATCATAGTAGAGTTCGAATTCGAGAGGTGTCGGACGCATGCGAATCGCATTGACCTCAGCCTCCATCTTGTACTCGATCCACTTCTCGATGACGTCGATGGTGAAGACATCACCCTTGAGGAGGAACTCGTAGTCATCCTTGAGGCAATTGAGGGCCTCTTCCAGGCTGCCCGGAGCGGAAGGAATGTTCTTGAGTTCTTCGGGAGAAAGTCCGTAGATATCCTTGTCCAGCGGCTGCCCCGGATCGATCTTGTTCTCGACGCCGTCGAGACCGGCCATCAGCATGGCGGCAAATGCGATGTAGCCGTTGCAGGACGGGTCGGGAGTACGGTACTCGATACGCTTGGATTTCGGGTTGGACGAGAACATAGGGATACGGAGAGCGGCCGAACGGTTGCGGCTGGAGTAGGCCATGTTAACCGGAGCCTCGAAGCCGGGAACCAGACGCTTGTAGGAGTTGGTGGTCGGGTTGCCGAAGGCGCTCAGGGCCTTGGCGTGTTTGATCAGACCGCCGATATACCAGAGGGCCATCTGGGAGAGCCCGCCGTATTTGTCGCCGGCGAACAGGTTGACGCCATCCTTCCAGATGGACATATGGGTATGCATACCGGAGCCGTTGTCGCCGTAAAGCGGTTTGGGCATGAAGGTTACGGTCTTGCCGTTACGGTTGGCAACGTTCTTGATGATGTATTTGAACCACTGCAGCTGGTCGGCCATATCAACCATGGGAGAGAAACGCATGTCGATCTCTGCCTGGCCGCCGGTGGCAACCTCGTGGTGCTGACACTCGACGCGGATGCCGACTTTCTGGAGTTCCGCAACCATTTCGTTACGCAGATCGACCTGGGAGTCGGTGGGAGCAACGGGGAAGTAGCCTTCCTTGTGGCGCGGCTTGTAGCCCAGGTTGGGGAATTCTTCACGGCCGGTGTTCCAGGCGCCTTCAACCGAGTCGATGGCGTAGAAGGACTGGTTGGCGCTGGAGGAGTAGCGGATATCGTCGAAGATGAAGAATTCGGCTTCCGGGCCGAAATAGGCGGTGTCGCCGATGCCGGACGCCTTCAGGTAAGCTTCGGCCTTTTTGGCGATGTTGCGCGGGTCGCGGGTATACGCTTCCTTGGTGATCGGATCGAATATGTTGCAGATCAGCGAGAGCGTGGGAGCGGCGATAAACGGGTCCATCTTGGCCGTGTCCGGGTCGGGAAGGATGATCATGTCGGAAGCGTGAATGGGCTGCCAGCCACGGATGGAGGAACCGTCAAAGCCGAGACCGTCTTCGAAAACGTCTTCGTCGAATTCACTCATGGGTACGGAAAAATGCTGCCAGATACCGACGAAATCCATGAATTTGAAGTCAACCATCACTGCGCCATTTTCTTTGGCAAATTCTACTACCTGTTTCGGGGTCATCAATTGTCTCCTTTCGGGGGGTTATGAAATAAACTGCGACTAGAGAGCATCTTCTCCGGTTTCACCGGTTCTGATCCTGACCACTTCCTCAACGGGAGTTACAAATATCTTCCCGTCGCCAATACGTCCGGTTTTTGCCGTTTTTTCGATGGTATCCAGTATTTTAGGCACGATATCATCCGAGGCAATGATTTCGAGCTTGATCTTGGGGATGAAATCGACCACATATTCGGCGCCACGGTACAGCTCCGTGTGCCCTTTCTGGCGGCCAAAACCCTTCACCTCGCTGACCGTGATCCCCTGGATGCCGATTTCGTTCAGGGCCTCTTTTACCTCATCCAGCTTGAACGGCTTGATTATGGCTTCGATCTTTTTCAAACGAAGGTCCTCCCTTCTGGTGAACTTATAATCAATCCGCAGATTATAAGGGGATAAATACAAATTGCAAGGAGCAAGAAACGCGCTGTCGTGCATATCGTAGCAAATACTTTGCCAAAAAATGATGAAATTGAATATCCAATAAAAACAACATGTTGAAATTGAGTGCGTATGTTTGCGGCAGTTTTACGAGGCATGTCTGCATAAAAACAGGGCACCGGAGCAACCATGTGCCATGTTTTTATGCAACAACTTTGGGGGTAGGAAAGAAAACAACTATCTGCTCAACTTTTAAGCTCCTTCAGCTCCTTGATAATCTCAACCTGGCGCTGGTTGATGAAATAGGCGATCTGGCGCTGGGAATGTTTTTCCGGATGGAACTCGAGAATGCAGGTATGGGGGGGCTTGTCGCCCACAACCTTGACCACGGTTGCCGTCATACCGACCTCGTTCACCTCGCCGGAGGAAACATCGGGCAGCTTGAGGATGATATTGAGCTCATTTCCCGGAACGGGGGATTCGCCAGACATGAAGATTATGGCGGCGCCACCGAGGGAAAGGTCGACAACTCTCCCCGCCATGACATCCACATCCGATATCAGGTCAACCAGAATATTCCTGTCCAGCTTGACCCGGACAAAACGGCGCTTGTTCGACCATATCCTGGCATAGCCGAAGTTGCAGAGGATCACCTTTTTCTTTGAGCTGCTGGCGTAGAAAGCCTCCCCGTACACATCTTCCAGAAGACCGTTGGAGGACTGGGAAAAGATCAGGGTCTGTTTTTCGATACCGATCACCTTGGCCTGATACTCATGAACCTCGAATTCGGCCATTTCATTTTCCACGTTCAACAGTTTCGCATCGTAAGAGACCGGGATTTCCTTGTAATAGTTGAGAAAAGAAAATTTCTTGCCCACATTCTCCTTCAGATGCTGGGCGATAACCAGGGCGTCCTCGCGTTCAGTGCCTCTGATAATTCTGTCAAAATATGGCTGCATTACAGGGACCTCATGTGATAGATAATTGCGAAAAGGCCTTGATTGCTCTATAGTGAACTAAATGATGATTTTCTTATCAGAAATATTCCCCGTCCACAAGACTTATTAACCGGAACGCGAGCCAAAATGAAGCGCAACTTCAATTTCACCGGAATTGCATCCCCGATCGCCATGACAATCTTCATCCTGTCCCTGGTCGCACCTCCCTCTTTTGCGGACATATACCGTTTCGTAACAGTCGACGGGGTGGAAACGTTTACCGACGCCCCGGTCAGCAGGGAGGCGCGGCTGGTTGCGAGGGAATCAGCCGTTCAGCGGGCGAAGAGCAGGAAAAAGGCCAAGGGGAAGAAGGTCCACGACGTCTCACTGGACGAGGTGGTTGCTAGGACAGTGCAGATGTCCATCAACGAGCGGCAAAAGCCGGACATCACTCATTTTGAACCGAGGCTCCCTCCGGTGGGCGGCGTGATAACATCGGGGGTCGGCATGCGCAGCGACCCCATAGACGGCAAACTCCGCCATCACAACGGTATCGACATCGCCGTGAGGGAGGGAACTCCGGTTACCCCGGTTGCACCGGGAGTCGTCGTTTACAGCGGGCTGCGGTCAGGATACGGCAACACGGTGCTCATCGAACATGACAACGGCCTGGTTTCGCTCTACGGGCACAACAGCCGTTTACTGGTCTCATCCGGTCAACCGGTTGACTCGGATACGGTTATCGCCCTTTCCGGCAATACCGGACGTTCCACCGGTCCCCATCTCCACTTCGAGGCCTGGCAGGCAGGGGTGAACGTCACCCCGGCGTTCATGCCCGGAAGCGGAACGCAGCTTCCCAGGCCCGGGGTGGCCTACGGCAGGGCGACATCGCATTTTCACAGGGAAATCATGGCGGACGGTTCAATCCTGTTTACCAACATCCCCCGATCAACCCGCTGACGCCGGACCAGATCCGTACCAAGCCGCACCCCTCTGACGACAGCTCCTATCAGATTACCGTTTGACGAGAGAAATGGACAGGCATCACGATCGCAGCTTCCTCGCCACCTCATACATGGCGATTCCACCCGCGACCGAGGCGTTCAGGGACGCCACTCCGCCGTAGCGGGGAATGGCAACCAGATGGTCGCACTGTTTGCGCACGAGCGGCCTGATCCCCTCCCCTTCGCCGCCGATCACCAGCGCGACGCTTCCGGAAAAATCAACCGAATAGAGGGAGGTTTCCGCCTCCCCGGCAAGCCCGTAGACCCAGCAGCCCATCTTCTTCATCTTTTCCAGCGCCTGGGCCACATTAACGACCCGGGCCACGGGAACGGTCTCAACCGCGCCGGCCGAAGCCTTCTCGACGGCCGGAGTGACGCCGCAGGCGCGATCCCTGGGGATGACCACGCCATCCGCGCCGGCGCAGGCCGCCGTACGGATCAGGGCGCCCAGGTTGTGCGGATCCTGGATACCGTCCAAAACAAGCAGGAAACCGTTCTTTTTGCAGCCATCAAGCAGATCATCGAAATCAGTGTACCGAAACGGCTCAACCCTGAGCGCCATCCCCTGGTGGTGGGACGAACCGCACATCCTGGTGAGGTCGTCACGCTCGCGTTTGATGACCCTGACCCCCCTCTGGCCGGCCAGTTCGAGGATTTTCTCCAGACGGTGGTCGGTGGCGGATGACTGCACGTACAACTCATGAACTTCACGCGCCCCACGCAGCGCCTCCCGCACCGGGTTGACGCCGAAAACCAGTTCGTCTTTCACGTACGGCCCCCCATGATTTCGTCCACGATCATCTCAACAGCTCCAGCCGGCTCTTCCGCCCTGGCGATCGGACGCCCGATGACCAGATAATCGGCGCCGGACCTGACAGCCTCGGCCGGCGTCATGATCCGTTTCTGGTCATCGACAGCGGCAAAAACGGGGCGAACGCCAGGGGTTACAATCAGGAAATCGGGACCGCAGGCTTCACGAATCAACCCGATTTCCCGCGGCGAGGCCACAACACCGTCCATTCCGGCTTCCCGCGCCAGACGCGCCAGACGGACCACCATTTCTTCCACCGGATGCTCTATCCCCACCCGCCGCAGCGTTTCATTAGTAGAGGAGGTCAGGATGGTAACCGCCAGCAGTCGGGGGCGGCCGTCGCCGAACTCGCGGCGCACCGCGGTGGCGGCGGTTTCCATCATCTCGAATCCGCCCAGGGCGTGCAGGTTGACCAGCTGCACCCCCAGCCGGGACGCCTCGATCATGGCCCTGGCAACGGTGTTGGGAATGTCATGGTACTTGAGATCGAGAAAAATACCGCCGCCGTGGCGCTGCACGGCCTTGACCGCTTCCAGTCCGCAGGCGGTGAACAGTTCCTTGCCGATCTTGAACATTCCCACCCTGCCCGCCAGCAGCCCGGCAAAGCGGTCGATCTCAGCGATGCCGTTCACGTCCAGGGCAAAGATTATTTTTTTCCGCGCTTCGTCGCGATTCATCGTATTCCTTTCAAATGAGCCTCTTGCACAAGCCCTTTTCACCCTTCGACGAGCTCAGGGCGAACGGATTTTGACTTGATAACATGCTGATATTTCGCTCGTGGTGAGCTTGTCGAACCATGAACGGAATACTTTTGCAAGAGCTTCAAATATCACTCACCATACAGTTAAAACATCTTGGCGATGCGCGGAGCAATACTCGCAGTCTCTCCGTTACAAAAGCAACCATTTATTTTTTCATGAACCTCTCAAAATCAATCAATCGTCGTCCTTCGTTGATTTCATCGTGGGGTATCAGCAGATAAACCCACGGTTTTCCACCATTGGTTTGAGCATATTCGGTTGCATGACCGCACCAGGTGACCGCCGCTTCCGCTTTCGCCACTACATCCGTATCCGTCAGATCAGAACGGGCCTTGGTCTCGGCCATGTAAATTCTGTCAGTCGTTTCCGCGACAAAATCCGGCACATATTCCGGCTGTTCAGATCCCGTTTTATAGTAGACCTGAAACTGACCTTTCACCGGACGGAACCATTTGTCAGCGTTCCGTTCGAGAATAACGGCAAAACGCCGCTCGCTGTCCGATTCAAACTTTTGCAATGGATAGAGGCACTTGCTGAACCCGCTGAAAATTATCTGCTTGATGCGAGCTTTGTCCTCAACTGTATCACGGTAGTTATGCAGCGGATTCCTTGCCGTTGCGGTGTAGTTGCACGGCTTCAGCGAAGTAAAACCACGGCTGATATGAGCCTCGTATCCCGGTGCTTTTTCCCAGAAATGGGCCATCATCTGGGAATGAATCTCGCTGGCAATCAAGCGACGATCCCGATCCAACACACTACGCGCCTCGTCCTCGGAGAGATAACTCAAAAGATGCCGTACCATTTGCCCGGCAAGATCATAAAGTAAGTCGGCATGGGCCAGGTAATCGATATCGTCAAAGTCAATAAGGGCATACACGATATAGTCTTCCAGACGCTGCTCGGTAATGCCGACTTCCGCTGCAAGTGAATCCTGCTTGTTGGTATGGAGGTTATGAATCACCAACTCCCTATCTGACGGCTGAAGATGCAGCCCATTAAGATCAAGGGTAAAAGGGCGGAACCCCACTGTTACTTCACCAGTCGGAATCACGGAGATTCGGGGAATGTCGATTATGTTGTTGCTGATAATTTCTGTTGCCTTGGCTACCAGCGCAGGAATATCAAGAGACTCATTTTCAAATAGCTCGCTCTGGGCAGGTGTCAGACGTTCAGTCACCTGGGCCGCAATAACCTTTTGCACTTCAGGGTTACGGAGGGCCGCGCTAGTGGGAACATCTACCCGTCGTTTTTCCATTTCCTGAATCACACCCATGACAACGGTAGCGGCCTGCTTTCCCGCCTCTGTCGTAAACACTTCCGCAACAACCTGTTCAGTAGGCATCTCGTACTCGGCCCCGGACGCAGGCGTTATCACCGGTTCGTGCAGCCCCATCAGTTGCTCCGCGATTGAGCCGACTTTTACGCTGACACTATTTTCATCCTGATCAGGCGCTTCAAGAATCAGTTGTTTGAGTCGTATAGGGGAGTCACCGCGATTGGCCTCGTCAATGATCTCCTGGAATCGGTCATGGGCTACGATATTGAGACGGTCCACCGCTGCCGTACCGGTGCGTTTGCCGTAGGGAAGACGCAGCCCCCGGCCGATGGACTGTTCGATCAAGGTACGGGCGTTAGCGGCGCGTAGCGGCACGATGGTGTAGAGGTTGGTCACGTCCCAACCTTCTTTCAGCATGTTGACGTGGATGACGATCTCGGTCGGCTCGGTTTCGCTCTCCACGGCCAGGAGTTTTGCGATCATCTCCTCTTCATCCTTGCCGGTCCTGCTGCTGTCCACCTGGATAACCTTGTCGCGGTAGCGTCCAAAGAAAAAATCATCGGACTTGATCAAATCCAGCAACTGCCCGGCGTGGGTGGTGTCACGGGCAATCACCAGCATGAACGGCTTGACGGTCTTGACGCCGTTCTGGCGGGCATAGGTG
>CAZRPI010000154.1:0-7560 GCA_964601865.1 uncultured Pelobacter sp. | reverse complement strand
GGGCACAGCCGAGACTCTCCCGGGACAGGAACCTGCCATCCAGTAATATCTGACCCAGGGGGCGTTTAAATAGGTGTCGCATGGCCTATACTCCTATGATCACGCAGATTGAATGTCCCTTGGTTTTGCCTGCACGCTGTTGCCTATTTGCTCGAAACGCCATGTACATGAAAACGACACAGCCGACAGTATTTTATGCTTCTGATATTACCATACGATCCGTCCCAAGCACACGAGGCAATTTACATTATGCAAGAAAAACACCGCCTCCACAACCTACCGACATTACAGAAGTTGCCTGAATTACAGAATAACGACGATCGCTGTCTGGCAAATTTTTCGACAGAGGGAAAAGTTGTGAAATATCCGGAAAAAGAGATGTTATATCTGCCCGATTTCCCCTAGAATGATACCAGATTATTTGCATAAAAGCCTTCCGGAAAACTTCATCCCCCATATGTCAACATGAGCAATGCCAGGAGTGTCGATTTGCCTGAAAATCAGAACGTGAAAGCGACCTTGCCAGGGTTAAAAAAAGCGCCGGTTCCCGTTCAAGGAGTCCCGCAGCGTGATATATTTTAGAAGCTATTTTTGTTTTAAAGCTATTGTCTGGGAATTTACTGTGCATGAGGAGGGAATATCATGAAAGACTTGCTTGGCATTGTTCTGGCGGGCGGCGCCGGAGAACGCTTGAGACCCCTTACTTCCATAAGGGCCAAACCCGCCGTTCCCTTCGGCGGCAAGTACAGGATCATCGATTTTGTCATCAACAACCTGATCAACTCAGGCATCCAGAATATCAAGATCCTGGTGCAGACTCTGTCACAGCCCCTTATCAACCACGTCAGCACCATGTGGCCGTCGGCGCCGGTGTACAATTTCTACATACAGTGCATTCCGGCGCAGAAGCGGATGGGCGAGCAGTGGTATAAAAGTACGGCGGATGCGGTGTATCAGAATATGAACATCTTCAGGGACAATCCCTCCTACAGGAGGGTGGCGATCTTTTCCGGCGATCACATATTCAAGATGGATGCAGGCAGGTTTGACGACTTCCACAAGGAAAAAGGAGCCGATTTCACCATCTCGGCCATGGCTATTCCAAAAGAAGAGGCCAGCCGCTTCGGCATCATCGAGGTTGATGAACAGGGCAGAGTGCTCGGATTTGAGGAAAAACCCGAGAATCCCAGGGAAATGCCGGGAAAACCGGGGTACTGCCTTACTTCAATGGGGAATTACATCGCGAACATTCCTGAGCTGATCGAGGTCGTAAATGAGGATGCCGGGAAGGAAACATCAACCCATGATTTCGGCAAGGATGTCATACCGTTCATGCTGAAAAAGGGGCTCAGGATGTTTGCCTATGATTTTACCTCAAACCTCGTCCCCGGGGAGGATCATGTCTACTGGCGCGACGTGGGCACCATAAAATCCTTCTGGGAAGCCAATATGGACCTGGTGAGCATCGAGCCCGAACTGAACCTTTACAATCATCGCTGGCCCATCAAGACATCGTCCGACTTCACTCCTCCGGCAAAACTGGTGATGAGGCAGTCTCTCATCGATAACGCCATCATCAGCGGTGGGTGTATCGTCACCCAGGCCGAAATCAATAATTCGGTACTCAGTCAGTACGTGCGTGTGGAAAAGAATACACTGATCCGGGCAAGCGTCGTCTTCTCCGGCGTTACCATCTGCGAAGGGGCAAAGGTGCAGAGGGCCATCATCGACAAGGACGTGATCGTCCCGCCGTACAGCCGCATCGGGTATTCAAGGGAAGAGGACGAAGCCCGTGGATTCAGGGTTTCGGATGGAATAACCGTCATCCCCAAGGGTTACGTTTTTACCGGCTGAAGTTCGGGAATCCCTTGAGCCGACCGGAATTCCAGCCGTAACCCGCAACCGGGGAAGATTCACTCTCTTAATCGCGAATTTCGAAAGCATAGGTCAACGGCTTCTCTCCAGGGGACGCATACTGGAGCGATTTTTTCGTGGCTCCATCCACGGTCGGTAAGACACCACCCGAACGTCACCAGCGCTCTTCCGGTCTTCTCCGGGCAACATGATTGTTCCCCGCTTCCCGAGGGCCGGTCACTGACAGCCATATGCATTGATTTACTCGACATTTCACGGCAATTCATGATAACGGTTCCTTTCGACACCGGGGAATCGTATCAGATGAATGTGCCAATAAAATGCAGAGAATAAGGAATCTCCGAGGCGCAAACAGGGAGACAACGAAAACCATGACCAGACCAGACCACAGCGCCATCTCCCTGGCAAAACACCTGATCGCAACCCTTCCCTCCGGCATGCCGGGTCTTTTCAACCCCTGGAGGGACCACTGCTCCTTCGACTGCGATCGCGGCGCGCCAACGGCGAAACTGGAACGACTGGCGCGCCATCTGGATTGCGATCCGCTCTTCATCCTGGTTGGCGAGGCGCCGGGATACCAGGGATGCCGCTACAGCGGCATTGCCTTCACCAGTGAACGCCTGCTGCTGGAAGGGAAGATTCCCCGCATCCCGCCGCTTACCAGGCGCCTCTCCACCCGCAGGCTCCCCTTTTCCGAGCCGTCGGCAACCATCGTCTGGAGAACCCTGAAAAAACTGGGCATCGCCGAACGGACCATCCTCTGGAATGCTCTGCAGCTCCACCCCCACAGGGACGGCAATCCATGGACGAACCGCACCCCGACGCCGCAGGAACTGGCTCTCGGGGCTGATACCCTGTCGATTCTCCTGGCATCCTTCCCTTTGGCCGGAGTGGTGGCGATAGGCAAGAAAGCGGAATTCCTCATGCAGTCACAGGGAATAGTTCCCCTGGCGACGGTGCGCCACCCGGCCAACGGCGGCGCAACGGCATTCGCCGAGGGAATCTCCGCACTTGTCCGATAACCCCGTCCCGTTCCCCGATATCTTTTGGTCTTTGCTCCGGAAGCAACTGATGGTGTATTCTAATAGCATCCAGGCACTTCTTGATTGCCTTCTTAAGTTCCCCTGATGGAGGAGCGGATGAACGCAAAAAGATGGTGGCGTTGCGCCATGGTTGTCATAATGCTGATTACCTTCGGAACAGGACTGGCGTCCTGCAACAACGCGGCAAAGGGGGATGCGATGACGGACAAACCTCCGGTCTATCCCAAACCATCAACGGAACAGCTGCAGAAAACCCTGACCCCGGAACAGTACCGGGTCACCCGCCAGTGCGGAACCGAAACGCCTTTCAAAAACGCATACTGGAACAACCATGCATCTGGCATCTATGTGGATGTGGCTTCGGGAGAACCGCTCTTCAGCTCGCTGCACAAGTTCGATTCCGGCAGCGGCTGGCCCAGCTTCTACCAGCCTCTGGAATCAGGCCATATCACCAGCAGGGACGACGACAGTCTGGGCATGCGGAGGACCGAAGTCCGCTCCCGCGACGCCGACTCCCACCTGGGGCATCTTTTCAACGACGGCCCTACGCCAACGGGACTGCGCTACTGCATCAACTCCGCTTCGCTACGCTTCGTCCCGGCGGATAAACTGTGGAGCGAGGGGTACGGGCGCTACGCGCCCCAGTTCGAGTCCAGAGGAATCAGGACCGATGCGCCGGAACGGGAAACAGCGATCCTTGCCGGAGGCTGTTTCTGGGGCATGCAGCACATTCTGCGCAAGATACCGGGCGTGATTTCAACCCGGGCAGGCTACACCGGGGGCCACTTGGAAAACCCGCGCTATGAGGATACCCACGATTCAAAAAGTGGGCACGCCGAAAGTGTCGAAGTGGTCTTCGACCCGCGCAGGCTGAGTTATGAAGAGCTGCTGCAGGACTGGTTCTTCAGGATGCACGACCCGACCACCAGAGACCGCCAGGGCAACGACCGCGGCAGCCAGTACCGTTCCGCCATCTTTTCCCTGAGCGAGTCGCAGCATACTATCGCCGAGCGGGTGAAACGCGCGGTGGACAGGTCGGGAAAATGGAAAACCCCCATCGTCACCGAGATCGTTCCGGCCGGGAAATTCTATCAGGCCGAGGAGTATCACCAGGATTATCTGGTCAAGCACCCTGACGGCTACACCTGCCATTACCTCCGGGATTGACTGCGAACGGACCTGCCCCGCGGCGCCTTGCCCATAATCCCTGCGACCGAGCAAGCCCCTTTCACGATATGGTTTTGACTGGAGAAGGGGAAATGGGCTACACTGCGTTCCTTAAATATCCAGTACCTGGAGGAAGCTCACATGGAATGCGTACCGACCGGCTCGAAATGCCGCTGCACCTATACCCCCGCCTGCCCCAACCGGGGCAACTGCTGCAAATGCGTGGCCTATCACCGGGAACGGGGCGAGGCAACCGCCTGCATGTTCACCCCGGAGGGAGAAAAGACATACAACCGCTCCCTGGCCCACCTGATGCGTGACCGCAAGATCTCGTGCTGACGGCGCCACACACGGCAAACCATGCTGACTTACACCATTACTTCCCATGACCACTGCCGCCGGCTGGAGAGCTTCCTGCGAACCCTCGTGCCGACGGCTTCCTTCGCCTATCCCCGTAAACTGATCAGAAACGGCGCGGTCAGACTGAACGACACGGTGGCTGCAGCCGATACGTTTCTGGTCGCCGGCGACCGGGTCACCATCAAGGAGAGCGCCAGCCTGAAGACCCTGTTGTCACAATCCGCTCCCGGCCTGGACATTCTTTACGAGGACGACCGGATCGCCGTCATCAACAAGCCCTCCGGACTGCCCATGCACTGCACCGCGGAACGTGAGATCAACCTGGTGGAACTGGCCGCGGCTTTCATGACGTGGCGGAAAACTCCATGCAAACTTTACCCGGTGAACCGCCTGGACCGCGGCACTTCCGGCGTCGTGATCCTGGCCAAGAGCTCCACCTCGGCCGGTATCTTCGGCAGGCAGGTCAAGGAGACCGGCCTGGACAAGCTCTACCTGGCGCTGGTGGCAGGCTCGTCTGCCTCCCACGGCGTAATCAACGAACCGCTGGACGGCAAGGAATCCGAGACCCGCTTCCGGCTTCTGGCAGAAGGTGACGGCTGCTCCCTGCTGGAACTGCTGCCTTTCAGCGGACGCACGCACCAGATCAGGCGGCACCTGGAACTGAGCGGCCATCCGATCCTGGGAGATCGGCGCTATGGTGGCCTGAATATGCCTGAACTGGCCGGATTTGCCCTGCATTCCTTCAGGACGGCCCTGACCATGCCCGACAATAGCCGTCTCACGGTCTGCGCGCCTCTTCCAGTGGAACTGCTGCAGCTTTGTGAACGGTGCGGTATCGGGACTGACCGGCTCCTGCCCCTCCTGACCCTGGCCGCACATGGGCAGGACAGTGACGATAAGGAATAAGAACCGAACCACCGAGGACTCAGAGTTGCGGATTGAAATCAAAAGGTTAACAGCCTGGATCGGAAAACATTTCGGTTAATGGCTCAACATGGATATCTCATTGAAAAACCCTGCATTTCTCTGCGTTCTCTGTGGTGTAACGTTGGCAGTGGTACCCCTTCACTGAGGAGTCTCATCATGAAAATTGTCGTGTTGGACGGATATGTCCTGAATCCCGGAGACCTGAGCTGGGATGACCTGAAGCAGTTCGGCGAGACGACCGTATACGACCGGACCCCGCCGGACAGGATAGTGGAACGCATCGGCGCCGCCGAAATCGTCATCACCAACAAGTGCGTGATCGACCGGGACGTGATGGAAGCCTGCCCGTCCATGAGATACGTGGGAGTGCTGGCTACCGGCTACAACGTGGTTGATCTGGATGCCGCGCGGGAGCAGGGAATAACCGTTACCAACGTTCCCGCCTACGGGACGGGCGCCGTCGGCCAGTTCGCCATCGCCTTGCTGTTGGAAATCTGCAATCATATCGGTGAGCATGCGAGAAGCGTCAGGGAGGGGGAATGGACGGCCAGCCCCGATTTCTGCTACTGGAAACGGCCCATGATCGAACTGGACGGCAAGACCCTGGGGATCATCGGTTTCGGCCGCATCGGCCGGAAGACCGGGCAGATCGCCCAGGCGCTGGGGATGCGGGTCCTGGCCAGCGGCAGCAGGAAAATTCCGGAGCTGGAAAGCGACACCATGAGGTACGTGGAGCTGGACGAACTGCTGGAAAAATCCGATGTCATCTCCCTGCATTGCCCCCTGATGGAAAAGACCAGGGGGATCATCAACCGGGACAGCATTGCCAGGATGAAGGATGGGGTGATCATCATCAACACCTCCCGCGGCCCGCTGATCGTGGAGGAGGACCTGGCGGAGGCGCTGAACAGCGGCAGGGTGTACGCGGCCGGACTGGACGTGGTCTCCGCCGAGCCGATCAGGGCCGACAATCCCTTGCTGAAAGCCAGAAACTGCTTCATCACGCCGCACATCGCCTGGGCGTCGCTCGAGGCGCGCAAGAGGCTGCTGGATATCGCCGTGAACAACCTGGGGAGTTTTCTCGCCGGAACGCCGGTCAACGTGGTGAACGGGTAGGAACGGCTCCCCTGAAAACGGCGGGGATTCACAAATCAGGAGAAATCACACAATGAACGGGAAAACCATCTTCATCACCGGCGCTTCGGCCGGTTTCGGAGCCGCCTGCGCCCGCATTTTTGCCGAGAGGGGAAACAGGCTGATCCTGGCGGCGCGCCGCATTGATCCGCTCATGGCGCTGCAACGGGAACTGGCCGGAACGGTGGAAGTCCATGTGACGCCACTGGACGTGCGAAACCGGGAGGCGGTTGCAAATGCGGTGGAGTCGCTTCCGGAACGGCTCCGCGACATCGACGTGCTGATCAACAACGCCGGTCTGGCGCTGGGTCTGGAGCCGGCCCACCGGGCCGATCCGGATGATTGGGAAACCATGGTGGACACCAACATCAAGGGACTGATGTACTGCACCCGCCAGATCCTGCCCGGCATGGTGGCGCGAAACCGGGGGCATATCGTCAATCTGGGTTCGGCCGCCGGTTCATGGCCCTATCCCGGCAGTAACGTCTACGGGGGGGCCAAGGCGTTCGTGGAGCAGTTTTCCCTCAACCTGCGCTGCGACCTGCTGGGCACCGGGGTGCGGGTGACCTGCATCCAGCCCGGCATGGCGGAGACGGAGTTTTCCCGGGTCAGGTTCAGGGGAGACGAGGAAAAGGCCGCCCGTGTTTACAGCGGCACGGAACCGCTGACGGCCGGGGATATCGCGGAAACCATTCACTGGGTGGTGAACCGGCCGGAGCATGTCAACATCAACACCTTGGAGATCATGTCCATCGACCAGGCCTGGGGACCGTTCGCCATTCACCGCAAACAGTAGCGCGACCCGCCTCACGCAGCTTGATGGGGGAGGGCGGGGTTAATACCCGCTCTCCACTCTACCCGCCACCCCCCTCTCCCCGACCAGTCCCTTTTTAACCGTTGATCCCCGGATTCTCTCCCCTGTTTTTATGGCGTCGGTTTGGTCCAGCCAAATCGCCCTCGCCGCCGTCACACACCACCACCCCAAAAACAATTTAGTGTTTATTCGTAAATAACTTTGGCTTTTCTGAAAGCTATGATGGCAGCAGCCATGTGT
>CAZRPI010000153.1:0-7636 GCA_964601865.1 uncultured Pelobacter sp. | reverse complement strand
TTGGAGGCGACGAGCGGATTTGAACCGCTGAATAAAGGTTTTGCAGACCTCTGCCTTACCACTTGGCTACGTCGCCCTTTGAATCAGGAAATTGTTTATATAAAATTACCCCATCTTCTGTCAATCTCTTTTTGTGGCCCGGGCGATTCCGTTCGCCTCATCTCGCGGACTTGCATTTTTCCCTCAGGCCGGGTCCTCCTTCGGAACGCGGCCATCAGGGATTCATCGAGCATCGAACGAGCTGATCCTATTTGAACTTGATGGCGATACCGGTAGCCTGATATTCGGTGGATGGTACGACGAGATAGGTAATGCTGCGGCCCGTAACTTCGGGCAGAATGACGGCATCTGCTCCCATTCTGGCGGCTTCGGTGCGGATCGCGGTATAACCCCACTCACGTATCTCAGGCGTCATGAGGTTATCGACTATGCCATATACATCCCGGGTAATCTGGATTCTTCCCACTTTCACATAGGGGCGGATAAGTTCATCCTGAGACAGGATTGGCGGGAGATCACGGGCGCCGGGAGCAGCGCCAGTGCCCAGCGTGGCGCACCCGGAGATGAGCAGCGCTAAAGACAGCAGGCAGGCAATTATGCATCGGTTTCGTTGGGCAATCATGACGGTCTCCCCCTTTATCAAGCGAATTTCCTTCTGGACAGCGAATGGACGATATGCTAGTATTTTCCGCTTTTTATGGCAATAAAATTATATATAAATATAATAACACACAAAAAACGACAGGGGAGCGCGAAAGATGTCAGGCCATAATAAATGGAGCACGATCAAACATAAAAAGGGAGCCGCCGACGCCAAACGCGGCAAGGTTTTCACCAAGATCATCAAGGAGATCTCCGTAGCTGCCAAGCTCGGCGGAGGGGACCCGACCGGGAATCCCCGCCTGCGAACCGCCATTGACAAGGCCAAGGCGGAAAACATGCCGAAGGACAACATCGAGCGGGCGATCAAAAAGGGCACCGGCGGCATGGAAGGCGTGACCTACGAGGAGATAGTATACGAAGGGTACGGCCCCGGCGGCGCTGCCGTACTGGTTGAGGTAATGACCGACAACCGCAACCGCACCGTATCAGAGGTGCGCAGCATCTTCACCAAGGCAAACGGCAACATGGGTGAGGCGGGCTGCGTTTCCTGGATGTTCAGCAAGAAGGGGCTGATTACCTTTGACAAAAACGTCGATTTCGAGCAGCTCTTCGAGGCGGCTTTAGAGGCCGGCGCCGATGACGTGAGCGAAGAAGATGAACAGTTCGAGGTCACAACCGATCCGTCAAACTTCATCGAGGTGCGTGAGGCCCTGGTGGCAAAGGGGTTTGCGTTCACCAATGCCGAAATCACAATGATTCCCCAGACAATGGTTGCCCTCGAAGGCAGGCAGGCGGAGAGCATGCTCAAGCTGATGGACAAGCTGGAAGATAACGACGATGTCCAGAATGTCTATTCCAACTTTGACATCTCGGCTGAAGAGATGGAAAAGATGATGTAACCGAACAGGGGAAAGGGAGCTCAGGCTCCCTTTCCGGTTTGGAAATGACGGGACAGGTCACTCCCCCTCATCGGGATTTCGTCTCCGGCTGTCCACTCCCATGCCAGGAGACTTTTCAGCGCCACCATCGCGGACACGCGGCAACGGTTATCGATTCAAATGAGAGTCCTCGGTATCGATCCAGGTTCACGCATTACGGGTTACGGCATTGTGGAGCAGACGGGAAGCCGCCTGATCCATGTGGATAACGGAGCCATATTCACGGACTGCGCCCAGGACTTTCCCGGCCGGCTGAAAGCGATTTTTGATGGACTGCTCGCGGTGATCAACGAGTATGAACCGGATGAGGTGGCGGTCGAAAACGTCTTTCTCTCCAACAATGCCCAGAGCGCTCTGAAACTGGGACAGGCACGTGGCGCAGCCATCGTGGCTGCGGTTCACGCCGGGCTCACGGTGGCGGAATACTCCGCGCTCCAGGTAAAACAGGCCGTGGTTGGCCGGGGAAAGGCCGAAAAAGGACAGGTTCAGAAGATGCTCACCGCCCTGCTGGCGCTGCCCGAAGTTGCGCAGGCCGACGCTTCAGACGCCCTGGCCGTTGCGGTCTGCCATCTTCATTCCCGCGGACCCGCAGGAGAAGCCGGCCGCCTCATCTCCGCGCGACGACGCGTTACCTCGTGGAGGAATTACAAGCCATGATTGCCCTGCTGTCGGGCCGGATCGTTCACAAATCACCGGACCATATCATCATCGACGTAAATGGCGTCGGCTATCGTGTCCAGATCCCGTTTTCCACATATTATGAACTTCCGGAGGAGGGAACGGTCACGCTGCACATACACACCAGTGTGCGCGAGGACGCCATCCACCTGTACGGTTTCCGGACCCGCCTGGAGAAATCGTTTTTTCAACTGCTGATTTCGGTTTCCGGCATCGGTCCCCGCCTTGCCCGGGACATCCTGTCCAACATTCAGCCCGGCCAACTGGCACAGGCGCTCAGTCAGGGTAACATACGGACACTGTCGGCCATACCCGGCATAGGGAAGAAAACCGCCGAGCGCCTGATTCTTGAGCTGAAGGAAAAAGTGGGCAAACTGGATATGGCATCAGCGGCCACACCGGCTCCGCTCTCCGAACCGGGCGACGAAATCCTCGACGACGTGGTTTCGGCACTGTTGAATCTGGGCTACAAGGAACAGCAGGTACGCAGGGCAATTGCCGCTCTCCCCCCGCAGCCGGACGCTTCCCTCGAGGAACTGCTGAAACAGGCGTTGAAGCTTCTGATGAAATAGCGGGAGGGGAATCCGCTGTTGTGCTTCAAATGTTCATGGGATTTCCAACCGATAGGCCCCCATGCCGAAAGGGGCGTTTTTACCGGCATGTACATACTCTCCAAGCACGAGAATGGGGAGCAGCCCACCGAAGTTACCCGCAAAACGGCCATACCCGCCTATTCCGGTTGTCTTCCAACTCCCACCCCCGGCGGCCTCATAATGATCATCCTCACATACGACACGGCACGCCGACTCCGACATGGCCTTGAAATCGCAATCAAACTCATACCCGCAATAGTAATACGCCAGTGACGAGACCCGCCGCATGAGCGAACGGGCGAAAATGGTGAAGTCGAAGTGATCCAGCTGGCGCCCCCGGGCAAAAAGCCTGAGTGGCGACAAGAGCCGAACGGTAAGGCACTCGCACTCCCAGGGGCAGTCGCTGAGAATATCCTCTGCCGACATGACCACGAGGTTCTCCGGGGTGGACAGGGTTCCGCTGTTGTTCAACGGGTAAGAGTTCCCCTGGCTGTCACGCGAGAAAAGCCGGATCAGTTCGGCGGCCGGGCAGTCACTGTTTTCTGCGAGAACCTGGCGCAAGCCTGCCAGCAGCATACCAAGAGCCGTAATCGCACGACCGACGACAACCATGCCACACTCAAGAACGCCGTTCTGAAAATGCGACGGCACCGGGATGGAAAAGATGAATGGGAGTGGGGGCTTCTGGTGACGCCGGAGCGCTTCCGGGTCAGCGCTCAACTGCTGGCCGAAAACCAGCAGCCAGTCGCAGGCATCGCTCGCGGAACACTGGGCGCAATTCATGGAGGGAAAGCGACACACCGTGCGTTTGCAGGCCTCGGAGAATTCTTCGGTAGCAAGCGAGAGCAACCTGCCGAGCGCGGTCACGCTGGATGTACGGATTCCAAGCTTCAGGTCAATAAGGTTTAATTCCACGCAGGCGACCTAAATCACACGATAGGCTGGAGGGAGGATCAAAAAACGGGAAGGGCGCCAAATGCGACGCAATCGTTCACTAACAGGAGCCATCACTCTTTTGGCTGCGCAAAAAAACCAATAAGAAATTCAGCATCCCTGGGCGAAATATTAAACCTGAATATGGCTTCCTGGACAAATTTCTGAACAGATTGGCCCGGACATTCCTGGATATTCTCTGACACCCATTTGACCGCACGTCTCAGGTCCTCACCATCTGGCAGTATGTTACTCATGGTTTTCAACTCCTTAGATCAGTTCATATCTGGCAAAATTTTCCCGCATACATACCACCTGACAGGTCCATTGGTCAAGGAATTCGGCAAATGGGAAACTGGATCCGGTTATCCGCAACCAGCAACGGAAGTCTGTAGGGAAAAACGAGATAAATTTACTCAGCATCTCCATTGTTAATGTTGAACTTGGTAATCATCCGGTGCCGGTACTCCATGAGTTCCTTGCGCAGCACCGTCATCTCGGAGATTTTTTCTTCGACCCGTTCGATGTGGCGGTTCAGCATCTTCAACAGTTGCGGTATCATTCGTTCGGTTTGTTTGGCGTCTTCATAGACCGCGGTCAGTTCCTGCATCTCCCTGATGGTCAGACCGAGCGCCTTAAGTTTCATGATGAATTTGATCCGCCCGATCCATTCAGGGGTGTATCCGCGAGTGGCGCCGTCATTTCTCTGTACCGATTCCAGAATTCCCATTTCTTCCCAATATCTTAAGGTCCTGGCGGTCAGATTGAGTTTTTTTGACAGTTCACTTATCGGGATAACTTCCTCAGTCTCAGCCATTTCATTCATAATTTTCCTCGCATTTTTCAGCACGGCCTCTGGCCGCACGCCTGTCTTTTGACAATAACATTTTGCCAATATCTTTAAGCAGTTACAAACACCCCAAAAGTACTTTTGCAAATAGCGTTTGTTTTTATATTGACATTTACGTAAGGGTCAATATAATCATTATACACTATTTTTGTACATATATATTCTGCATAGTTACATTATTTTTTTCAACCCGATCCGGTTGCAACAACGGCCCAAATACGTAAAATGCCGTTTCAACATGAATAAAAATTTTATTTTATATAAGTAAATGAAGTATCCGTTCGAGCCAACATTCAATTTCTAAAACACGGTTATGAAACACTGACAAGCGGAAACAGTGACCTATGTCTCCAGCAGAAGAGTATGAAAAAAAACTCATCTCTGGCGAAAATGCCGCCAGCCTCGTCAAATCAGGAGACTGGGTTGACTACGGCTTTTGTGCAGGCCATTCGTTTGCCGTTGACAGAGCACTGGCCAATCGAGCTGCGGAACTCAGGGATGTCAAAGTGAGGGGCGGCGTTACGCTCCGCATGCCCGCCATATTTCAGATTGACAATCCCGGAGATCATTTTACCTGGGTATCCTGGCATTTCACCGGTGTGGATCGCAAGATATACGAAATGGGTTGCGGATATTACACGCCTATGCGCTACTCCGAGCTACCCAGGTACTATCTGGAAAACGTGGATCCAATAGGGGTTGCCATTTGCCAGGTGACTCCCGTGAACAGAGATGGATTCTTCAATCTCGGCCCCCAGGTATCCCATCAGCGGGCGGTATTCACGCGGGCAAAGACAAAAATAGTTGAAACCAATCCGCACATGCCGTTCTGCCATGGTGATAAAGATGCGTTTATTCACATCTCCGAGATTGACCATGTAGTGGAGGAACCAAACCAACCCCTGCCACAGCTTGTCGCCACACAGCCCACGGCGGTAGATGAACAGGTTGCCCGCTTCATCGTCGAAGAAATCCCGGACGGCGCCTGCCTTCAACTGGGGATCGGGGGCATGCCCAATGCGGTGGGCATGTTGATCGCCAGATCAGACCTGAAGGATCTGGGTGTCCATACGGAAATGTATGTGGACGCATTCGTGGACATGGCAGAAGCTGGCAAAATCAACGGTTCGCGTAAGAATATCGATCGAGGCCGTCAGGTATTCACTTTTGCCGCCGGAACCCAGAGACTTTATGACTATCTCGATAACAACCGGGATATGAGGTGTACTACCGTTGACCGCGTTGTCGACATCCGTACGGTCAGCCAGCTTGACAATTTCATTTCCATCAACAATGCGGTGGAAATTGATCTTTTTGGACAGGTAAATTCCGAATCAAACGGTGTAAAGCATATAAGCGGCACCGGTGGACAGCTGGATTTTGTAATTGGCGCATACCTTTCCAAAGGAGGCAAAAGCTTTATCTGCCTGTCCTCTACCTACAACAAATCCGGAGCAAAGAAAACCAGGATAGTACCCACGTTAGCCCCGGGTACAATTGTAACCGACAGCCGTACCTGCACCCACTGGGTAGTGACCGAGTTCGGCAAGGTTAACCTCAAGGGCAAAAACACTTGGGAAAAAGCCGAGGCGCTGATATCCGTTGCGCATCCCGATTTCCGCGATGAACTTATCAAAGCGGCTGATGAGATGAAGATATGGAGAGAGCGCAATAAACGCTGATTATCATTAATAATTTACTTACATATCTGAAGCATTGCATTCCGGTGTAAACCAGACTGTTTTTTCATCGGTCGCTGTCGACTCAATACCATACGGAGGTAGTTTATGCATCTTGTTGACAAAATCAGGAATAAGGCAAAAAAGAATCTGCAAACAGTAGTCCTGCCAGAAAGTTATGACGAACGCACACTGTACGCAGCGGAAAAAATAGTAAAAGAAAAACTGGCAAATCTCGTTGTTCTTGGAGATCCGGCCAAAATTCAGGCTGAGGCAAAAGAAAAAGGCATCAACCTTGAGGGCGTAGAACTGCTGGATCCCGCCAAATCCCCCAAACTGGATCAGTACGTGGCAGACCTTGTCGAACTTCGAAAAAGCAAGGGACTGACCGCGGCGGATGCACGCAAACTGCTGACAGCGCCCGACTACCTCTACTATGCTGGTATGATGGTACGCAACGGCGATGCAGACGGCGAGGTGGCTGGCGCAACCGGTACCACGGGTAACGTACTAAAGGCGGCTTTTCAGACCGTCGGCCCAGCCAAGGGCATCAAGACCGTTTCATCCTTTTTCATGATGATCACAAAAAATCCGGCTTTCGGAGAAAACGGTATCGTGCTGTTCGCCGACTGTGCCGTCAATCCGGATCCGGATTCCCAGGCGCTGGCGGAAATAGCGGTGGCCACGGCAGGAAACTGCAAGGCATTTCTTGACGTTGACGCACGCGTAGCGTTGCTCTCCTTCTCCACCAAAGGGAGCGCCAAGCATCCCAACGTGGACAAGGTAACGAAGGCGCTGGAAATCGCAAAGCAACTCAACCCGGTCCTGCAGATCGACGGTGAACTGCAGCTGGACGCCGCACTGATTCCCAAAATAGGAGAGAAAAAAGCGCCTGGCAGCAGCGTAGCAGGAAAAGCAAACGTTGTCGTCTTCCCTGACCTGGAAGCCGGCAATATAGGATACAAACTCGTGGAGCGCATCGCCGGCGCCGAGGCGGTAGGTCCTGTTATCCAGGGATTGGCCAAGCCGATCAACGACCTGTCTCGCGGCTGCTCAGTAGACGATATCGTCAACGTTACCGCCATCACCGCAGTACAGGCAGCCCAGGCGCAATCCGAACCCCAGAGGGCCGCAAGGCAACCGCAGAAACGCAAGGAAACCACGCCAATTCAAGCGACCCAAGTTTGAGCGCTTCCTTAAATAGCAGTTTCTTCTCACAGAGGCAAGAGTCTTTGAAGAAAAGTTGCTGAGAACAACCTCAAGCCCCATCATTTTTATAAATTGATGGGGCTTGTATTCACATACCTACGGTGGCAGGGGGACATCAGACCGGTGTTTCAAACGCGCAGAGCCCGCATCATG
>CAZRPI010000152.1:1281-7724 GCA_964601865.1 uncultured Pelobacter sp. | reverse complement strand
ATGGAATTATCGCGGCAATCCGGGTCCGTCGTCAGGGCCGACGGACTCAACGCGCGGCGTCATACCGGAAAACAGGGACTCCGCCAGAGAACGCACATCTTCGGCGGTGACCGAGGCCACACCCTTCAGGACTTCCTCCATCGGCTCCGGAGCGCCGAACAGGGAAGTAGTGCCGGAAAGGCGCCGCACCTGGGTTCCGCAGTCGTCGAGGGACATCAGACGCTTGCAGCGGATCTGTTCCCTTGCCGACTCCAGGACCGCATCACCGACTGTTTCATCGCAGAAACGGATGATCTCGCGATGACAGACGTCGACTGCCTCCTGGGCGCGGGCGGGATTGGTTCCCGCGAAGACCAGCAGACCGGCCGAATCGCTGTAGGACGAGAGGAAGGAGTATACGGAATACGCGAGGCCGCGGCGCTCCCTTACCTCGCGGAACAGCCGCGAACTCATGCCGCTGCCCAGAATCTGGTTGAAAACGGACAGTGTGTGGCGGTGTTCATTTCCGGCCGGAGGTATGGGATACCCCATGAAATACTGAGTCTGCTCCATGGTCCGTTGGTAATGGCTCCGCTCCGCGATCGCAGGGCTCCACCCCGGCTCCGGCTGGGCCTGGGTGACGCTTCCACGGGGAAGGTCGCGGAGGAGGCGCCCGGCCAGTTCCACGATCATGTCATGCTCCACGTTCCCCGCCGCGGAAACGATGGTGGCGTTGGTAACATACTGGGAAAGCTTGTGTTCCAGCAGGCGGTCGCGCTGAACGGCGCCGATGGAGTCAGTTGCACCGAGGACGCACAGTCCCAGGGGATGTCCCTTCCAGAATCCCTGATGGAACTGCTGGTAGACGAAGCGCCCCGGATTGTCCTGGACCATGGAGATTTCCTGCAGCACGACACCTCGTTCCTTCTCCACCTCATCAGGTGGAAAGGCGGCGTTCACGAACATGTCCGCCAGGATCTCGAAGGTTGCGGGAATGGCGGAGGCCAGAGACGTGGCATAGTAGAAGACCTCTTCCTGGCTGGTATAGGCGTTTGCCGAGGCACCCAGCGCGTCGAAATCCTCCATGATCCGGTCGGCGCTCCGCTTCTCGGTTCCCTTGAACAGGAGGTGCTCGATGAAGTGCGATGCCCCGGCGATGTCACTGGTTTCGTTGCGCGTGCTGCTGTCGATCCGGATGCCGATGGCGGCGCTCTGCATGCCGGATACGTGCTGGGTCACAACCCTGATGCCGTTGGCAAGGGTTGTCATGCGGGGTACTGGTAATGGTATCGTTTTCGGCATCGCTGCTCCTCGATATTCTCATGGTACGGCCGGACTTCGATTGCGATTATAATTAAATGGTAACAGGGGGGCCACAAAAGGCAATACGGTATTATTTCCTCAGCTCACAGCAGGAGCCGGCATCGCTCCCCTTTTTTTTCCTGACGTTGCCGTATTTCTCCGAGCGGACCTTGATCAGTTCGCCAACGATGCTGACGGCCAGTTCCTCGGGGGTCTCGGCTCCGATGTCGGTTCCGATGGGGGCGTAAACCCGCTCCAGTTCTTCCTTCGCAAAGCCGCGGCCCATGATCTCCGCGTACACCAGGTCCCGCTTGGACCTGCTCCCGATCATGCCGATATATGCGGCGCCGCTTCTCAGCACCTGTTCCAGCACATCCTTGTCGAACAGGTGGCCCCGGGTTACGATCACCAGGTAGCTGTCCCCGTCGATGCCCAGATCGGGCAGTTTTCTGAAGGAGTCTATCACCCTGGGTTCGATCGGTTCCGGAAACCTCTCCCTGCTGGCGTACTCCTCCCGGTCGTCCAGGACGACGGTCCTGAAGCCGACGCTTTCGCTGAGGGGGGCGATTTTCTGGGATACGTGCCCGGCGCCGAAGATGTAGAGCACGCCCCCCTGCCGGAGTGGTTCCACCAGGAAACGCTGCTCATCGAAGGCTTCGGAATGGAGCGTGATCTTCTGCGGGCCCGCGATCAGCTTTTCCAGCAGGTACGGGTCGCAGTCCAGTTCGCCGACCATCGTCCTATCGGGCTTTACCAGGCATTGCTGCCTGGCCAGGCCACCATCGGCGGAAATTCTGCCCAGCACGGTGATCAGCCACCCCCTCCGGCCGTGGGCGATGGTGTCCACCACCTCCGCATACACCTTCAGATTGTTCCCGTCTCCGGCGTCGATGCAGTCCACGAGGATTTCACCCGCGCCACCGCAGATCATGTCCGAGGCGGCGGCGTCCCTGCTGGTAAGATTAAAGGGGTGGACTAACGTTTTCAAAACCGGAATGCATTCCCGCGCGATTCTTATGGCCTCGGCCTCGAGACGGCCGCCGCCGATGCTGCCGGTGATCGAGCCGTCCCGGCGCACGATCATCTTTGCCCCTTCCGAGCGGGGGGCAGAACCGGACTTGTCGAATATGGTCGCGACGGCAAAACTCTCGCCGTCCTTCAGGAGCTGGAGCATGGTCTGGTACAATTTGATCATTGTTATGCCTCTTCGGTCCGCATGTAATTGTAAATACAGGGCCGTATTCCGGTCAAAATGACCGCAGATCGCCGCTGTTTCTCGAACGGCGGGTGGTATCGGCATCGAACCTGCCGCTTCTCCTGATATTATCCGCGACCTTTCTGAAATGGAACCCATAAATTGCATAGGTTATGGCAAGAGGAAAAAGTCGCGGCTTTTTGATGAGAGACCAGAAGAAAAGCTTCCAGTAGTAAAATCTCTCCTTGCCGAATATGCCCAGGAAAACGATCGATTTAAAGAGCGCTCCCACATACCCCGACTGGAGGCGAAACTTCCCCGGACGCACCGGTCGATATTCCCTGAGGAGCCTGATTACCCGCTGATAGTAGTATTTGGGGGAGTAGATGGTGTCGAGGATGGTTCGATATCCCTGGATGAGCGATTTTATCTCCATCCTGGGAATGAAGTTGAGAGCAACGGCCGTGTTGTTGCCGGAGGCGTCACCCAGAAGCCGTCCCTCACGGCTCAGACGACGGTAGAGCCTGGTGCCCCGCAGGGCGATCAGGATGCCGACCATTGCCGTAGCGATGCCGCTCTCCTGGATAAAACGGATCTGCCGGTCGAATACATTCGGAGGGTCGCTGTCGAAGCCGACGATGAAGCCGCCATGTACCTGCAGGCCGGCCCGCTGGATGCGCCTGACCGAAGCCAGAAGATCGCGGTTCCTGTTCTGGGTCTTGCCGCTCTCGGCAAGGCTGTTCTCGCAGGGGGTCTCGATACCGATGAAAATCTCCTCGAACCCTGCCCTGACCATGAGTTCCAGGAGCTGTCCGTCATCGGCCAGATCAACGGATGCCTCGGTGTAAAAGTAGAACGGACGGTTGTTTCTCGCCATCCAGTCGATCATGGCGGGGAGTATCTCACGTTTCAGCTTTATCCGGTCGCCGATAAAATTGTCGTCAACGAAGAAAATCGCACCGCGCCACCCGCGGACACGGAGGCTCTCCAGTTCGGCGATCACCTGCTCCCGTGTCTTGCATCTCGGGGTTCTCCCGAAAAGCGCCGTGATGTCGCAGAACTCGCAATCGAAAGGGCACCCGCGCGAATACTGGATGTTCATGGCGGCGTATTCCCCGGGATCCACCAGATCCCAGAGGGGTACGGGCGTTTTCTTCAGGTCGGCCCGACGTTCGTCGGTGTAGAGATGTCTCGGCGTACCTTCCCGCAGATCCTCCAGAAAAGGGGGCAGGGTGAGTTCCGCCTCGCCCAGAACCAGATGGTCCACCTCGGGAAAATCCTCGTGACAGGCGGTGAATAGGGGACCTCCGGCGACAATCTTCACTTTCGATTGCCGGCAGCGGGCAATGACATCCAGCGCCGATTCCCGCTGAATGACCATGGCGCTGATGAAGACGTAATCCGCCCATGTCAGTTCCTCTTCGGTGAGGGGGCGGACGTTCATGTCCACCAGCTTTTTATCCCATCCGTCCGGGAGCATGGCAGCAACCGTCAGCAACCCCATCGGCGGGAAACTCGCCTTCTTGCCGATGAATTTCAGGGCGTAGCGGAAACTCCAGAAGGTGTCCGGATAGCGTGGATAGACGAGGAGAATCTTCATGATTGCATGCTCCAATGAAGATACGCGGGGAGCCCCGCCATTCTAAGTGTATCGCCGTTTCCGAAAACGAAGGGGGTTACCTATGTAATTTTTCTGTAAAAACAAGCGGGGTTTTCTCTCACCGGAGCGCCGTGGTGCTCTCAGACAGAGTATGCCGAGCAAATTACAAAAGCTGTAAGCATTGCGTAATAAAAGAACCCATGACTCACGCCTTCGGTTGTTTGACACTTTTCCGTTGGTTGGATGTTACCCGAGTTTCTTCAGCCGGGATAATTTCTGGAATCGCTACAAAAAAAGCCGGGTCGGCCAGTTGAAGGGAGGTGTAATGGGATGAGGCTATCTTCCTGACAACTCCATCATTGAACTGGATCGTTGCCGTGCGCGCAGACACCTCAATGACCTTGCCGACTCCCCATTCAAGCGCTTTGGAGTGTAAAACTACCGCACCTCGTTTGATCATCATACTCTCTCCTCATCTTGCCGGGTTGACAACTGTTGTCCGCAGATAGTCGGGTTGGCGGAGCGAAGATTGATGGGTGAAAGGCGCAAGCCCCACGTTGCCTCTACGCGCCGACTCCCGGATAGAACTCCGGGCTTCATCCATTGTTGCGAAGCAACCGATATGGAATTTCCGGCCCATACCATGTCCTTTGCCTGGCGGCAATTTCCGGGTTTTCCGTTTTCGTGATAATTTCGCGCGACGGAAAGAGACGGCATGAAACATACGGACTGTCCCGGAAGACGTGGAAAAGAGGTGTCTGGAGATGACTGGAAAGCAGGGAGGGTCGAAATTACTGAAAGAAATGATTTCGATTGCAGGCCGTTTCAGAGACAATACGCCGTTCGCGGCATAATAGATAGGTGTAAATTTGCCCACGGCTCAAAACTCGCTGCCCAGCAGGTACCCGCCGGGGTATGATCGGCGTGTATATGGGCGGGCAATCGGTTTTTATTAAAGACTGCCCATATTAATTACCATTTTCAGCCGGGAGGCAAAGCATGCCGTGGGATGGGTCAGCTTCTGTCTCCCTGGAATTCATTCAGCCACCCTGCAAAGCGTTTTCTCGCCCCCCGGGATAAAATACGCTCAAAGAGCTCCTGATTGTAGAGGTAGAGACAGTGTCTGATCGAGGTGTAGGGACTGAAGGTTTTGTCGGGATTTTCGGCAATGAAGTGGTCGCGATAATCCTTGATGATTTTCAAATTTTCGGTCAGGGCCGTATGCAGATCGGATTTTTGAAAGTTGTTGTCGAGCTTCAGGATATCATGAACGAAATCGTCGACCTTGTAGTCGTCAAACTCGAAATCCCTGAAAAAATGGCCTGCAATCCGCAGGAAGTTAAAGACGTTAACGATTTTTGCGCTGGTCGCTGTCTCTTCCCGGACAGGCGTTTCTGAGGCGTTATCCGGCTGATCGCAGATCGGCGCCACCGTCGCCTCCTGCATCAGTTCCGTGGTGGCGTTGCGTATTTCCCTGAATTCCCGGTCAGCCAGTTCAAACAGGGCGGAGAGAATGGTGATTCTGCGCTTGAGGTCGATGGGGATCGACTTCTTGTATTTGATCTTGTGGTCGAGCACACTCCAGGCGTCCTGGATCAGGGATCTGATCTGCACTTCGAAAGAGTAGCCCGCATATGGCAGATACTTCGGCAGGGAAGCCATCGCATCGCTCAAGGCAAGGTCCATGTGCAGTCCCTTGTAGCCGAAGTAATCCTCGGTGCTCTCGGCCGCAGATATTTTGTCGGTGATATCGAGAACCTTGAAGTGCCGCTTCAAAACCTCCGACACAGCCGGGATCTGGTCTTCATAAAGGCACACGATCCGGACGCCGATCAGATCGGAAATGAAATCCCTGATCTCGTAGGGTAGCTCATCGGTTTCGAGGTTGTTCTGGTATTTGCGGTGAAACTTCCTGATGCATTCCTCTTTGTCCTTGACCCTCCCCTCGATTTTCGTCACCTCGCCCACATCGGAGCGCCTGATCAGTGAGTTGATGATGCGAATATAGGTGTTTTTGGCATTGACCAAAAGTTTACGGTTGTTGTCGTAGAATTGTCTGAAGATGTTTTTTTCCTGTTCAAAATCCAGAGAGGGCACGATTGGCTCCTTATTTTTTGCTTCGCGGACCTTTGGAGAATGTTGCCGCGGACCGGGAAACGTGCGGTGAAATTCAGCTTTTGTATTGGTTGCCGAGATGCTGAGCCTGGCGTAACGGTGTGGTAAAAAAACAGCGGCAACCGAGCGGAGGTGATTCAACGGGTTATGGTTATAGACCTTTTTAATATGGTTTTCCAGGCTGATTTGTCGCAGGCGCCGGTTAATTATGATATCGTTCATTGAACGAGAGATCCGTTATCCGCAAAAATC
>CAZRPI010000152.1:0-1181 GCA_964601865.1 uncultured Pelobacter sp. | reverse complement strand
CCCCGGCGGAAACGCTTCTGTCCTTCTTCACCATGAGCGACATTCATATCACCGACAAGGAATCTCCGGCCCAGGCGATCTACGCGGGAGTGAACCCTCTCAACACGGGATTCGGCGAAGTCAACACCTCGGCGTACTCGCCCGTCATTCTGTCCACCACCCATGTCCTTGACGCGGCAGTCCAGACGATCAACGCCCTCCACAGGAATCCCGGCCCGGCGCAGGCACCCTTCGATTTCGGCATGTCCCTGGGCGATAATGCAAACAACAACCAGTACAATGAGCTCAGGTGGTTTATCGACGTCATGGACGGAAAGAAGATCGTTCCGAGTTCGGGGGCGCACCCGGGGGCAAAGAGCATAGATTACCAGAAACCCTTCCAGTCGGCGGGCCTCGACAAGTCGATTCCCTGGTACCAGACCATCGGCAATCATGATCAGTACTGGTGCGGCAGCCTTTTATTCACCGATTATGTGCGAAAGATCCTCACCGGCAAGACGGTTCTGGACATGGGGGTCGATGACAATAATTTTCCCACCTTTGACGTGCGTCAGAACTACATGGGCGTCATTGACGGAGAGACGGAGTACGGCAACATCATTGACGCCGGACCGGTCGCGGAGATGGCAACGCCGATCGTAGCCGCCGATGCGAAGCGCCGCGCCCTCTCCACCGACGCGTCACCCTCCCTGAACTGGATGAAGGAGTTCTTCAATACCGCTTCAGCACCAAAGGGCCACGGATTCACCAGGGCCAATCTCGATAACGACTTCACCTCCTACACCTTTGAACCCAAGGCAAACGTTCCCCTCAAGGTCATAGTCCTCGATGACACCTGCAAGGCAAACCCTTACGCCGCGGCCAGCTCCTATGCGCGAGCCTGCCTGGACCAGGCGCGGTACGACTGGCTTGTGGATGAACTTGACAAAGGCCAGGCCGAGGGCAAGCTCATGATCATCACCGCCCATATCCCCGTAGGGCCCAGAGCAAATGTCCCCGACAACCCCGTCAAAGCGGGGGGCGTTCCCAATAATTTCCTCTATCCGCTGTTCCTCTCCGTCTGCCCGAAAGGCAAGGATCCAAGTGTTCTTGCGAACTATGAGCCGTTGCCTCCCTACAACATCGTTACCGATCATATGCTGCTAACAAAGCTCCACACGTATTCGAACCTGCTCCTGTGG
>CAZRPI010000151.1:0-7797 GCA_964601865.1 uncultured Pelobacter sp. | reverse complement strand
ACCGGTTGTGGAAAAGAAGGCTCCTGCGGCTGAGTCCGAGGCGGCAGAAGGCAGTCGGGTGGTTGAGAGCGCCAGCGTGACTGAGGGCGCTACTGAAAAGAGCGAATAATTTCCGGAGGATAGTACCATGGCCAATGAAAGACCCACTTCACAACAGAGACCCTCTGGGGGTTCCGGCGGTTCACGCAGGAAGCGTCCATTTCAGCGCAGGAAAGTATGCCGTTTCTGCGCCGAAAAAAACCTGACGATTGATTACAAGGAGCCGCGCACCCTGAGATACTTTATCACCGAGCGGGGCAAGATCGTGCCGCGCCGTATCTCCGGGAACTGCTCCGCACACCAGAGGGAGATTACCGAGGCGATCAAACGCGCCAGAAACCTGGCGCTGCTTCCCATAGCATCGAACCACGTACTTCCGTGATTGTTTGTGTTTCATGAATGACAAGACACGGATTGGTGGCGCCATGGCCCGGCTGGTTATCGCCGGTTTTGGAGCACTGCTGTCGTCCTTTCTGTTCTCCACCTATGTCCTGATCCCGCCGGCAGGCCTGCTACTGGGCCTGCTGGCTCCATTTCCGGCAGTTTTTTCCAGACTCCGCTATGGTCTCGGAACGGCAGTCGTTATTACATCGGCGGCTGCCGCCCTGCTGGCCGTGGGTGTCGATTTTCAGACCGGTGGGTTGTATCTGGTGCAGTGCGGGGTGATTGCCCTGCTGTTGCCGGAACTGCTCCTGCGTGATTTCGGCGCCTCGCGGAGCATTGCCTGGACAGCCGCTGTTAATCTGGCAGTTTATCTTGTTGCCCTGATGGCGGTTGTTTACGTCAGCGGCCAGAGTCTGCAGCAGCTTCACGCTCAGGCTGTTGCCGAGATTAATGGCAGCATGAACCAGGCTCTTGCCATTTATGAGAAGGCCGGGGCCAGGGGTGATGAGCTTGCTGCGATCAAGCAGTCCATGACCGCGGCGGCAAACCTGCTCGTCAGAATCTATCCGGCTCTGGCGACAGTACTGCTGATAGTCATGGCCGGCTGCAATCTGGCCCTTGTCAGGCGTTTCTCGCCTCAACCCGGACTCAGTCCGAAGATTGGCGAGTTCAGGGATTTCAGGAACCCCGACCTCATGGTTTGGCTTCTGATCGCCGCGGGGTTCGCCATGCTGCTGGATGTTCAGCCGATCGTTAACTCGGCCCTCAATGTCCTCGTGGTGCTGGGGGTGCTTTATTTTATCCAGGGCATGGCGGTCGTATCGGCCATTCTCTCAAGGCTCGCCTTTTCGGGGGCACTGCGATTGGCTCTGTATCTGCTGCTGATAGTTCAACCCTATACCGCGATACTGATCGCTGCTGTAGGAATATTCGACCTGTGGGGCGATTTTCGCACCCCCAGAAAACGGGAAAACCTGTAAAACAGGCTTGAAAGGAGAGAATTCATGAAGGTTATTCTCAAGGAAAACATTGATACCCTGGGCAATATTGGAGACATTGTCAAGGTCGCCCCGGGGTATGCCCGCAACTATCTGCTTCCCAAGGGGTTTGCCGTCGAGGCTACGGAAAAGAACGCCAAGGAGCTTGAGCATGTCAAACGCCAGATGGCCTACAAGAAGAACAAGGTCACCGAGGCTGCCAGGCTGATGTCTGCCAAAATCGAGGAAACCGCCATCGAGATCGTTCACCAGGCGGGCGCGGAGGGTAAACTGTTCGGTTCGGTAACCAACATGGAACTCGCTGCCCTTCTGAAGGAAAAAGGCATCGATATCGACCGCAAGAAGATCGTGCTGGCCGAGCCGATTAAACAGGTGGGCGAGTACACCATTCCGGTCAAGCTTCATCCGGAAGTGACCGCGTCCCTCAAGGTGAATATCACTGCCGCTTCCTGATCCGGGATAGAAAAGGGACTTGTCCATACGTTTGCGAAGAGCCTGTCAGAGAGATCCGACAGGCTTCTTGCGTTTATGAGCATTTCGATGCTTCGTAAGATCGAAGCCGGCATCTTGGGCGTCTTTGGGTCAGGAAGCAACCCGTTTTTGCCGGGAGGCGCCATCACTCGATTGACAATATTCAGTACTAGGGCGAAAATGCGGTAACCGGCGGTGCTTGTGGGGAGGGATTCCGTGGGCAATATAGTTATTGAAGTGCTGATAATCTGCCTGATGGTTCTGTTGAATGGCTTTTTTGCCTGCTCGGAGTTTGCAATCGTTTCCATACGCAAGAGCCGTGTGGCCCGTCTGGCTGCCGAGGGGGACGAGAGGGCGCGAATCATCGAGGCGCTCCAGAATGACCCTCACCGGCTCCTGGCGTTGGTGCAGGTTGGAGTAACCGTCACCGGAGCTACGGCATCCACTATCGGGGGGATTATTGCCGTGGCCTATCTGCGTCCCTGGCTGCAGCAACTGGATATCGAGCTTTTGCGCCGTGCTGCCGAACCGGTCGCTGTTTCCGGCATGGTAGTGGTAATTTCCTACGCCTTGCTCATTCTGGGGGAACTGGTGCCCAAAACCATCGGTTTGCAGTACGCCGACAGCATCTCCCTCCGGATCGCGCGTCCGATCGATTTCCTGTCGCGGGCTGGCGCCGTCGTTGTCGGATTGCTCACCGTCTCCAGCAAGGGGGTGATGAAGCTGTTGCGCATCAGCGGTGACCGCGAGGGGTTCATAACCCGCGAGGAGGTGCAGCATATCGTTGCTGAAGGCCATGAGAGCGGTGTGTTCACTGAGGCGGAAACCGAGTATATACGCAATGTCTTCGAGTTTACCGGTACCTGTGTCCGTGAGGTAATGGTGCCCCGCACCCGCATCGTCGGGCTTGAGTTGGGCGCCACCCGCGACGCGGTAATCAAGATCGTGATGGAGAACATGTACTCCCGTTATCCGGTTTATCGCGGTACAATTGAAGACGTAGTCGGAGTGATACACGGCAAGGAACTTCTGGGGCGGATGGTGGTGGGTGAACCTTTTGATTTGCAGGCCATCACGAAACCGCCGGTTTTTGTTCCCGAGAGCAAGAAGATCAGCAGTCTCCTCCATGAGATGCAGAGCAGTCAGAACCAGATGGCGCTGGTGGTGGACGAGTACGGCGGATTGAGTGGTCTGGTGACTTCCGAGGATCTGATTGAAGAACTTCTGGGAGAGATCCGCGATGAATACGATACCACCGAAGTCGGTACCGTCCGGCGATTGGACGACGGCTCGCTTCTGGTTGACGGCTTCCTGTCAATATCGGATCTGGGGGAATACATTGATATCAGGCCGGCGGACGATCTCCCCTATGATACGGTGGCGGGAATGATTCTTGACGAGTTGGGGAGTTTTCCACTCAGGGGTGAGAGTGTCGAGTGGCAGGGGCATCGTTTTACCTGCGAAGAAGTGACCCGGACTTCCATCCTGAAGGTGAGGATTGTGGAGATAGGGGAATGATGGCCCCATGATTAAGCGCGTTTACATGAGAGTGTTCGTTCTGATCCTTTTCTTTCTGGGGGCGGGACTGGTCGGTCTGGCCCTTTTCCTGCCGCGTCTGATCGATGTCAATGTCTATCGCGAAGACATCATCACCACATTTCAGCAGGCGCTGAACCGTAAGGTGAGCTTCACGCATGGCGAGTTTTCCATGAGCATCGGTCCCACCTTCACGTTTGACAACGTCTCGATCAAGGAACCGGACGGCGTCACCGATTTTCTGGTTGCCCGGCGTATCAGTCTCCGTCTCGCTCTTTTGCCGCTACTGGAAAAGAAAGCCGTCCTGAAGAATATCGTCGTGGACAACGCCGATGTGCATATTGTTCGCAACAGGGACGGCAGGCTGAATATCGACGATCTGCTGGCATCCCGTACCGGTATCTATCAGCTACATCTCAGAAAAGTGCAGATTAATAACGGGGTGCTTCACTGGCGCGACAACGTGATTCACCCCCGGGCTCTTCTTGCTGAAGCGCGATTCAACACCCTCATCTTCAACGGAGTTTCCCGGGGGCATAAGGGTAGCGTGAAACTCGATTGCCAGATCCCGGCGCAGTCCGGAACTTCCGGCCTGATTTCCCTCTCGGGTAGTATCAGATTGCCGGACGTGAACAGGTCGCTCTTTGAAACCGAGCTGAACATGGCCTGCAATATCAAGCAGTTTGAAGTGGGGAGATTCTGGCCTTACTATGGCCGCTTCATTCCGTTCGGCTCAACCGGTGGCCGTGTCGATCTTGAAACCACTTTCAAGGGGAAACTGAGGGAATTCAAGTCCAAGGGTATGCTTCGCCTCTCCAACGTGACCGTTGATTGGCCAAAGGTATTTCATCACCCCGTAAACCCGCGCCTGGCGCAACTTGAATACGAGTTCTTGCTGGCAAAGGACAGCATCGACATGCCGGTGCTCCAGTTTTCTACCGAAGGGTTCAAGGTGAGGGGAAGCTGCCGGCTCCAGGATATCCGTTCGAAGGATTTGCGTATCACCGCCAGAGCATCATCGGACCCTTTCAGGCTTGAGATGGTTCGCCAGTGGATTCCCTACGGGATCATTGCCACCGACGCCTCAAGGTATATCGAAGAACATATTACCGGTGGCCTGTTCACGCTCGAAAGCGGTCTGCTGGACGGCAGGATCAGCCAGATCGCCCATATGGAGAGGGGCAGCAATTACAACGTGCTGCGCATCAGGGGAAGTGTCGAAAACGGTGTGCTCAGCTATGGTCCGAAGGTTCCGGCATTTACCAATATCAAGGCGGGGTTGGATCTTCTCGGCAGGGATTTCATCATCAGCAGGGGAACCGCCACTTTTGGAAAGTCCCCTTTCAGGTTGTCGGGGAAGATTACCGACTACCCGCTGGTAACCCCCTGCCAGTATCCGTTCGAGATGGAGATGAATCCCCAGGCGACGGAGGTCGTCTGGCTGGCGAGGCTCTCCGGAGCGCACAGGCTGGAGTATTTTGGAGGTTCCCGACTCATACTGAGGGGAAGCGGAGGAACGTCCTCCTATAAACTCTCGGGTGAGTGGGATTTGAAGCCGGCAGCCTATTCCTTTCCCGGAGCAGTCCGCAAGCCGGCTGGCATCCGCAACGGCGTGGAGTTCAGCGCCACTCTCTCCCCCGGCAGCGCGGTGCTGAGCAGCCTCACCTACACACTCTCTCCCATGAGTATTTCGGCAAAGGCCCAGTTGGCGTACAATACCCGTCCCCACCTAAATTTCGAGTTGCAGACCAACCAGTTCTATTTCAGCGAAGCGTTGCCCATACTCTCCATGTGGCAAACATACCATCCTCGCGGCAGAGTGCAGGCGCACATTAAAGGCAGCGGCAATCCGGTAGATTTCACCGCCATGGATTACAGCGGTTCCATTTTCCTGCATTCCTTCGCTTTGCAGCCCGGTGAAAAACTCAGGCCGGTCAGCAACATCAACGGCGCTATCACCCTGAAGGGAAACGGTCTGGAGACGTCAAGGATCACAGTCTATTACGGCAGTTCACTCATCAATGCCAAGGGGAGGCTCAATAACTTCGGAAACCCCGAAGCTGAGCTTGTTCTGTCATCTCCGGAGCTGTATCTGCGCGATGTCTCGTTCATGACATCAAGGCCGGATGCGAGTATTCGCAGAATGTTCGCCTCGCTTGCTATTCGGGATGGCACTTACACGATCCGGGGTTTTTCCGGGCAGATCAATTCCACCAGTTTTAACGTCAGTGGCAGCTATACGGGGGGCGCTTTCCCGGCTGCCAACCTTTCCGTCTTCTCCCCCCACATCGATCTGAACGAGCTGCTGGTGTTGGCAAAACAGGGGGGGGATGCGAGCGGTTCCTCAAGAACCGACCTCAAACTCAGGTTGGTTACTGATTCCGGAAAATACGAAAAAGTGCAGTTCGGCCGGATGAAGCTAACGCTCTCCCGTGATAGCGGAGTGACATATATCCAGGAACTTGATGCGGGCCTGTACGGTGGTAAATTGACCGCAAAGGGGAGAATTGCTCCGGATATGGGCCGGATTAACCGCTATGATCTGACTCTGGACTTGGAGCGGGTCAATTCCGAGCGTCTCTTTCGTGCGCTTGATGTCTCCCACGAAGTCACCGGTTCTCTGGGGTTGCACGGGAGTATAACCGCCCGCGGCTCAACCATGCCTGATATCAGGAAAAGTGCCTTGGGCAATGTTCGTCTTAACATGGAGACGGGAAAACTGCGGAGATTCAGTGTGCTTTCCAAGCTCTTTTCCGTTCTGAACTTTTCCCAGTTGTTGAAATTCCAGCTTCCGGACATGGTCCACAACGGCATGCCCTACAATGAGATCAGGGCGACTCTGTCGGTTCGTGATGGGGTTGTTACAACTCAGGATATGTTCATCGGTGGCGATGCCATCAATATTTCGGTAATAGGAAGTACGAACATCGTTAGTGAGGAACTTGATTTCACCATAGGTGTCCAACCGCTTCAGACGGTCGACAAGGTTGTGAACCGCATTCCTGTGGTGGGGTGGCTGTTGACCGGCAAGAACAACGCCGTTGTTACCGCATATTTCGAGGCCAGGGGGAAGTGGGCCGACCCGCAGGTTACGGCTATCCCCGTAAAATCCATGTCAAAGGGAGCGCTGAAGATTTTCAGGAGGATGTTTGAATTGCCGGTTCGCCTGTTTACCGACACCGGTGAGGTGCTGCTTGGGGAATAGATGCTTCTGGAACTCTGTGCGCTGTTCGCCTGCTATTTATTGGGAAGCGGTCCCGTGAACTATGCAGAGGCGGTGGCAGTGTCAAAACTTTGAAACGGACAGGAAGCGACTTGGCCGGACGATCAATCGCATGAATGTGGTAGAAAGATATGCTTAAAGGATCGAGAGTCCCGGTTCATGTGGTCTTAAGTTGCGAGCATCCCTCGCTCTTCAGGTCGCTGACCAGGCTCAGGTCAACAACCCAGTAGAGATTGTCACGTCCGAGAAGGATGGAAACGGGCACATTCAGACCGATGGCGTATATCTGGGCTATGGAGTAGAATGGAAACTTACCGTACATGGCTGCACCCCACAAGACGAATGAATTGAATGTATCATCTCTTAGCACAAGACGTGCCATGTGTGATTGTCAACTATTTTAGCTGGTTATGGCTGTTGTACAAAAAGTTGACTCAAATTGCAATATGAGATGGCAGCTATTGTCGATATTTTGACTTTTCTGGAGGCTTGAATTGGATGTAGCCGGGATTCTGGCAAAATATTTTCAGGGCCAGGCGCTCTCCATGGTCGAGGTCCATGGTTCGGCAGTGTCCGGTCTTTCGGTCGCCATTGGGATTTCTGTTGGATTATCGGAAGAGGAGCTGTTCTTTTTGAAACAGGCCGCCATGCTGCACGATGTCGGCATTTGCCGTGTCCGCGCGCCTGAAATCGGGCTCTGTGGCGCCCATCCCTATATCATGCACGGTATTCTTGGTCGTGAAATTCTCGAAGATGAGGGGTTTCCGGATCACGCGCTGGTCTGTGAGCGCCATATAGGCGTCGGCTTGACTGAGGCGGATATTGTGAATCAGGGGTTGCCCCTTCCCGTGCGCGACATGTCGCCCCAAGGTCTTCTCGAAGAGATCATCTGTTTTTCGGATCTTTTTTTCTCGAAGCGGCTTGGTTTCCTTGAGCAGATTATATCGGTTGAAGTGGTGCGTCAGAGGCTTGCCAGATTTGGGGAAGTCAAAGTTCAAATATTTGACTCATGGCTGCATAAATTCGGCTCCGTATTCCAGGAGTCGGCCTATTGTCCGGAAGCAGGGGGGCGCCCCGGATATTCTCGGCGTCCTTGATTTTTTATTTGACACTGTGGTGTCAATCATGTTAGAAGCGTGTTTCCTT
>CAZRPI010000150.1:0-7825 GCA_964601865.1 uncultured Pelobacter sp. | reverse complement strand
CATGATTTGTTTCCTCATCGATGGAAAACGTAAAGCTAGGGAAAAAAGTTCCGTGGAGAAAGCTACTCGCTGATGCTGAACCGTTCTCTCGTTTTGTGAAGGGCTGGATTGTTGGGATGCTGTCCTAAGGCTTCCTTGAATTCCTGTTCGGCCGAGTAACTCAACCCCAAAATCCGATCCCACTCGGCCAGGAGCAGCAATAAGGCCACTTCTCCGGTCTCCTGGTACCTCCCGTACAGGACCTTCCGTGCCCGGGCATCCTCCTCGCTCAGGGCACGCAACGGTCGCCAGCGGATCAAGGGGGGGCGAATCTGCTCCCGTTCCGACCAGACTTGGAAAAAATAATCCTGACCGGGCAACAGGGTACGCTCCGGAAGGGTGCAGAGAGTGGATTCCACTGCGCCGGAAAAGATTACCTTCCCGGAGGAATCGGCCACGGCCATGTAGTATTTTTGGTCTTTATCCGGAGCCGGCAGGGGCAATTCCACACGATTATCCGCAACCGGCAACGGTTCCGATCCCCGAATGCGTAAGGCGGCCATGCGACGCCCCGGGTGGTTTTCCCGATCAAACACGGCGATTTCCGGCAGGATGGCGACCGGCGGCAGGCAGCGGACTTCTCCTTGCAGGCTCTGGACCTTCCCTTGCCGGAGTGTGGCTCGAGACGATCCTCCCATTTCCCAGAATTCCCCATTGAAAAGAACGATCTTTACCAGGGCTTCGGCCCGGGTTCTGATCTCATCGCCCTCTCGCAACGGATCGTACAACGCCGGCGACCTTTCCTTCCCGCCGTTTTCCCGTAATCGGATCTCACCGGATATAAAACAGATCAAGCCAAGAGGGTCCTTCCTTTCTGCCGCAGACACAGACCAGGAAAAGCTGAAAAGAAGCACTCCGACAAACAACCATGGCCTGACTATGAGCTTCTTCTGCTTAAGCCCTTTTCGATTGGACTTTTCTTCCATCACGTATGCATCCTTTTTCCCAGAAATAGAGCAATCATGGTAACCGCCGACAGAGAAAGTATAGGCGCCGTTACCAGGACCGATAGATTCCCAAAGAGAAATAATAGCCCGGCCAGGGAGATATATAAAATAAATCCTATCATCGGTACGATCCCGCGACGGAATCCGTCTGAGGGTTCAGTACGGAAAATCCATAGCGTGAGAAGGAAAGACCAGACGCACAAGAATCCGCGAAACATCATAAAATCCACCCGTACCATACGGTTCCCGGAAAGAATGCCATGCGCGATATTGGCGTGAGCTACTACTCCCGGGGCCGTATCCGGCAGCTGATAGCTGGGAGGAATGCGTATCACATCCTCCTGGTAGTTGGACTCTCCTCCGATGAAGAGCAGCGCGTTTTGGAATCTGTCGGGTTCCTTATCCAGCATCGCTTCCAGCCGATCCCAGGGCAGGAGCCGGTCTCGCCAGTCCAGGGACGGATTCAACCGTTGCATGCCGATGTCGGCTGACTCGGAGAGAACTTGATCCTCGAACATCAACCGGGCGCCCCCTGAACCCAGAGAATCATACTGCCGTCCAGATCGATCGGTAATGGAGGTCCGGTACCGGCGCAGTATGCCGTCTTCGTCCTCCGGAACATTGATGAAACAGTAGATGGATAACGGGTCCTTCGGTCGTATGGCTGAGGCAAGCAGACCCTGTATGCACTCCGTCCCCTTGATACGGCCGTCGTCCAGGAATAACAGAGAAAGACGAATCCGATCGCCGTGCTGTAACAATAAACGTATAAAGTCCGCATTTTGTCCGCATCTTTCCGGGAGGAGCAGATCGATAGCGACCCCTTTAGCTCCTGCACCTAAGATCCGCTCGATCCTTTGAGAAAACTGTCCGATGTCTTGAGTGTTTTTTTGTGTCCAGAACGATTCCGGAATAAGAGTGAGGAGAATTCGCGGATCCATCGGTTCCGGTGCGCGAAATTGTCCGATCCGATCGAAAAAACGATTTTCCATCCATCGGCCGCCGGGTAGAAAATCGAAGAGCTCCATACCGGCAAAAAAGATCCCTGTCAGCAGCAAGGAGAGAAGGATTTGCCTGGGGAGCTGACTTTTCCGTCGTTCGGATGCTTCCTGTGCGGAGAACACCCTGTCCAGGCGGGCCACGATGGCAACGGCCCCCGCTGGACGGAGGGCCGGGTCTTTTGCCAGCATGTCAAGGATCAGTCGGTCGACCGAAGCCGGGCAGTTCGGACAAAGCGAGGACGGAGGCGGCGGAACTTCGCTGAGGTGTCGCCGGATCAATTCGGCCGCATTGCCTGTAAAGGGACGCTGTCCCGTCAGGAGTTCGAAACAGATCAATCCGAAGGCGTATATATCGGATGCCGCTCCCCTCTTCCGCTGGATCGCCTCCGGAGAAACATACTGAGGCGTGCCCAGGAAGCTGCCGGTCCCTGTCAGATGGTCTGTGAACCCGGCAGGAAGATCGATCGCCGGGACAGTGCAGGTATCCGTGCTCACGGGATGTTCCGCCGTCTCGGGGAAGGGAGCGGCGGTTTCCTTCGGACGGATCGGCAGAGGAACAGTGGAACCGGTGGCCTCGCTCTCGTCATCTCCCCGATTCCTTTGAGAATCCAGAATTCGGGCCAGTCCGAAATCCAGTATCTTAACGACAGGCAGCTCCTGTTCCCGGGAGGCCAGGAAGATGTTGGAAGGCTTCAGGTCCCCATGGATCACGGAATTCGCATGGGCATAATCGATCGCCTGGGCGATCGACTCGAGAATCGGCCGGGCCGACTTCCAGGAGAGCGGGCCTCTTTGGATCAGATGATCGAGAGTCTCTCCCTGGAGCAGTTCCATCACCAGATAGGGGGGATTGCCATGATCCGTATATACGCCGAAATCCGTTACCCGGACGATATGAGGGTGGTCGAGGCGCCCCAGGATCGTTGCTTCCAGCCGAAATCGGGCCGGGGATTCGGTTGGATTTCTGCCCTCTGCCGTAATCAGCTTTAAGGCAAAGACCTTTTGCAGCTGCAAATGCGTTGCCAGAAAAACATGACCCATTCCCCCTCTGCCCAGGCATTTTTCGATCCGATACCTGCCTTCGATGACGTATCCCTCCATGCCTGTAGGATTCTCTGTCAGCATCAGCAAGTTTCAGTGGAATGGATATTTTGTAGGAGGAATTCCAGCTTTTCTCCCAGGCGTATACGATCTCCACCGGTGATGGTCTGGGTTTTGATCATCCGTTGGTTATTGACGAAGGTCCCGTTTTTACTATCCAGGTCCTCGATCAGAAGGCCCTCGACCCGAACGACCAGGCGGGCATGATAGCGGCTGACATCCGCCTCCGAGACCACGATGTGGTTATCGATCCCGCGTCCGATACGGACCATCGGGCTGTCGATAGGGAATATTTCTCCGGACGACTTCCCGCTGATGCAAACCATGCGGAGAGAGGAAAAACAGTCGGTGGCGGAGCTCTCTTCGCCCCGCGGTTCTACTGCGGAAGACAAGGGTGCGGCAGATGCTCGCTCCGTCTGCTGGCCGGAGTGCATCCACTGGGTCAAGTCATCGGAGAAGGCAAAGACGCGTTGCAGCATACGGCCTCCGAGGTAGTGTACGGGGAGACCCTTGGCCTGATAGCGTTTGGCTGTTCGCTCACTGCAGCCTAAAAAAGCGGCGATCTGTTTCCAGCTTTCCAGTTTTTTTCTTTCCACGTTTTCCATGGCTTGGTCGGCTGACTCATGGCAAAAAAACCGTTTTCTGCTTGTCATCTGATCGACATCGATACAATTATACCTGTGGAACGGAGATTCGATACAATTCCATGGATGAATAGCGACATAAACATAGATTCGGTTTTTTGCCGTAAGACTATCTGTGGCTTTACCATGGTTCTCTTCATTCTTTTCTATTGCTTCGGTGGTTCCGCCATCCTTTCCGCAATAGATCACGAACACCACTTCCTGCGGGAAGATTGTCCGGAAAGGTATGCCTTCGAATGGACCAATCCGGCGGATCTGTCGGAAACGGAATCGGCGATGTCGGAAAAACAGGGAGATACCTGGCGCCGGGAAGGCGATCGCCTGGTCAGGGAGGGGGACAACAAATCCGCGCTGGAAGCCTACGACAGGGCGCTGGCAAGCTATGCGGCCACAGCGGAAGTTCAGGCACAGGGTGTCGTCTGGTTGAGAAAATCGGATGTGTATCTGCAGGCGGGAGATCATGCCCTGGCTCTGGAAATGTGCGATAGAGCCTTGCCTTTTTTCGTGCAATCGGGCTCCGATGCGGGACAAGGGAGTGTCTGGCTCAGCAAGGGGAGCATCTGTTTCCGGAGCGGCGATAATGCAAGAGGCATAGAGTTTTTCGACAAAGCCCTGGCCTGCTATGAAAAGGCGGCGGATCCGGAAGGGCAGGGGCAGGTGTGGCTGATACGGGGAGACTTTCATAACCGAAGGAACGAAAATGAACTTGCCATAGCAACGTATGAAAAGGCGTTGTCCTTTTTAAAACGGACAGGCTCGCGTATGGGTCAGGGAAATGCCTGGCGCAGTATAGGGAATGTTCGGCTGAAAATGGGTGATTATGCCGGGGCGCAGGAGATGTACGATAAAGCCATGCCGTTTTTCCGGCAGGTAGCTTCTCCCATCGGACAGGGCCTCGTATGGCGCGCCCGGGGGGACATCTGTTTTCAAACGGGAGACGACGCGAATGCCCTGACGATGTATGACCGGGCGCTGGCCCACTTCGAACCGATCGGGGTCCCGGAGTCGGTGGCCTATACCGTCCTGAACAAGGCGAAGGTGCTTTGCCGCATGGGACGGGTCGAGGAAGTGGTTCCCCTGGTGGAAACGGCCCTCAATCGCCTGGAAAGGGTGCGCACCGGGGCCCGTTCCCCCGAATTGAAAAAACGATTCATGGAAAAGATCTATAAGAGATACGAGTCCGCTGTTCTTCTTTTCCTGGATCATCGTTTGGGAGAACAGGCCTTTCGTCTGGTGGAGGCGATGAAGGCGCGCGGTTTTCTCGATCGTCTGGCAGAAGAGCGCCTGGACCTGTCGAAAGAAGCCCCGGCGGAGTGGAAGGGGCAGTGGGACCTGCTGCAGGAAAAACGAATGGTCGTCTCTCGTGCCTATTCCGAGTCCCTCGGTCGTAAGGAAGAGATCCAAGCCGAAAGGCTGGCGCGGGAGAAGAAATCCGTAGAGAAGGAGATCGAACAGCTGGAGGAGACCATTCGGCTCAAGAGCCCCCGCTACGCGGCGATTCAATATCCGGTTTCCGTTACCCTGAAGGAGATGAAGGAGAAAGTCCTGCAAAGGGGAGAAGTCCTGGCGGAATACTTTCTGACGGATGAGGGTTGTTATGTCTTCTTGGTGACCCGGGAAGATTTCGAGGTAAAGAAAATCGACCTGGCAAAAAAGGAATTGGAACAGGAGGTGCATAGGTACCTGGAGCTGGTGCGAAGCCGCAGAAATGGCTCCGCTCAGGGGAAACGGCTGTATCGGGCCCTGCTGGGGCCATGGGAAGGCAATCTGAAAAGGGATGCCGCCCTGATTGTCGTGCCGGATGGAATTTTATCGAGAATACCCTGGGAAACTCTTCCGGCCGGAGAAGAAAAGGGGAGGGCCAGGTATCTATTGGAAAAGCGCAAGGTCAGCTACATACAAAGCGCATCGGTTCTTTCCTTCCTGCGAAGCCGGGCGTCTGAGGCAACTCCGGAGTATACCTTCATCGGATTCGGTGATCCGGTGTATCCCGAGGAAAAGCAATCAGCCGGGGGAAAGCCATCTTCCCGGAGTGACAGAAACGGCGTGCAAGGGGCGGGAATCCATATGCGCGGCATATGGGAAAAAGAGGGATTTGCCTTGCCCCGATTGCCGGAGTCGGCCGGGGAGGTGACGGGGATAGGGAATCTGTTTCCAGCCGGAAAAAACCGCAGCCCTAAACTCCTTTTGCGCCAGGCAGCCAGCGAATCGGCCGCCAAGGACCCGCAGATGAAATGGTTCCGCTATATCCATTTTGCCTGTCATGGGCTGCTGGCTGATGACGGCCAGGTTCTGGCCCTGTCGCGGAATCCCGGAGACGGGGAAGACGGTTTTCTGGAATTGGGGGAGATCATGAACCTGGATTGGAATGCACGCCTGGTCGTGCTCTCGGCCTGCGATACCGGTATGGGCAAGCTGGAGCGTGGGGAAGGGGTAAGCGGACTTACCCGTGCCGTGATGTATGCCGGCACATCGGCGACAGTTGCCGGCCTGTGGGGGGTGAGCGATGAGGGAACTGCAGATCTGATGAAAAGGTTCTATCGCCGGCTGGTAAAAAAGAAGGAGTCGCCATCGGCAGCCTTACGTCAGGCAAAACTTGGCTTGTTGCGCAGCGATCGCTTCTCCCACCCATTCTTCTGGGGCGGATTCGTGTTGTATGGAGAATAGCGTCTCCAATGGTTCTATTTCCCCGGTTGCGGAACGGTTGTCCGAAATTGTCTATGTTTGTCCATCGCATTCCTGAAGAAAGAACCTTATAGTAGAGATATTTATTTTCCGAAAGGAGAGGGTGGCTATGATGGAGGCTCTCGACAGAGCGATCCATGGGGATGATCATCTAAATCGTATGGCCGGGGCGATTGCGCACCATTTCAACAATCAGCTTCAGGTGGTTTTGGGAAACCTGGAAATGGCCCTGGGAGACCCGCAATTCATAGAAAAGCGTTCGGTGGACTTTCTTACGGATGCTCTGCATTCCGCCCGCCGTGCCTCTGAAGTTAGTTCCCTGATGCTGACCTGTCTCGGTCACGCAGACTGTAAACGAGAACCTTTGGATCTTTCCGAGATCTGCCGCAGGAACATCCCCCTGTTCCGTGCCACCATGCCCAAGGGTGTGTATCTGGAGTTCGATCTGCCTTCTACCGGCCCCTTTCTACGGGCGAATGCCAATCAGATACAGAAGGTATTGAGCAACCTCATAGCCAATGTCTGCAGGGCCGGCGGCGAGTCGCCTTGTACCATCCATCTGTCGGTAAAAACGATGGGAAAGTCGGAGGCGTATCGCTGTAAACGTTTTCCCGCCGACTGGCCAATGGAGAAAGACATCTACGCCTGTCTGGAATTGAAGATCTCCGGATGCGATATCGCAACCTGCAAAGCGGAGGATCTCTTCGATCCCTTCTTCTCGCTCAAATCTCCCGGTCGCGGCATGGGTTTGGCCATGATCCTGGGAGTTGTGCGGACCTATGAGGGTGGAATCACCATGGAAAGTGTGCCGGATAACGGAAGCATCTTTCGCCTCTTTTTTCCGGCAGAGGTCCGGCCTCCGATTCCGCCATGCCGGGAAACGGTCGGAGAGCTCTCCAGGGTGCAGAAAGGGGGCATGGTTCTGCTGGTGGAAGATGAGGAGCTGGTGCGCAAGGTGTCATCGGCCATGCTTTCCCATTTGGGCTATTCCGTGCTGGAAGCCAGGGATGGGATCGAAGCGGTAGAGCTGTTCCGGCGACATAGAGAGGAAATCCTTTGTGTCTTATGCGATCTTATCATGCCGCGCATGAACGGCTGGGAGACATTGGCGGCCCTGCATTCCATGGCTCCCGGTTTTCCGGTCATCCTGGCCAGCGGCTATATAGAGGTGCCGGGGATGGAGAAGGAGCATCCACAGTTGCCGCTGACCTTCTTGAGCAAGCCGTATCGGCCGGAGCAGCTGAGCGAGGCAATCCGCCATGCCCTGGCGACCTGCTGAACCGTAAGCCCTGCACGGAAAAGGGATCCGGAAGTCGGAATCTCTCCTATGGAATTTCTTACCGGACACGATACAATCGATGGTCTATCTTGAGGACGTGTTTTCCTGAAGATATCATGGGTGGTACAT
>CAZRPI010000149.1:4773-7892 GCA_964601865.1 uncultured Pelobacter sp. | reverse complement strand
GAGGTTCTATGCTGACCGACCTGTCCATCACAAACGTCGCCATCATCGATTCCCTCCGCCTCTCCTTCCGTCCCGGCCTGACCATGCTGACCGGCGAGACCGGAGCGGGCAAATCCATCATCATCGACGCCGTGGGCCTGATCATGGGCGGCCGTGCTTCGGCCGAATTGATCCGCTCCGGCGAGGACGAGGCGGTGGTGGAGGCGCTGTTCGACCTCTCCGCCCTGCCGGGACTCGCCGGATTCCTGGAGGAATCGGGGTTCGAGGCGGACGGCGAACTGCTCGTGAAGCGCTCCATCTCCCGCGCCGGGAGGAACCGGATCTTCATCAACGGCGCCATGGCCACCCTCTCCCTCCTCTCCGACATCTCCCGCCGCCTGATCAACATCTACGGCCAGCACGAATCCCAGACCCTGCTCAGACCGGAAAACCAGCTCCTGCTCCTGGATGCCTTTGCCGGAACCTCCGACGACCGCGAGTTTTTTGCCGGCCGCTACCGGGAACTGCAGGAAACCAGGGAGCACCTGCAACGGATGGACGAAGAGGAACAGGAACTGTCACGGAAACTGGATCTCCTGTCGTTCCAGTCGGACGAGATCGCCACGGCCGACCTGCGGGAGGGGGAAGACGAGGAACTGGAGGAGAGACGCCAGCTGCTGGCCAACGTGGAGAAACTGGGAACGGCCAGCGCCGAGGCCTACGAGCTGCTCTACGGAGGCGACGGCGCCATCCTGGGGAGCCTGAAACGCATCGGCGCCTCAATCCGTGATTTGGCGGCCATCGACCACCATCTGGTCGAGCTGGCCGCTTCGCTGGAGAACTCCTACCTGCAACTGGAGGACGCCGCCATGGGGCTCAGGAGCTACGCCTCCAGGGTTGAAGCCGACCCCCGGGCCCTGCAGCAGACTGAGGACCGTCTCGATCAGATCAACCGCCTGAAGCGGAAATACGGGATCGCGACCATAGCCGGGATGCTGGAGTTCAAGGCACGGGTCGACGCAGAGCTCGAACAGCTGGCCGGTCACGAGCGGGACAGGCATTCGCTGCAGGAACGGTGCGGGGAACTGGAGCAGGAGCTGCGAAAACTCGGCGCGGAACTCACCGCCCGCCGGAGGGCCGCGGCCGGAGAGCTGAAGCGGAGCCTGGAGCAGGAGGCACGGCAACTGGCCATGAAGAACGCGGTCATCGACGTGGTCCTGACGCCGCTGGACGAGGCGCGACCCACCGGATTCGAGAAGGTCGAACTCCTCTTTTCCCCCAACCCCGGCGAACCGCCGCGCCCCCTGGCAAAGGTCGCTTCGGGGGGCGAACTGTCGCGCCTGATGCTGGCCTTCAAGCAGGCGCTCCCCGAAGGTGACGTCCCCACCCTGGTGTTCGACGAGGTGGACAGCGGCATCGGCGGCGCCACGTCGGAAACCGTGGGCAGAAAGCTGAAAAAGGTCGCCCGCTGCCAGCAGGTGCTCTGCATCACCCATCTCCCCCAGGTGGCGGTTTTCGCAGACAACCACCTCCGGGTGGAAAAGCGCATGAACGACGGCCGGACCACCACCACAGTCACCACCCTGGATGAACAATCCCGCATCGAGGAGATCTCCCGCATGCTCGGCGGCACCGTCATCACCGATACCACCCGCCGCCACGCCGGCGAGATGCTGACCACGGCGAAGAGCTCCCCACCATGACACCCTCCATCACCATCGGCGTCAGTTCCTGCCTGCTGGGGGAGAACGTGCGCTATGACGGCGGCCATAAGCGTGACAGCTACATCACCGATACCCTGGGACGCTTCTTCCACTTCGTCTCCGTCTGCCCCGAGGTGGAGTGCGGGCTGCCCGTTCCCAGAGAGGCGATGCGCCTTGAGGGTGACCTCGCCGCACCCCGTCTGATGACCGGCCGCACCCGCCGCGACCTGACCGACCAGATGTTGGTCTGGCGCCGGACGAAGGTACTGGAACTGGAGCGGGAGGAGCTGTGCGGCTTCATCTTCAAGAAGAACTCCCCCAGTTCCGGGCTCTACCGGGTCAAGGTCTACAACGACGGCATGCCGGCGAAAAACGGCAGCGGCCTGTTCGCCGCGGAACTGGTGCGCCATTTCCCGTTCCTTCCGGTGGAGGAGGAGGGAAGGCTGAACGATCCGGTTATCCGCGAGAACTTCCTGGAACGGGTCTTCAGTTACCGCCGTCTGCTGGATTTTCTGGCAGACGCCCCGGACCCGGCCGCCCTGGTGGAGTTCCACACGGCCCACAAGCTACTGCTCATGTCCCACAGCGTCACGCTGTACCGCGACCTGGGAAGCCTGGTGGCCCACGCCCGCGAGATGGAATGGAGTACGGTCCTGGACACCTACCGGGAGCAGTTCATGAAGGCCCTCGCCCAGCACGCAACGGTGAAGAAGCAGACCAACGTGCTGATGCACATCATGGGCTATTTCAAGCGCCACCTCACCCATCGGGAAAAGGAGGAGCTGCTGGAGGTGATCAACCGGTACCATGACCAGCTCGCGCCGCTCATCGTGCCCCTGACCCTGATCAGTCACTACGTCAGAAAATACGACGAGCCCTACCTGAAACGCCAGATCTACCTCTCGCCCCACCCCGCCGAACTGATGCTGCGCAACCATGTGTGATGGATTCGCATTTTGTCATTCCCGGTAGGGGTGTATTGCAATACACCCCGACAGAACCTATTGCAATCATGGATGTCCGATAAAATCATTCGGGCATGACAAATCGAATTCGTGGGCACATCACATCTCACCCAATTGCCGGAAAAAAATTAGAATGTTTGACTTTAATTTAGAAATTTGCCATTGATTTCACCTGAAAAATATTTTCCATACCATTAACATCGTCATAATGTCACCGAAAGGGCACAGCACGGGCAACCGTGTGTCGCAAAGCCACCATCCACGACTGAGGGGATAGAGGGGTTGTCGAAGTGAGACGCGCGCCATTGTGCGTTCAGGACCACGATTCCGGGTGACTTGCGGAATGCGTGGTTTTTTTTCGGTGACGGGGAGGCAACATGCAGGCCCTGCACGACTATTTCGAGCGCCACGAGGAACAGGCTTTCATCGCCAAGGCTTTTCTGACGATCCTTCTGATCATCTTGGTGCGCGA
>CAZRPI010000149.1:0-4673 GCA_964601865.1 uncultured Pelobacter sp. | reverse complement strand
GTGGTGGTCAGCGCCTTCACCGCCATGTTTCTGCACGCCAGCGACGGCCATCTCTGGGGCAACATGGTCTTCCTCTGGATGCTGGGCACGGCGGTTGAGCGCCGTATCGGGGACAGGCTCTTCGCGCTGCTGTACATCATCACCGGCCTCATCGGAGGAGTGGTCTTTGCGCTGACAACTTTCCTGGCCTCCGGAGAGCCGGGGCATGCCCTGGGCGCATCGGGCGCCATCGCCGGCATCATGGGCATCTTCGCCGTGCGCTGCTACTTCAAGAGCATGGTCTTCCCCCTGCCGATCCTCGGTATCTTCTCCCTGATCCTCCCCATCAGTCTCAAGGTGCGCCTCAACTCGCTGGTCATCATCGGGCTGTTTTTCCTGGCCGACCTTTCGGGCGGTATCGGACAGATGACCGGAACCAGCGGTTCCATGGTCGGGCACTGGTGCCATCTGGGAGGGATGATTTCGGGGATTATTCTGGCCAGCGTCCTCAAGCTCGGCAAGGGGGCGGTGGAGGAACGCCATCTGGAGATCGGCGTCAAGGCGGCCGGTTCCAACGTGGGGTACGGGAGCGGAGAGAAGTCTCTGCGGCTGGTGCTGCAGCGCAATCCTGAAAACGCCGAGGCCATGCTGATGCTGGCCCGGATCAGATCCAAATACGCCGCCAACGAAGAGGGGCGGAAACTGTACGCCGGGGCCATCTCCCGCCTGGTCGCCACCAATCCCCAGGAAGCCGCACAGGCCTACCAGGAGTACGCCGTCGTCTACCGTCAGCCGCTGGAACCGTCCGTGATGATAGCCCTGGCCGGAACCTTTCAGCGCCGGGTAGATCTGGATACCGCCACTCGCTGTCTGGAGGCGGTGATCGGCATGACCGGAGTTGCGCCGGACCTGCGTTGCAGGGCCCTGGCCCAGTGCGCCGCCATGCTCGACAAGATGGGTTTTGAAGAGGTAGCACGCGGATATTACGAAAACCTGATCGACGAGTTTCCCCACGCCGACATCACCCAGCGCGCCTACGGTCGACTGGGGAGGGAGATGCCACCGCCGACTGAGCGCACGGCGCCTCCTGCCACTCCGGCGTCTCCCCCCACACCGAAACCCGAACCGGTTGCGGAGCCCACCGAACACGAGCCGCCCATGCCCTGCCCCGCCTGCCGGTCAATCATGCAGAAACGTCGGGCGAGCAACGGCCCCCACGCCGGCAGGTTTTTCTGGGTCTGTCCCTCCTATCCCCAGTGCAAGGGGGTTGTCCCCGTGGGCGAGGCGTAAAGAGCAGTTAAGCATCATGATGCCGTGAGAGAAAAGACAGCTGCCATCCGCCTCAATGCGGGAAAAGGGCGAGGGCGTTCGCCTCGTCGCGACAGGCCGCGCCCTCCGGGTTTACCCTACCCCGCAGCGCATTAAGCTCGGCCCGGGCCAGTTCCAGATCAGCACGGAAGGCAGCGTCGCCATGGAGGCGCGCGACCAGGGCGGCGGCCACGATGCGTCCTTCGCTCACGTCGCTGTTCCAGTGCACGTTGCAGACGATGCGACTATCTCCGTAGGCCCGGGCCCGCTGCAGGAGGGCATCGAAACGATCCGGGGCCAGTTCTCCCAGGATCAGGGCCCAGGTCCAGCCGGCGGCCGTGTGCCCCGACGGGTAGGAACCACTTCTGCGCAACTCCCGTTCATAGGCGGGGGTGCAGAATGCATGGCCGTTGACCATGAACGGCCGGGGCCGTCCGTAGGCGTTCTTGGCCCGTGAGACACTCACCCCCGCATCGGACTGTGCCCTTCGCAGGAGGCGGAAAAGGACTGGAGTCTCCCCACGACTGATGCGGCATCCCAGGGCGCAGGAGAAGCTCGACGCCATGCCATCGAATGAGGTGTCCGCATCCTGAATGGCCAGCTTCCAGCGCGGCGTATCGCGTAGCGCCAGCCCTGAACGGCTGACAGCTTCATCCAGGGTCTGACCGGCCGAACCGGGCACGGGGGGCTTCGGCAGCAGTGCAATGGCATCGGGCGTCTGCTGCGACGCCAGATACCCGTTCACCTTTGCCGTCTTCAGTTGAACCTGTTCCGAGGCCGACACCGTGGCACAGACGAAGAGTGACAGTGCGCACACCTCTACCAGCAGTTTCCTGATCATCTTCCTACCTTCTCCTCCCGGGGCAACCGGACATTCATCCAGGCAACACCCCATCTCAGAATCTTCATCTGCTTCACCTCCGGCACTGCTTCCGGACGACGGGGAGCATAGTACAGTTTTGTCCGCCATGACACAACATCCATCGATAGTAGAAATCGCTTCTTAATGATGTAAAATCCAAACAGAGCGTCAGGCCGAGGCGGAACCGGATTGTCAAGCGTGGAACCGGACAACCTGACTGCCCCCTGGTTAATTCCGGCGCCGGAGGAAAATCTTCATGACCGATCTCGATTCACTCTTTTCCCCCAAAAGTGTCGCCCTCATCGGGGCGACGGCGAGCGAGGAGAAACTGGGGGGCATTGTCCTGAAGAACCTGCTCGGCCTGAAGGGGGAGGTGTATCCGATCAATCCCAGCTATCCGGACCTCATGGGCCGCAGGGCCTATCCCTCCATAGGGGATCTGCCCCGGACCGTGGATCTCTCCATCATCATGAGGCCCGCGGCGGAGGTGCCCGATCTCCTCCGCCGGCACGCGGGCAGGGCCCGGTTTGCGCTGATAGTGAGCGCCGGATTCGCCGAAGTCGGCGCCCTGGAGCTGCAGGAAGAGATCGAGCGCATCGGGAGGGAAACCGGGATCAGGATCATCGGACCGAACTGTCTCGGCGTTTACAACCCCCGTCACGGGCTGGACACCATGTTTCTCCCCCATTCACTGCTGAAAAAACCGGGCAAGGGGAACGTGGCGATCGTTTCCCAGAGCGGCGCGGTGGTGGTCTGTCTGCTGGAGACGGTACGGCAGGCGAAGCTGGGCGTCTCCAAGGTCATCAATTACGGCAACGCCGTTGACCTCGATGCGGCCGATGTGTACGAATACCTGGCAGGAGACGGGGAAACCGAAGTGGTCATCTCATACCTGGAATCCGTCGGCGACGGCCGCAGGTTCATTGAGGCGGCGCGTACTTTGAGCGACGCCAAACCCCTGCTCGTCCTCAAGGCGGGCAAGGGGGCGAGCGGCCAGAAGGCCGCGGTTTCCCATACCGGCAGGCTTGCCGGAAGTTACGAGGTATTCCGCTCCGTTCTGAGACAGTTCCGGATCAGGGAGGCCGTGGATTACGAGTCCCTTCTGGACGGAGCGAAGGCCCTGTCGCTTAAGCGTCCGGCGCTCGGGAAAAGGATCTGCGTCATCACCAACGGTGGCGGTTCCGGGGTGCTCGCCGCGGACGAGTGCGTCCGGGTCGGGCTTGAAGTTCCCCCCCTTCCCGAGCCGGTCGCGGGCGAACTCAGAGCGTCTTTCCCCTCCTTCTACGCCATCGGCAACCCCCTCGATCTCACCGGCCAGGTGAGGGCGGACGATTACCGGGTCGCACTCGATGCGGTGCGGGAAGCCTATGACGGATTCGTCGTCATCGCATTGACCGCGGTGGCCGGGGTCACCATGGAGGTTGCCGAGATCGTTCGTGATTTCTGCATGACTACGGACAGACCGGTGGTTGTTCATACGGCCCAGGGTGGGATTTCCCCGAAACTGACGAGGCTCCTGGAAAAATCTAAAATACCGGTCTACCCTTCCCCGGAAAGGGCCGTGCGGGCGCTCGGCATGCTTCTGTACCACTGAGAGGAAACCACATGACGGTCAGAGACAAAATCAAGGAGTTCCTGCGGTCACGGGCGGATCGCGACGTCTTTCTCGAATACGAAATAAAAAACCTGCTCCGCGCATTGGAAATGGCCATACCCAGAGGGATGTTCGTTCCATGCGGAAGGGGAATCGAATCCGCCGCCGGACTCTCCTTTCCGCTGGTCGCCAAGGTGATGTCGGCGCGAATCGTCTCCAAGAGCGACGTCGGCGGGGTAAGGCTCGGCATCGGAAATGGGGATGATCTCCGGCAAGTGGTGTCGGAGCTGTCGCGGATCGAACAGGCCGAGGGGGTCCTGGTGGAGGAGATGGCCCGGCCCGGTTTCGAGGTGATTGTGAGCGGGATTAGCGACCACACCTTCGGTCCCATCGTCATGTTCGGTTCAGGCGGTTTTTTCGTGGAGCTTTTCCGTGATGTAGCCTTCGCCTTGGCGCCGGTTGACCGCGAGCAGGCCATGTGGCTCATGAGCGAGACCAGGGGGGAGAAAATCCTGAAGGGCTTCCGGGGCAAACCTCCCCTGGACATGAATGCCCTCGCCGACCTCATCGTGACCGTATCGGAGGTGATCGCAACCGGCCTCGTCCGGACAATCGAGCTGAACCCGGTCGTCCTCTACCCGTCCGGCGCGCTCGTGCTGGACGCCAAGATGAGGAGAGTCTGAACTCATATGCGCCTTTTAGAGACATGACATCCTGTAGACCCCAATACCCTCTGAGAGAGATCCACCAGCACTGCGGGCTCCTCAACCCGAGGCGCTTCAACTAAAATACGAAAGACTCTGATTTTATCGGGCCGATTCTTCTGCTGTTTTTTAAATGTATGAATTGGAACAATAATGTTGATTTGTTCGAGTTATATCGACATGGTTAACCACACTCATCAGAAATCGCGATAGCCATCAGGATGGC
>CAZRPI010000148.1:0-7942 GCA_964601865.1 uncultured Pelobacter sp. | reverse complement strand
CGTGCCATTGCCTTTGATTTTTTCCTGATTGGTTCCGGCTTGTCCGGCTTAGGGACCTGGGAATTACCAATGTAACGTTTTCTTGTTGGGGCGGTCCCGGCGGGTCGCCCCGGTTCTGATGGCAATGACGCCAACATGCCAAAATATCATGCCCTACCCCAGCGACTCCAGGAGCGCGCGGAGTTCCTCCATCCTGAGGGGCTTCGTCACGACCCCGCAGAAGCCGTACTCACGGTAATGCGCCAGAATCGGGTCGGCGGCGTATCCGCCCATGACCACCCCCCTGACATCGGGGTCCATCTCCAGCAGCTTCTTCATGACTGCCTTCCCCCCCATGCCGCCCGGAACCGTCAGAGCAATGAAGACAAAAACATAGGGGACCTTCGATTCTCTCGCCTTCCGGTAGAGTTCCAGCGCGGCCGCGCCGTCTTCGCAGACATCGATCCCATACCCCAGATTTCCCAGGACATCCCGGGCCGCCTCCCCCGCAACCGCTTCGTCATCCACCACAAGAACCCTTCCCCTGGCCATTGACCGGCCTCTCCTTTCGGGCAGGCGGGGCTCCGGCGCCAGGCGTCTCTCCATGGCGGGAAGGTAGATGTGGAACGTGGTTCCGGCCCCAGGCCGCGATTCGACGTCCACATGCCCGCCATGTTTCCGTATGATCGAATAGACGCTCGCCAGCCCGAGCCCGCTCCCCTTTCTCTTGGTGGTGAAGTAGGGGTCGAAGATCTTCGGCAGGTTCTCTTCCGGAATCCCCACCCCCTGGTCGCTGATCAGGATATGAACGCACCGTCCCGGGGGCAACGGCAGATTTCCATCTCCATCGAGGAAAACATTCTCGGCGCGAACGGAGATCAAGCCGCCGGCCGGCATGGCCTGATCGGCGTTGATTATCAGGTTGTTGATCACCTGGTTCATCTGCCCGCTATCGACTTCCACACTCCAGAGATCATCAGGCAGGGAAAAGTCGCACCTGACGTTGGAGCCGCTCAGGACGAAACCGGCGCTCTCCATGATGATCCTGGACATGGAATCCACCTTCTTCACGGGAGAGCCCCCCTTGGAAAAGGTGATGAGCTGACGGGTCAGACCCATGGTCAGGTCACAGGATTTCTCGGCCGCCTGAAGACGGGTGTACGCCTTGCCACCCTGATTAACGTACATCTTCGCCAGGGAGATGTTCCCCATGATCCCGGTCAGCAGGTTGTTGAAATCGTGGGCGATTCCTCCGGCGAGCACGCCCAGCGATTCGAGCCTCTGGGCCTTGAGAATCTCCCCCTCCATTTTCTTCTGCTCGGTGATGTCGCGAAAGCTCCAGACCCTCCCGACGATCCTGTCATGCAGGTACTGGGGACGGGAGTACCGGTCGAAAACACGACCGTCCCTGAATTTCAATATGTCGCGGCTCTCTTCCTCAGGACGGCTGTAGAGCTCTTCCACCTTGATCGTGAAGCCATCGGGGTCCGACAACTGCTCCTTAACGTAGGCCAAAGCCTGTTCATCCCTACCCTGCAGGATCACATCGTCCGGAATGCCCCAGAGTTCCAGGAACTTCCGGTTCCAGTCGCCAATCCTCCCCTCCCTGTCAACGACCAGGATGCCGTCATTGGTTGATTCTATGGTGGCCCGGAGAATGGAGAGGGATTTCTGGGTCACCTTTTCGGCCGCCTTACGTATCTCCACCTCCCTGACCAGATCCCGGTTAGCCTGCCGCAACTCCTCCTCGGCCCGCTGGCGCGCCTCGATATCCATGCGCAGTTCCTCGTTGAGCCGCGAGAGTTCCAGAGTCCTTTCACCGACCTTTATCTCCAGCCCGTCGTGGGCCTTTTGCAGCAGTTCTTCGGAGCGTTTTATCCTGCGGTTCACATGGAGGAGAAGCAGTGTCAGGGCGCTCAGGGAGGCGATGCCGGCCAGGGCGGCCCATACCACGTTTTTGTGAACCCTGTGGTAGGATTCCGGCTCGTTGATGACAACGCTACCTTCGGGAAGGGCCGATTTCGGGATGCCGAAGCGCATCATCTGGAGGTAGTCGAACGTGTACTGCGTCCGGCTTCTGAGGACAGGCGGAATACGCTCGACCCTCTCCCCCCGCAGGATGCGGAGCCCCATCCGTCCCGCGGCAGCACCCTGGTCATACCCGCTGGTCAGCTTCCCCCCGACCATACCGTAACCCAGGTTGAAATCCCATGAACCGTACACCGGGACGCGCGCGACTCCGGCTATCCGGGAAATGCAATCGCTGTTCTCGTATGACTGTCTTGCCGGGTCCCCGTAGAAGAAGGTGTAGAAGATGAGCGTATCCGGAGAAAGGGCCTCGACATCCCTCAGAATGGAGTCAAGGTCGCTGCTCTTCTCGTACACGAAACGCGCCCTGCCGCGGAAGAGCGGCTCGATCCTCTCCAGTTCCCTCCCGGTTATGGCGCCGGACAGGCCGATATCATTGATGATGAAGACCTTTTTTGCAGAGGGATGCAGCTTAAGGGCCAGCTCAAGGCTCTCCCGCAGATCCGCGGTCTCGCTGACACCGGTGAAAAGGGTGGTTCCGGCAAGGTCGCTCTCCCTGAAATAGTTGACACCGCAGAAGACAACCGGCGTTTTTCCGAAGATCTCGTCTCTATGCCTGCGCAGGAAGTCGAAGGCGTCGTTGTCCGATGAGATGATCAGGTCAAACCGGATCCTGGAGTACTTATGCCTGTAGATCCGCGTCAGTTCCCGAAAGTAGGATTCATCCCTCACCCATTTCGTATCCATGTACTCTACGAAGATCCTGGTGTCTCCGCTGACCGGAGAGAGCGCTGAAACGGCTCCCCTGGTGATGTCGTCGGTCCACTTGAATCCCTGATGGTAGGAATTCAGGATCAGGACGTTCTTCTTCTCCGCCACCCCGGCCCCGGCTGAAGTGGGGGATACCCATCCGGGGCAGAGGATCAGGAGAGAGAGGAGAACGATACAGAGATAATTAATTGATATGATGCGTCTGACGATCATCTTCGGTTTTCCGGGACACTTTTCAATGGCGGCTCGCTGGGCCGCTCACACCTCGTGACGCATCGCTCCTGAACGGGGATAGCGGAAGAGCGCCGCGCGGTTATTGGTAATAGTATACAGGGAATTCGGGGGGCTGCCCCTGGGGATGAATGACAACATGGACGTTCTCGCAAGAGTCCTGAACAATTATACGTTCCCTCCCTTGCTGGGAGGGTGCTGGGGGGAGGGTGAAGAGGCAACATACGATAACTCAGCTGCTTGCCCCCTCTCCCTAACCCTCTCCCACCAGGGGAGAGGGGACTTATTTGCATTCTGCAAGAAGCTCGGATGTATCACTCTTTATCCATGATTGTGCCGCCACGCTCATTGCGGTACGACTCGGCCAGAAGAGAGATGAAGTGTCTGACCCTGACGGCACTGCCCGATCGGACGAGACCGTCCCTGAGCTGCATCATGCAGGCGGGGCAGCCCGTTGTCACGGTATCCGCGCCGCTCTCCACGATGTTTCCGCTCTTTTTCGCGCCGATTGCCGAGGCCGTCCCGTAGTGGGAGAGCATGTACGAACCACCGCTGCCGCAGCAGCTATCCGGGGCCTCCATCTCCCTGAAGGTGACCCCAGGAATGGCCCTGAGTATCTCGCGGGGCTCTGCCGAGACCTGCATCGATTTCTTCAGGTGACAGGAGTCGTGGTAGGTCACCACCGATCTGACCTCGCCCTTCGGCTGGCGGAATCCGATTACCCCGGTGAGGAAGGTGGAAATGTCATAAACCCGTTCGGCCCAGTGGCGCGCCTTCGGTCCGTAGAGCGGATCATGGGCGAGCAACTCCGGGTAATCGTGCTTCCACGCGCCGCCGCAGGAGCCGCACCCCGTGACGACATGGTCGCAGCCGGCCCTTTCGAATACGTCGATGTTGCTCCTGGCGAGGGAGCGCGCCGTAGCCACGTCTCCGTGCGCCAGGACCGGCATGCCGCAGCAGCGCTGTCCCGCCGGGATGTGCACCTCGACGCCGTTCTCCGTCAAGACCTCGATCAGGTCTTGGCCGGCGTCCGGATAGAAGTAGTTGAGCGAATCGCCGGTGAAGAAGGCGACCTTCAGGACGGGCCTTGCCACCCCCACCACTTCGGGTATCCCCTCCCGCAGCGGGGCTGGGGCCAGTCCCGGCAGGGCGCGTCCGGCGTCGAAACCGGCCCTCTCACCCAGAAACGCGAATGGGGAGCGCGGGAAAACGGTTTTCCCGGTGCCGTCGCGGCGGAAGACGAGCCACTGGCCGGCCGCCCCCGCCTTCATGCCGGCGTTGAACAGGGCGGGATGCCTGAGGGTGGCGAAAATCATCCTCTTGAGCCAGAGCAGGCCGTTCTTTCTGACCAGGGCCGCCCTGAGCGCCATGGCGATCCGGTCGAACCGGACCCCGGTGGGGCAGTTGGTCATGCATGACCTGCAGATCAGGCAGTTGAACACCATCCGGTAAACCTGGGGATCGTCGAGGGAGAGTTCTCCGTCCAGGACCGCTTCCGCGACCGCGATCCTGGAGCGGGCCACCGCCGACTCCACCCTGTCGATGGCATAGACCGGGCATACCGCCATGCAGTTGCCGCATCTCATGCATCTGTCCAGTTCCCGCCTGACCAGACCGAGGTCGTCGTGGTAGGTCAGGGCCTGGGAGAGATTCCCGTCCGGCGCCGGATTCATGGTCATCGCTCCGCCGCCGGGACCATCTTGCCCGGATTGAACAGGTTGCCCGGATCAAGGGCTTCCTTGACGCTTCTCATCAGGTCAAGTCCGCTCCTCCCCAGCTCGTTCTCCAGATACTTCATCTTGGCCACGCCGATGCCATGCTCTCCGGAAAGGGTGCCGCCATAGGCCAGGGCGGTCTCGAAGATTTCGTCAATGGCCCGGTGAACCCGCGCCATCTCATCCCGGTCGCGCCTGTCGCAGAGGATCGTGGGGTGCAGGTTGCCGTCCCCCGCGTGACCGAAGGTGGCCAGAGTCAGGTCGTTCTTCCGGCCGATGTTCCCGCAGGCCACGAGCATGTCGGTGATGCGGCTCCGGGGTACGGTGGCGTCCTCCAGCACCACGGTGTTGTTGAGCGACGCCAGCGCGGGAAGGGCGTTGCGGCGTGCGGTCCAGAGCTGGTCCCGCTCCCGGTCCGAAGACGCCGTCCTCAGTTCACCCCGGTTGCCGGTCACCACGTTCATGACCGCTTCCGCCTCCCAGGCCACCAGTTCCTCCGACATGCCGTCAACCTCGATCAGCAGCAGCGCCTCGGCATCCGTGGGCAGGCCGATGCGGGAATACTCCTCCACGGTGCGGATGGTCATCCGGTCCATTATTTCGAGGGTGGCCGGAATGACTTGGGCGGCGATAATGCCAGCCACGGCGTTTCCCGCGTCCTGGAGGCTCCTGAAGACGCCCGTCATGCTCCGGCGGTACCTGGGCGCCGGGATCAGGCGGGCCGTAATCTCGGTGATGAGCCCCAGGGTCCCCTCCGAGCCCACGAACAGCGCGGCGAAGTCGTAGGCGGTGACGTTCTTCACGGTCTTGCCGCCGAAACGGACAATGTCGCCGTTGGCCAGAACGACCTCCAGCCCCATGACATAGTTTTTGGTCACCCCGTACTTCAGGCCCCGCAGACCGCCGGAGTTCTCCGCCACCGAACCGCCCATGGTCGCGGTGGTCACGGTGCCCGGATCGGGAGGATAGAGCAGGCCGAAGGGGGCCACGGCCGCGTTCAGGGCGGCGATCACCACGCCGGGCTGGACCACGGCGGTCAGGTTCGCGGCGTCGATGTCCAGGATCCTGTCCATCCTCTGGAAGGAGAGAACCATGCCCTTCCTGAGCGGAACGGCGCCGCCGCTCAGGTTCGTTCCCGCGCCGCGCGGATAGATGGCGATCCCGTTTTCACGGGCCAGGTTGACGATCCGCCGGACCATCTCGGCTCCGGTGGGGAGGACCACGACGTCCGGGGTCTGGCGGGGCACATCCGCGGTGGCGTCGTAGCTGTACGCCAGCAGGTCCGCCCGCTCCGTCAGGATGTTGTCCTTTCCGACCAGTTCCCCGAGTTTCCCGATGACACCCCTGTCAAGCACGTTCAACCTCCTCAGCCACAGTCACATCCGCTCGTACGGCTCGAACAGCCGTCGGTACTCGTCCAGCGCGAACCTGTCGGTCATGCCGGCGATATAATCGCAGATCACCCTCTGGAGCCCGCACCGTTCGAAACGGGCCTGATACTTGGGCGGGAGCAGGTTGGGGAAACGGAGATAGGTCTCAAAGAGACGGGTGATCACCAGTTCCGCCTTCACCCGCATCTTGTCTACCTTGTGGTGGCGGTACAGATTTTCGAACAGAAAGCGCTTCAGCTCCCGGTTGCGAGCGGTTACATCCCCGCTGAAACAGGCCACGGTGCTGTTGACCCGCCGCAGATCATCCAGCGTGACGATGCCGAGACGTTCGAGATTGCCCCTGATCACGCCGCAGAGGTCGGTGATCTGCAACCCGATCAGGGCGCTGATGGTCTGGTACACCAGCCTCCTGTCGTCGATGGCGGGGTGTTTCGTCAGTACCGCGGAACTCACCTCCCTCCAGAGATCAACCTTCTTGAGCAGGCCCAGGGTGATGTAACCGGCTTTCAGGCCGTCATCGATGTCGTGGTTGTTGTAGGCGATTTCATCCGCGTAGTTGATGATCTGGGCCTCGATGGAAGGAACCACCCCGGGGAGGAAATCCCTCACCGCTTCCAGCGGCGCGTCGTAGGGGGTGGCGTGCTTGATGATCCCCTCTCTCACCTCCCAGGTGAGGTTAAGCCCGTTGAAACCGGGGTAGCGCTCTTCCAGTGAATCCACGACGCGGTAGGACTGGAGGTTGTGTTCGAATCCGCCGAAATCCTCCATCAGGCGGTCCAGGACCTCCTCTCCGGTGTGGCCGAAGGGGGTGTGACCGAGATCGTGCGCCAGGGCCAGCGCCTCAGTCAGCTCTTCGTTCAGGTGGAGTTTGCGGGCGATTGCCCGGCCGATCTGGGCGACTTCCAGGGAATGGGTCAGGCGGGTACGGTAGTAGTCCCCCTCGTGGTTGACGAAAACCTGGGTCTTGTACTCCAGACGACGGAATGCGGCGCAGTGGATGATCCGGTCCCGGTCCCGCTCGAACACCGGACGGTTGTCGCGGAACTCCTCCTGGTGCTTCCTGCCGCGGGAGAATCTGCTGCTGCAGGCGTACGTCGCCAGATCGGGACGTTCGGCTGAATCGTACATGTCATTACCTTCCCAAAAACAGCAGATACAGGCTGAAGACCGAGGGCTGAAGGGATTCAAAAGCCCCTTCGATCAACTTCTACCTTCAGCCTTCAGTCTTCAGCCTCAGAACATGAACCGCCGCATGCTGATACTGTGAAGGATGCCGATACCGACCATGGATGTGATCATGGACGTGCCGCCATAGGAGAAGAACGGGAGCGGCACCCCCACCACCGGGAACAACCCGATCACCATCCCCATGTTGATCACCGTATGCCAGAAGAGCATGGCCGTCACGCCGGTGGCCAGCAGGGAGCCGAAGCGGTCATTGCACCGGCGGGCGATGTTGAGCCCCCACAGCACGAGCGAGAGATAGAGGACTATTATCACCAGGCAACCGACGAATCCCCACTCCTCGGCAAATACGGAAAAGGCGAAATCGGTGTGCTGTTCCGGGAGAAAGCGGAGCTGGGACTGGGTCCCCCTGACGAAGCCCTTTCCCAGAAGGCCGCCCGAACCGACAGCTATCTTGCTCTGAATGATGTGGTAACCGCTCCCCAGGCGCGACCGCTCGGGGTTGATAAAGTCCAGGATTCGGTTCTTCTGGTAGGGGCGCAGAAGCTTGGCCCATCCCAGCCAGGCAACCGGAATCGTGACCAGTACGAAGGTGACGATGGTGGACCAGCGCAAACCGACGTAGAACATCATGGATGCGGC
>CAZRPI010000147.1:6130-7968 GCA_964601865.1 uncultured Pelobacter sp. | reverse complement strand
GTCTGCCCAAGCTCATGAGCAACAAGGAACTGATTGCCGTCAACAGGAAGATCTTCAATCCTCTGCCCGGCACCAAGATCGGCGCCAAGGGATATCTGAGCGCACGCATTCAACCGAACTCCCCCACGGATGATCCGGAAGAAATCATGTGGCAGGTGTTCGACGGTTTCTCATACGCAGTCGGCGATCTGGTGCTGGGAACCAACCCGGTGGATGGCACCAAGGAGAGTACGGCGAGAATTGAAGGCGCTCTGAAGAGTGTTGTCGATGCCTTTAATCTGAAGGGGGTTGTTCCCTGGTGCGTGCTGTCCCATATCGACGTTCAGGGGGAACTGTTTAAAGAGAAGCCGGAAATGGTTGACTTCATGTTCCAGAGCCTCGCAGGCACCGATTCGGCCAACAAGACGTTTGATGTAACCGTAGAGAAGATGATTGCCCACGCCAAAACCCGCGCCGGACAGAAATACGGCATGTACTATGAAACCGGCCAGGGCTCCGACTTCACCAACGGCGCTGCTGACGGTGTCGACATGGTGGTGCTGGAATCACGCAAGTACGGCTTCGCCCGCGCCTTGAAACAGGTGCTTGCCGAGGTGCAGCCTACCGGCGCGTACACCCATTTCAACGATGTTGCCGGCTTCATCGGACCGGAAGTGTTCAGGACCAGGGAACAGCTGGTTCGCTGCTGTCTCGAAGATATCATGATGGGCAAACTCCAGGGACTCTGTGCCGGCCTTGACATCTGCTCCACCCTGCACATGTCCGTAAGTCTCGACGATCTCGAGTGGTGCCAGGATCAGATCATGCCGGCGAATCCGGCCTATCTGATGGCGCTCCCCACCAGAAACGACCCGATGCTCAGCTATCTGACCACCAGCTATCAGGACCACGTGCGTCTCCGCAAAAAGTTCGGTTTCAAGGTCAATGACGCCATGTGGGATTTCTTCAAGAAGATCCAGGTCATCGACAAGCACGGCAAACCGACGAAACATTTCGGCGATCCGGTATGGGTGTACTATCAGTACTGCAAAGCCAAGGGTGACAATCGCTCGCAGCAGGAAATAATGGCTGAAGGAAAGCAGAAGTTTAACGAAATCCACAATACCTGGCTGAAGACCGGCAACAAGGTCCCCCTGGCCGCCGGATACGGCAAGAACTACTGGGATCCGAATCCTAAGCTGGACAAGAAGATCCGGGCACTCTATGCCGACGCCAAGAAAGCCATCTGGTCAGAGTTTACCCCCGAATTCATCAAGAGCGTTCCTGATTCGGTCAAACTGGCCACTCTGTCCAAGGATCGTGAAAACTACATCGTGCATCCCGAGTCCGGAGAACAGCTGGACCAGCAGTCGGTGGCAACCCTACAGAAGCTCCGGGATGCGTGGCAGGGCAAAACCCCTGATGTGCAGATCGTCATTTCCGATGGTCTGAACGCCAAATCCATCATGGATTCCGAACATGCGCTGCCCTATATCAAGGCGCTGAGGAAAGAGCTGCAGGATGCCGGCCTGACCGCCGACACCAAGAACATCATCATCACCAGCGGCCGGGTACGCGCCGGCTACATGGTCGGGAACGAGCTTTTCGCCACTGCCGACCCGACAAAAGCACGCGCCGTGGTCCACATCATCGGCGAACGTCCCGGCACCGGCCAGGATGCTTTCTCGGTGTATATCGCGGCACCCAAGGCAAAGGTATGGGCTGACAAGAAGGTCGACCACAACATCGTGAAGGTTGTGTGCGGCATCTCCAAGCAGGCCACCAAGCCCCAGGATGCGGCCAGGCAGACCGTCAAATTCCTCAAGGAAATGATGGCCAGCTGATAGTTTCAAACCCGG
>CAZRPI010000147.1:0-6030 GCA_964601865.1 uncultured Pelobacter sp. | reverse complement strand
GCAGACCGTCAAATTCCTCAAGGAAATGATGGCCAGCTGATAGTTTCAAACCCGGAGAGGCTGCCTGGCGCCGCCTCTCCGGAGCTCAATCCCCTGTTGGTTTTTTGCTGGATTCTGAATCCCTGATTTTTTAATATTTTTCTCTTTGAATGCCTCCGGCTGCAGCGCAACGCGGAGGTCAGCCCGCATGAAATGTTTCATGGGGCGATGATCTCCGTTATTGCGCCCGTTGCGTCCCAGGATCAGGATTCAGGTGGCTGTAACCCTGCCTCACCCTTTCGAGCTCCCGTGTATGGATAAAGAACGAACGATAGCTCACCCTGACTACATAATTCCCCAATTATCCCAGAAGATAAAACTGTACATTGCGGCGCTGCTTTCGGTTCCCTTCTACCGTTACGGGGAGATCGGCAATGTCTGCTATACCGTCGGGAAGAACATCCTCGATGGCGTCATCCTGTTCACCATGTTTTCCATGGCTGAACGTGAGCTGAAGGTTGCGGCGATTCTCGGCGTCGTGGTGAAATACGCCTATCCGGGCATAACCATGATCTCAAGCACCTACATTTCCGGTTACATGGACCATCTGGAGGCGGCTCGGGACATAGGAACGCAGATCAGGCGCCTGATCAGGGCGCAGCTTGGGATCGCCACGGGTCAGGCGCTGGGCGCACTCTGCCTGTTGCTCTGCTTTCCGCCGATCTTCACTTTCTTTTTCGCGAACGTCTCCTTCAGGGCCTATCTTCTGGTGGCGATCTATCTGTTGCATCACGTTTGCGACGGGTCGGCGCAGATAATCGAGGGGAGAACCTGGTTCAAAATCATTGAAATCAAAATCCGCAGATGTGAGAATGAGGCGCTTTCGCGGAATTTCTGGGTCATCTATACCCTGGCTCAGAACTTTCAGCTCCTGCTGGGGCAGCTTTTCATCTGGTCGGCTTTGGGCATAACCACCGAGTTTTCTCCCGATCTGACGGCTCCTGTGCTGAGCGCCACGGTTTATTTCGGATTTACGTGCGTAGCCGTGTCAAAGTTCATTCTTCCCGTCAGCTACAAACTCAAACTCTGCTCGTGAGTCGGTTCCGGCCGCTGGTTTGCGTATGCTTGCTCTGGACAACATTCATTTCTCCATTGACGACAAGATGATTCTCGACGGCATATCGGCGCGTTTCGAGCCCCGTATGATCCATGGCATCATCGGACCCAACGGTTCGGGAAAATCCACGCTCCTGAAGAATATCTGCAGAGTCTGGGAGCCGCAATCGGGGACCATCAAAATTAACGGCAGGGACTATACCTCGATTCCGAGAAGAGAGTTGAGCACGCTGGTTACTCTGGTTCCGCAGAATGCGAGCATCGCTTTCCCCATATCTATTTTCGAAATCGTCGCCATGGGACGGAACCCGCATCTCGGCAGATTCGAGGGGTTGCGCCGGAAAGACCGCGAGATAATCGAACTGGCTTTACTGCAGACCAACATCCATGCCTTGAAGGACAGGAACATCAATGAACTGTCCGGTGGCGAGGGGCAGTTGGCGATCATCGCCCGGGCCATTGCGACGGAGGCGGCCGTGGTGCTGCTGGATGAACCGACCTCGGAGCTTGACGTCAAGCACACCCTGAAGATAGTTAGGATTCTGAATGGTTTCAGGGAACAGGGCAAAACAGTATTAATGACGGTTCATGACCTGAACCTGGCGAGGAAGATCTGTGATACAATTACCATCATGTGCGGCGGAAAGCTCTTTTATTCCGGCTCGCCGGAAGGGGCGTTTTCCGGGGAAAACATCAGACAGGTTTTTCAGGTGAATGTGAGGGAATATAGGCACGATGACACGACATTCCTCGATTTCTACGAATGACGCTTTTGCCAAATGTTGCCATATCCGCGGGGGCGGGTATTCATGGGGTGGCGAAAATGGGCGATTCCTGGATTCCCGCATGCGCGGGAATGACAAGTGAGGGATTTTTGTAATGAAAGACATCAGGCTACTGGCGGTTTTTTTTCTGATCTGCAGTTTCCTCACATTCACCGGCATTGCTGAGGCGGCCAGCCGTACGTTATCGGGTCCCCCCCTCGATATGTCCAGACTGAAAAACGAATTGAGCCTGGTCAGGGGGAGGTCGAAGACCGAAGGGAAATGGCCGCGGAAAATCAGCTACAACTTCAAGGTATACGATTTCAAGACCGATGCGTTTCGCCAGGAGCCCAGAAGTTTTGTGCTGAACAGGCAACCGCGGCGGATAATACCGCATGCGGTAGGTGTCGCCGAGATACTGTGGGCGATCTGCCCGCGTGAGCGTCTGGTTGCCTTCAACGACATCTCCGCCGACCCGGACTCCAGCTTCATCGCCGACAGGGTGAGAGAGCGGGGCTCCGTTTTCAGGTCAAAGGAGACGGAGCTGGTCATCGGTCACAGGCCCGACCTGGTCTTTACCGTTTTTTATTCCGGCGCCGATTTCAAGGAGAAATTGAGGCAGGCCAGGATTCCCAGCTTCGATCTCGGCTACTTCGGAACGATCGAATCCATAAAGGAGCAGATTCTGCTCATTGGCGAAATCATCGGCGAAGAAGGCAATGCGCGGGCGCTGGTCAGGCTTGTGGACGCCAGGATCGCGGAAATGAGGAAAAAACTGCCCGGAAGGAGCCATCCGCTCCGGGTCCTGTACTACGACGAGGGGGGGTATGTCCCCGGCGCGTCGTCCAACTTCGATTCCATCTGCAGGATGATCGGCGTCGTCAATGTGGGGGGGGAACAGGGAGTACGCTCCTGGTCCCAGATCGACCATGAAACCCTGCTCAGATGGAACCCCGAGGTAATCATCGTTCCCAGCGGGAGCAGGTTGAGGGAACAGCTGATGTCGAACCGGATACTGTCCCACAGCCGGGCCGTGAGAAGCGGCTCCATATACTATGTCCCGGGCGTGTATCTGAGGGTCTCTTCCCAGTTCATGCTGCTCAGCGCCGATTATATCGCGGGCGTCGTCTACCGGCAGCCCCGCTGATTCGCCATGAGTAGAAGGGACTGTTCACTGCTGCTGCTGCTGCTGGCCCTCATCGTGACGGGGGGCGGCATTTCCCTTTCTTCCGGCTCATGGCCGGTTCCGGTTTCCCACGTTGTCGTGATCGTGCTGTCGAAACTGGGACTCTACGCCGGTGCGGTCAACGACGTGGAAGCGAGCATCGTCTGGGACGGCCGGTTGCCGCGTTTTCTGGTCGCGTTTCTGGTGGGCTTCTCCCTCGGGGGAGCTGGGACCATCATGCAGGGGATATTCAGGAACCCCATGGCCAGTCCCGGTGTCATGGGCATCGATTCGGGGGCGGCTCTCGGCGCCGTGCTCGCCATTTACCTGGGGCTGGCATCCGGTTCCCTCGTGGCGCTCCCGCTTGCCGCCATAGTTTTCTCCATTCTCACGCTGGTCATGGTCTTTGCCATCGCCACCTCGCGGGGCCGCACCTCCGTTTCGACGCTGCTCCTGGCGGGGATCGCCCTCAACCTGGTGTTCGGCGCCCTGACCTCCTTCGTCATCACCCTGAGCACCAGGGAATTCGATGTGGGCCGGGTGATCGTGAACTGGCTCATGGGTGACCTCAACAACCGTTCCTGGGAACATGTCGGTATCGTCATTCCGACCACTCTCGTGGCGCTCCTGGGAACGCTGTTTCTTGCCAGGGACCTGAACCTGCTGATGCTCGGCGAGGAGACTGCGGCGAACCTGGGGGTCAACACCAGGCGGGCCCGCAACGGGCTGCTGTTCTTCTCGTCCATCGAAACCGGCGGCGCCATTGCCGTTTCCGGCGTCATCGGTTTTGTCGGCCTGGTGGCGCCGCACATCATGCGCAGCCTGGTGGGACCGGACAACCGGAAGCTGATCTTCTTTTCCGGACTGCTGGCCGCGGCGTTCATCATCTACGCCGACCTGTTCGTCCGTCTCGTGGTGGAAATCGATCTCAAGGTGGGGATCATCACCTCCATGCTCGGAGGTCCGTTTTTTCTCTATCTGATCGTGAAGCACAGGAAACAGTTCGAGTACATGTGATATGAAATGGTAATCTATGATGTAATTGTAGAGACGCATTGCAAAGCGTCTCTATGGCAATCAAATGTTTCAACCTGATTGCATTCCTGAAAAGAGGATTTCGTATGCAGGAAGGTATAGCGGCGGACGGCGCCACAAAAGAGCTTTTCGGTCACTACACGGAGAAGATCCGGGAGATCAGGGCCGAAATCGCCAAGGTGGTCATCGGGCAGGAGGAGATGGTCGGTCTGATGATCCATACGCTTCTCTCCAACGGGCACATCCTGCTGGAAGGGGTGCCCGGTCTGGCGAAGAGCCTCGCGGTGGAGACCTTTGCCAGGGTGATCGGCGGCAATTTCAAGCGCTTCCAGTTCACGCCGGACAAGATGCCCAGCGATGTCACCGGCACCATGATCTGGAACGAGAAGGAAGAGAAATTCGAATTCTATTGCGGTCCCATCTTTTGCAACATTTTCCTGGCCGACGAAATCAACCGGGCGTCACCCAAGGTGCAGTCGGCGTTGCTTCAGGCGATGCAGGAAAGGGAAGTGGCTGTTGAAAACATGCGCTACGACATCCCTCATCCGTTCATGGTACTGGCGACGCAGAACCCCATCGAGCAGATCGGTACCTATCCGCTGGCCGAAGCCCAGGTTGACCGCTTCATGGTGAAATACGACGTGGGCTATCCGAAGAAGGACGAGGAGTATGAGCTCATCCTGAGAAAAAACACCAACTTTGAACAGCTCAGGACCGAAACGAGGACGGTTCTCGGGCTTGACGACATCAAGGCTATCCAGCGGCTCGTCCATGACCGGGTACGGGTGAGCGCCAAGGTCATGAACTACATCCTGAATATCTGCATCGCCACGCGTCCGAGGGATACCTACGGCGGCCAGGATTTCAACGCGGACATTCACCGGTATATCAGGCTCGGGGCTTCTCCCCGGTCGTCCGAATCCCTCCTGGCGCTGGCGAAAGCATACGCCTTCGGCCGACAGCGGGACTTCGTGAACTTTGACGATGTGACCACCTGCGCCCGGCATGTGCTCAGACACCGGATCCTGCTCAACAGCACGGCGCTGTCGCAGCAGATCAGCACCGACATGCTGGTGCGGGAAATTTTGAAGATGATTCAACCGTATTAGGAAATCCATGGAAAAAACGGAAAAAAGCCTGCTCTCCAAAAAAGAGCTGCTGGAGATATTCATCAACCACCGGGTGCACTCGCCGTTCCCCGGCGACTGGGAGAGCGTATTCAAGGGGCTGGGGTACGAGTTCTGGGCGCTCCGGGAGATGGAACCCGGGGATCCGTTAAAGAACATCGACTGGAAGGCAAAGGCCAAGACCGGTAAGTACTACGTGCGCGAATACCTGGCCGAGAGCTATTTCAACGTCATACTCCTGTACGACATCAGCAGGTCGGTCCGTTTCGGAAGGAAGGAGCTGCTCCAGGCGCACATCGCCGTTTCACTGGCCTACAGCGCCATCCTGAGCAATGACGGCTGCGGCCTGATCCTGTTCGCCGACGACATCGTGCGGTTCATCCCGCCGCGCATGGGACGGTCCCATTTCCTGGAGATCCTGGATGCCATAGCCAACGCCGAGCCGGTTGCCTGCGGCGCGACGAAACTGGACGTCGCCCTGACCAAACTGATCAACGAGGTGCCGGAGAGCCTGACCTTCATCCTGTCCGATTTCATGTATCCGCTGGATTTCAACTACAGTTTCCATCGTACGGTGCACGGGACGGATAAGCACGAGGTCAGGGCCATTCAGGTGCTTGAGGAGTGCGAGGTGGAGCTGCCGCCCGGATCGAAAGGGGTCCTGCCGCTCTACGACTACGAGAACGGCGGCACAATGATGCTCGATCTCGGCAAATGGAAGACCTACAACGAGAACATGGCCAGGCTGCGAATGGAAACGAAAAACCGGTTGAACCGCGCGGGAATCGACATGCTGACCGTCACTCCAGCCGACAATTTCGTTGATAGAATCAATACGTTCATG
>CAZRPI010000146.1:0-8072 GCA_964601865.1 uncultured Pelobacter sp. | reverse complement strand
GTACGGGCCCCGGCTCTTCCGGAAACTCACGGCATTCCACCGTCACGGATTCAGGATGCAAACAGCCGCTTCCACCGACTGCCCACGACAAACAGATGAATCCCCTGAAAAGACTCGCCAAAGAAACCGCCGTCTACGGCCTGAGCAGCATCGTGGGCCGGCTGCTCAACTACTTTCTGGTTCCGCTCTATACCCGCATCTTCCTGCCGAACGAATACGGCGTGGTGACGGAGCTGTACGCCTATGCCAGCTTCCTGATGGTGCTGCTCACCTTCGGCATGGAAACCACCTTCTTCCGCTTTTCCGAGAGCCGCGACGAAAAGGAGAGGGTCTATTCCACCTCGCTCATCCCGGTAATCGTGGTGAACCTGGTGTTCGTCTCCATGGGCATTCTCGGTTCGTCGTGGCTGGCGGAAAAGCTGCATTACGGCCGTCACGCCGAGTACCTGGTCTATTTCGTCATCATCGTCGGCCTGGACGCCATCACCGCCATACCCTTCGCCCGGCTCAGACAGCAGCACAGGGCGCTCCGGTTCGCCACCCTGAAGCTGGTCACCATCGGCGTCAACATCGTCCTCAACCTGTTTTTCCTTCTGCTCTGCCCCTGGCTTCTCAAACACGGGTTTTCCGGGATCTCGGCCATCTATGAACCTGCCTTCGGCGTCGGCTATGTCTTTCTGGCGAACATGGTAGCCAGCGCAATCGGGGCGCTGCTCCTGTTCGGGGATATCTTCAGGGTCAGGGTGGAATTCGACGGCAGCATGTTCCGGGAGATGTTTCGCTACGCCATGCCTCTCCTGCTGGCCGGTCTGGCCGGCATGGTGAACGAGACCCTTGACCGGATACTGCTGCGCTATCTGCTCGTGGTCCCGGCCGGGGTGGCCGACCCCCACGGGTACGTGATGGCCCAGATCGGGATCTACGGTGCGAATTACAAGGTTTCGATCCTGATGACCCTTTTCATCCAGACCTTCAGATACGCGGCGGAACCCTTTTTCTTCTCCCATGCCAGGGAAACCGATTCCAGGCAGCTGTACTCCCGGGTGATGACCTGTTTCATCCTCTTCGGACTGGCCATTTTCCTGGGAATCATGCTGTACCTCGATGTCGTCAAATACTTCATCGGTGCCAGGTTCTATCCCGGCATCGGCATCGTGCCCATCCTGCTCCTCGCCAATCTCTGCCTGGGCGTCATTTTCAACCTCTCCATCTGGTACAAGCTGAACAACATGACGAGGTTCGGCGCCTACATCACCATCTTCGGCGCCCTGGTCACCATCGCGGCGAACTGCGTGCTGATCCCCCTCATGGGCTACGCCGGCGCGGCGTGGGCCACCTTCATCTGCTATTTCCTGATGATGCTCCTCTCCTACTTCTGGGGGCAGAGGTACTTCTACATCGAGTATGATCTTGGTAAGATCGCGGGATACGTGGCATTGGCCTTTGCCCTGTACGGCGTCAGCGCCGTCTGGAGTTTCAGCTCCCTCGGCGCAACCCTGGCGATGAACAGCCTCCTCTTCCTGTCCTTCATCGCCTTCGCGCTCCAGAGGGAGAAGCTGATCCGCCCCCTGGCCGGCAGGGCCGGTTGACACACGAAAATCAACTCCCCATCCCCCGCCGGGGGCGGTAGTTGAGAGTTGCCGGAGTGAGCGCATCAGGGCTGTTTCGTCGTAATTCCCGGCGAAATGGAGCGTCAACAGCCGATACTGTCCGAAGCTCTCAGGCTAAGTTTATCGGCTGTAGCGAAATGAGCCGTGGAATTACAGAAATAGCCCGTAAGCGCGAACGCAGGCAGCTCTCAACTGCCGTTAATCATGGTGAATAGAGCTCACATGCCATTTATCCCCACAACCAGAGAAGAGATGCTTCAGAGAGGCTGGGACGAGCTGGATGTCATCTTCGTCAACGGCGACGCCTACATCGATCACCCCGCCTTCGGCGTGCCGCTTCTGGCGCGCTGGCTGGAGAAGCATGGCTTCAGGGTCGGGATCATCGCCCAGCCCGATTGGCGCTCCAGCGACGCGTTCACGGTCCTGGGACGGCCCCGGCTCTTCTTCGCCGCGTCCGCCGGCGCCATGGATTCCATGGTCGCCCATTACACGCCGGCCCGCAAGCTGCGCCACGACGACGCCTACACTCCCGGCAACCGCCATGGCGCCCGCCCCAACCGGGCCACCCTGATCTACACCTCCCGCCTGAAGGAGGCCTTTCGTGACGTTCCCGTGGTGATCGGGGGGATAGAGGCTTCGCTGCGCCGCTTCGCCCATTACGATTACTGGGAGAACCGGGTCCGGCGCTCCCTCCTTTTCGACGCCAAGGCCGACCTTCTGGTCTACGGCATGGGTGAGCGGCCGCTTCTGGAGATCGCGCGGCGGATGCAACGGGGTGAACCCCTGGCGGATCTCCGCGACGTTCGCGGCGCCTGCCGGATCGCGAAGGGAAGCGATGTCCCGGCCGGATGCCTTGAGATCCCCTCCTTCGAGGATGTGGCGGCCGACAGGATGAAGTTCGCCGAGGCTTTCCGGCTGGCGGCACTGGAGCAGAACCCCTGCCGCGGCCGGACCATCATCCAGCGCCACGGCGATCGCCTCCTGGTCTGCGCTCCGCCGGCGCCGCCGCTCGGCGAGGCCGAGATGGACGCCGTCTATGCGCTCCCCTTCGAGAAGGCGCCCCATCCCTCCTGCGTCGAACCGGTCCCGGCCTGGGAGCAGATCAGAAACTCCGTCACCACCCATCGCGGCTGTTTCGGCGGCTGCTCCTTCTGCGCCATCACCATGCACCAGGGCAAGGTGATCCAGTCCCGCAGCGAGCGCTCCGTGCTGGAAGAGGTCACCGCCCTAACCCGCAAATCCTGGTTCAGGGGCACCGTCAGCGACCTGGGCGGCCCAACTGCCAACATGTACGGCCTGAGATGCGAAAATGCCGGTATCATGGAGACCTGCCGCAGGGAGAGCTGTATTTTTCCGCGGATCTGCGGGAATCTCCTTACCGACGACAGGCGCGCGGTCGGGCTGCTGCGGAAGGCGCGGAAAATCGAGGGGGTCAGGCATGTGATGGTGTCGTCGGGGGTGCGTTACGACCTGATGGAACGCCAGCCGGACTACTTCGGCGAACTGGTCGCCCATCACGTCGGCGGCCTGCTCAAGGTGGCGCCGGAACATCTGATTGACCGGGTCGCGGCGCTGATGCGCAAGCCGGGAGGGAAGTCGTTCGAGCTGTTTCTGCGCCGTTTCCGCGAGGAAAGCGCGCGTCTGGGCAGGAAGCAGCAGCTGGTTCCCTATCTCATGTCCGGGCACCCCGGCTGTTCACTGGAGGACATGCTGGAGCTGGCCCTGGCGCTCAAAAGGCTGGGCATGAAGGTGGAACAGGTGCAGGATTTTACCCCTACGCCCGGCACCCTTTCCACATGCATGTTTTACACCGGAGTTGATCCGGAGAGCAGAACGCCGGTTTATGTCGCCCGGACGGACCGGGAAAAGGGGCTTCAGAAGGCGCTGCTCCTCTGGCATTCGCCGGGTGAGCGCAGAAGGGTCATGGAGGCATTGAAGGAGTTGGGACATGAAGCGCTTGCCGAACTGCTGCTGCCGACCCATCCGGAAAAAAACGGCCAGGTGAAGAAAACCGGAGCGGTGTGTTTGGATAAAGCCGGGGAAAATTACGGGCTTACCAGAGGGAGGAACGGTGGGAAACGGCGCAGGTAAAAGATGGCGCCGGAGATTTGCGCGCGCAAAAAAAACCCGCCGAGATCGTCAGCGGATTTTTTTCAAATCAGGTGATACAGGGAATCAGCGGATCTTCTGAACGTTTGCTGACTGAAGACCCTTGGGGCCCTGGGTGATGTCGAAGGTTACTTCGTCACCTTCAGAGAGGGTCTTGAAGCCTTCGCCCTGGATCGCGGAGAAATGCACGAACACGTCTTCGCCGCCTTCCTGCTCGATGAAACCGAAACCCTTGGTATCGTTAAACCATTTAACCTTACCCTTTGCCATTTTCCTACCTCCTTTTTTCTCCGGTACCTCAACCGGACCATGTGTGATACTGCCAAAGTTTCCGGAGTCTGATGCAGGAAAACCGCAAAGCCGAATAAAACACTGGTTCTTCAACGTTCTGCAGGACCTTCCGAAACTTGCTGCAAACGTCGTTTATCACAGGGTGAAACCGTGTGTCAAGATATTTAATGCTGTTATAGAGCCTTCACGCCTTTCAGTTCGTCCGACTTGCTCTGCAGCTTTTTCACCAGTTCGCCATAGCCGCTTTTGTTAATGATCCCATTGAACTGGCCGCGATAGTTGGATACGAGGCTGACCCCCTCGATGACGACGTCATAGACCATCCATCTGCCGTTCTCTTTAAGCATGCGGTAGTCGAGCGTGTATTCGTCGTGTTTGCTGGTAATGACCTTTGATTTGATCTCGGCGTGGTCCCCGTCGATCTTTTCCTTGAGGTAAACGATCTTTTCGTTGTTGTAGGATTCGATCTTGTTGGCGTAGGTCTTTTCAAGCAAGCCTGCGAACATGTCGGTGAACTGCGTCTTCTCCGTAGCGGTGCGGGTGTTCCAGTGCCTGCCCAGGGAACGCTTGGCCATTTCCCGGTAGTCGAAGAGCGTGCCGATGGATTTTCTCAGGGCTACGCGACGTTTTTTGGGGTTGTGTTTCATCTCCTTGTCGGAGACGATGCGGACAACCTCATCGACGGTTTTCTTCAGATCATCTGTCGGGGCTGCGAAAACGTTCGTCGTGACGAAGATGGCGGCCAATATCAGCAGTAAGGTGCGTTTCAACATGATTGGTTCTCCCGGTTGATTTTGTTGCGGCAAGGATCCGCCGGCGGCGCCGGTCGGGCCTGCCCTGGTGGGTGGGATATCCCGCCCCGGAATTCTTTTTTACTCCACTTTTCCGTGGATGAATTTGCTTACCAGTTCCTCGATGTCGATGGCCGACTCCGTTTCATGGATCCTGCCGTTGTTCTTGAGATACTGGTCCGATCCGCCCGGTTTCAGCTTGATGAACTTGTCGCCGATGATGCCGCTGGTGCGCACCGATGCAATGACATCGTCCTGGATCTTCACTCCGCTCTGGATCTTCATGATTGCCAGGGCGCGGTCGCTGCTCTCCGGGTCCAGGGAGATCCGCTCGACCTTGCCCACCTCGACCCCGGCAATCTCGATGCGGGCTCCGGGTTTAAGACCGGAAACCGAATCGAAGCCGGCGGATATGGTGTAGTAGTCGCCGCCCAAAAGCTCCATCTTGCCCAGTTTTATGGAGATGTAGCCGAGGCAGAGAATGCCGATGAGCATGAAGACACCGACCGTAGTTTCCAATTTAGCCATGTTCATAGAAAACACCTTGATGAAGAATCTTGTTACACCAACTGTATGGGGCCGTCCAGCCTGCCGCTGATGAACTGGCTCACGACCGGATGGCTCGAATTCCTGATCTCGTCCGCCGTGCCGAACTGCAGGATCCTGCCCTTGTAGAGCATGGCCACGTTCTGGGCCAGATCAAAGATGTCCGGGATCTCGTGGGACACTATGACCGCCGTGAAGCCGAATTTCGCATGGGTGTCCTTTATCAGCTGGTGAATGGCCCGTTTAATGATCGGATCGAGGCCGGTGGTAGGCTCGTCGAAGAGTATTATCTTGGGGTTGAGCAACAGAGCCCTGGCCAGGGCGACCCTTTTCTTCATCCCGCCCGAAAGCTCGTCGGTGTACTTCTGTTCGACGTTTTTCAGCCCCACGTCTTCCAGCGCTCCCACGACCCGGGTGCGGATCTCCTCCTTCGAGAGCCTGGTTTTCTCCCGGAGCGGGAAGGCCACGTTCTCGAATACGTTCATGGAATCGAAAAGGGCGGCGTTCTGGAAGAGCATGCCGAACTTCTCGCGGATCCTGTTCATCTCGGAGCGGCGCAGGCCGAGGATGGTCTCACCGTCCACCTCGATCCGGCCGCTGTCCGGCTGCAACAGCCCGATCATGTGTTTGATCAGGACACTTTTTCCCTCGCCGCTGGGGCCGATGATGGCGGTAATCTGTCCCCCCGGAATGGAGAGATCGAGTCCGTTGAGCACCGTCTGCGGTCCGAATGACTTGTATACATTGGTCAGCCTGATCATAGCAGCACCGATGTCAGGAAGTAGTCCCAGACCAGGATCAGGACCGATGTCAGTACGACCGCCTCGGTTGTGGCTCTGGAAACCCCTTCCGCGCCGCGGTCGGCGAAGTACCCCTTGAAGCAGCCGATCCAGGCGATGATGACGCCGAAGGAGAATGATTTCACGAAACCGGAATAGACGTCACGCCATACCACCGACTTTTCCATCTCATAGAAGTAGGCGCCGGGGTTCACCCCCAGCAGCTTGACCCCGACGAGCCATCCGCCGTAGATCCCCACCACGTCGAAGATGGCGCAGAGGAGCGGCAGGGCGAGCATGGCGGCGATGAGCTTGGGGGTGATCAGGTATTTGAAGGGATCCAGCGCCATGGTTTCCAGGGCGTCGATCTGCTCGGTGATGCGCATGATGCCGATCTCGGCGGTGATGGCGCTCCCCGCGCGGCCGGTTACCATGAGGGCCGTGAGCACGGGCCCCAGTTCGCGGATCAGCGACAGGGCCACGGCGGTACCCAGCATCCCCTCGGAGCCGAACTTGGTGAGGGTGTAATACCCCTGCAGACCCAGCACCATTCCGGTGAAGGCTGCCGTGAGGAATATGACGAAGAGGGATTTGGCGCCGATGAAGGAGATCTGCTTGAGTATATGGACCGGGCTGCCCGGATTGCGGACCGTGACGCCGAGGGAATAGATCAGAAACCAGCCCATTCTTCCCAGAACGCGCACGATGCCGATGGTGGAACGGCCTATGGCTTGAATCAAAGCGGACAAAACTGTACCTCAATTTTATTCAGACCCATTTTTATACTTTATGTGACGGGAAAAAGTAAAGCGGAAAACGGTTTGCCCCAGAGACTCGTCAAAGTCATGAATCATAGCTGAAGTGATAAGATCTGGTAGGTTACATTAGTGACGTTATCGCGTAACGCAACGTTTTTTTGTCACGTTACTGCACAAACCCGTCTACGAAATTTCAGCGTCAACTGGGCCGTGCGCTTTGATCATTTTGTTGACATTGTATGGCGTTTGTGTAATACAAATAAAAATTTGCTTTCATGTATTCATTAAAATCCGGCAATGGTTCTTCCGGGAATGGACGTGGTTGATCCTGGGAGCAAAGCCCGGTGACAGGGGTTTTGTTGAGCGACAGTTATCTCTAACATTCACATTTACAATCTTTCTTTCCGATAAGAGCAAACCCGGACTAATCCGGGGACGCAGAGTCACAGATCCACATTGCGCGGATGGCTGGTCCGCCGAAGAAGTTTGCTTGGCCAGCATTTTTCTAATTGGCTTAACAAACGCCCATATTCGCTATCGGATATGGGCGTTTGTTTGTTTTGGTGGGCGGGTGTTCAAACTGATTTTTGCGCTCAGCGAAGCTCTTGGTTTGATTAGGGGAATTATGATCGGTAACGGCGCATACCTGATAATCAAGAAAGGCGACATGTTTGAAAAAGGCAGCATTGTGTCCTTGCCAGCCGGAACGTTATGCATTGGCAGGCCATGGGAAGAAAACGAGCCGGACATTCCATTCACTAGTCCGTATGTCTCAAAGAGACATGCAGTAATAGAAGTGAACAGCGACTCGACCCTCCTAACGGACACCATGAGCAAGCATGGGACGTATGTCAATGGCAACAGAATCGCGTGCAATGTTCCGTATCATCTGCGGGATGGCGATGAAATCAGTCTGGCTCGTGGCGAAGTGACGTTCATGTTCTATTCCGCCGGTCAGGACGATATCGGTGTCACACGTGACTTTTCCGGCAAATCAAGCCAGCTATTCAAAACCAATGACCCATTAAAGGGCATGATAATCAATGAAGAACGGCATCAGGTGTTTATTGACGGCAAGCCGGTGAAACTGGCGGGCAAGGATATGCAACTGCTGTTGCTGCTCTACCACAACAGGCAAAAAGCGGTGTCCTATAACGAAATCAAGAGCGCCGTATGGCCGGAGAGAAT
>CAZRPI010000145.1:0-8084 GCA_964601865.1 uncultured Pelobacter sp. | reverse complement strand
TCATCTTTCGTTCTCCGGGATGGTTTCACCATGAATGGCTTCAATCAACCGCAGATACCGGCCGAATCGACATTCCCCGCACTGCTTCAACACTCAGACCCGCAGGGTCGAACGGCGGCGACTTGCGCGCCGGGGACCGTTCACTGGAGGGTGCGTAACAGGGGATCAGGGGCGCCGGAATAAGCGGGCCCCTGACGACTTTCATCAATGCCCGCCACTCCCGGCTGGATGAAAACGGCTCAAACATCAACGGATTCATTTCATGGCGTATGATCCAATCCCAGCCCTGCTCACTGTCCGTTCCAAGTCTCTCGGGAACATACCAACAGTTCGTCTCGGAAGATTTCAGTCGCCATCCAGTATCTCCCGCACCTTGCGCAATAAAACGTTGATGTCGAAAGGTTTCCGGACAAATTCCGTCCCTTCGTCAAGCAAGCCTTTATCTTTTATGACGTCAGCCGCATAGCCGCTTACAAAAATCACTTTGATGCCCGGTTTCACCTTCCTGATCTCATCCAGCATCTCCTTGCCGTTTTTTCCCGGCATCACCACATCCGACAGAACCAGGGAAATGTCATCATGCTCCCTGAACCGGGCCACCGCTTCTTCTCCATCTTCAGCAGCGATGACTTTGTAACCCTCCTTTTCCAGTATTCGCTTCATAACGCATCTGACAATTGCTTCGTCCTCGGCGACAAGCACCGTTTTCGCGCCGGCGGCAAACGCCACGGACGTTCTCAACTTCTCCAAATGGACATGACCAGCAATCAACGGCAGATACAATGTGAACGTCGTCCCCTTGCCTACCTCGCTGCTGACCAAGATGGAACCCTTGTGCTGTTTGATAATGCCGTAGACTATGGACAACCCGAGTCCCGGCCCTTCTCCAACCTTCTTGGTGGAATAAAACGGCTCGAAGATCTTCTCCAGATCCCTCCTGTCAATACCCTTGCCGGTGTCGGAAACGGAGATCACTGCGTATTCACCCGGTACAACCAGATTGTGCAGTGTTTCTGAACCCTTTTCGATAACCGCCTTGCCTGTGGCGATAAGCAGGCGGCCTCCATGGGGCATGGCATCGCGGGCGTTGGCCGCCAGATTTGTCAGAACCTGCACCATCAGCTCGGTATCGGCCCTGATCACGAGGTCCGCATCCGTAGAGCATACACGGTACTCGATATCGTCACCAAGAATCCCCCGGACAAGCTCACCGGCATGGCTGATAATGGCATCCAGCGGGACCGTCTCCGGATTGGAAATCTGTTTCCTGCTGAAGACGAGGAGGCTTGTCGTTAGCTCCGCGGCCCGTCTGGCCGCTTTCAGGATGTTTCCGACACCTTCCCGCGACAGCGCGTCGTCCGGAGTGATGCTTTCCCGGAGCATCTGGCCGTAGCCGGAAATGGCCGTGAGGAGATTGTTGAACTGGTGGGCCACGCCACCGGCAAGAATGGCAACCGATTCCATCTTCTGCGACTGCAGAAGCTGCTGTTCGAGCTTCTTGCGCTTGGTAATGTCGCTCAGGGAGCCCGCCATGCGGTACGGCCGGCCTTGCGGGTCGCGCACGCAGGCGCCACGGCAGGCGATCCACCGGTAGTCACCGTCTTTGTGACGCAGCCTGAACTCAACCTCGAATAAGGGTATCCGGCCCTCCAGATATGAATCACGAGTTTCAATGACCCGTCGATAGTCATCCGGGGGTGTCCAATCCCGCCATTCCTGCGCGTGGATCGAAGATGGGATTTCATGTTCTTCATAACCGAGTATGCTCGTGATCCGCTCTGAATGGTACATCCCGCCGGTGACGAGATTCACGTCCCAGATGACGTCGTTTGCGCCCTCCACGGCCAGGGCATATCTTTCCTCGCTGGCACGCAGTGCTTCGGCGGTTTTTTCCAGATTTTCCCGGTAAAGACTGTTTTCTCTCAGCAGCCGCGCTTTATCGAGCGCGCGCCTGATGGTGATGTCAAGCCCTTCCGCATCCGGGACCGGCTTCATTACATAGTCCCACGCGCCGAAACGGAGGGAATCGACGGCCTCCCGTACAGTGCCGACGCCTGAGACTACGATAACCGGAGTTTCAGTGTTTTTCTCCCGAATTGCGGCAATCATCGAAAGCCCGTCCATCACCGGCATCCTCAGGTCGGCCAGGACCAGGTCGGGCCGTTCACGATCAAAGACATCCAGTCCCGCCCTGCCATCGGCTGCCTCGGCAACCCGATAGCCGAGGTCCTCCAGCAGCGCCCGCAGGTTGAGACGGATCAGTTCCTCATCGTCTACAATAAGAATTTTTTCAGCCTGACCCATCGTTCTCTCCTCAACTTACACACGGCCGAGTTTGCTCCATGGCCTTCACGGTATCCGGATTCGGAACTGATTTTCCCAGTATCATTCGATAAACCCGGTATTTTATAACCATACAACAACTCATTAAAAAATCAATCTTTTCTTGGATCCATACCGACATAATTCCACCTGGACTGCCCATGCCGCACCTTGCTTGACAGGGCTATCCCAGCGCTCTATCATCCGAACACAGATAACAATTCCGTGTTGAAAGCAAGTTGACATGCCCATCTTCACCCTGAAAACTGACTACATCCCCCGCGGCGACCAGCCGGCGGCCATCACCGAGCTGGTGGCAGGCATCGAACGGGGCGATCAACACCAGGTGCTGCTGGGGGTTACCGGCTCGGGCAAGACCTTCACCGTAGCCAACGTCATCGCCGCCACGGGGAGGCCCGCCCTGGTGCTGGCACCCAACAAGACACTGGCGGCCCAGCTCTATGGCGAGCTGAAGGAACTGTTCCCGGACAACGCGGTGGAGTTCTTCGTCTCCTACTACGACTACTACCAGCCGGAAGCCTACATCCCGTCAAGCGACACCTTCATCGAAAAGGACTCGTCCATCAACGACGAGATCGACAAGATGCGCCACTCCGCCACCAGAAGCCTTTTGACCCGGCGCGACGTGATCATCGTGGCCTCGGTCTCCTGCATCTACGGCATCGGCTCGCCCGAGGCCTACGCCAGCCTGCACATCTTCTTCCACCAGGGAGACGAGTACGGCCGGGACGACCTGCTGCGGAAGCTGGTGGAGATCCAGTACGAGCGCAACGACACCGACTTTCACCGCGGCACCTTCCGGGTGCGGGGCGACGTGGTGGAGATCTTTCCGGCCTATGACAGCGACAAGGCCCTGAGGATCGAGTTCTTCGGCGACGAGGTGGAGAGCATCTCCGAAATCGACCCGCTGCGGGGCGTCGTGCTGCAGCGCCTGTCCAAATGCGCCATCTACCCGGCCTCGCACTACGTCTCCACCCGCGAGACCCTGGAGCGGGCGGTGGAGCTGATCCGGCTCGACCTGGAGGAGCGCATCCGGTATTTCCGGGAGCACGGCATGCTGCTGGAGGCCCAGCGCATCGAACAGCGCACCTTCTTCGATATCGAGATGATGGAGGAGATGGGGTTCTGCCAGGGGATCGAGAACTACTCGCGCTATTTCGACGGCCGGCAGGAGGGGGAGCCCCCCTACACGCTGATCGACTACTTCCCGGAAGATTTCGTGCTGTACGTGGACGAATCGCACATCAGCATCCCCCAGGTTGGCGGCATGTACCGCGGCGACCGCAGCCGCAAGGAGACCCTGGTCAACTACGGCTTCCGCCTTCCGGCGGCCCTGGACAACCGGCCGCTTAACTTCGGCGAATTCGAGGGCCGAATCAGGCAGGCGGTGTACGTGTCGGCCACCCCCGCGGACTATGAGCTGGAGAAGAGCGGCGGCGTGTTCGTGGAGCAGGTGATCCGCCCCACCGGCCTGCTGGATCCCATGATTGAGGTGCGACCAGTGACGGCGGGACGGCAACTGCAAATCCCCCCCGCCCCCCCTTTGACAAAGGGGGGAGAGAACAACAAGTCCCCCTTTGAAAAAGGGGGATTTAGGGGGATTTCGTCTTGTGATGCAGTGTCGGAGTGGATTTCTCCCGGCCAGGTGGACGACCTGCTGCACGAGGTGCGCGAGACAGTTGCCAGGGGTGAACGGGTGCTGGTGACCACCCTGACCAAGCGCATGGCCGAGGAACTGACTAACTACTACCAGGAGCTGGGAGTGCGGGTCAGATACCTGCACTCGGACATCGACACCATCGAGCGGATGCAGATCCTGCGCGACCTGAGGCTGGGGGAGTTCGACGTGCTGGTGGGAATCAATCTGCTGCGGGAAGGGCTGGACCTGCCCGAGGTCTCGCTGGTGGCGATCCTGGACGCGGACAAGGAGGGATTTCTCAGGTCGGAGCGTTCCCTGATCCAGACCTGCGGCCGGGCCGCCCGCAACGTCAACGGCCGGGTGCTGATGTACGCCGACATTGTCACCGGCTCCATGCAGGCCTGCATCGACGAGACCCGGCGGCGGCGGGAAAAGCAGACGGCCTGGAACCTGGAGCACGGCATCACCCCGGAAACGGTCAAAAAGAGCATGCAGACCATCCTGGGCTCCATCGAGGAACAGGACTACTACACCCCGCCGGTCAGGGTAGCGGAATCTTCGGAGGAGTACCTCCCCTCACCGAAGGAAATCCCCAGGCTGGTCAAGAAACTGCGCAAGGAGATGCTGGCGGCCGCCAAACAACTGGACTTCGAAAAGGCGGCCGAACTGCGCGACCGGATCAAGACACTGGAGGAGATGGAGCTGGCGCTCAAATAGCGGAATGGCGGGATATCAGTGCAGCCCCTGCCCTGTCGCGGTCATAACCAGTTTGCCGTGCTTGACTCCCTTGACGCCGATCAGCTCATCGGAGATTTTCTTGATCTCACGGGCCATACCGCGAATTACCAGGACTTCCAGGCAGTTGTGGGCGTCCAGATGCACATGCAGGGTCGAGATAATCTGGTGGTGATGAACGTGCTGATGTTCGGTCAGTTTGTCCGACAGGTCCCGCACATGGTGGTTGTACACCAGGGTAACGGTGCCGATCATCTCCTCCTCGCCACCCTCCCACTTGATTTCGATCAGCGCGGCGCGGATGAGATCCCGCAGGGCTTCGGAGCGGTTCGCGTAACCCTTGTGCTCAATGAGTTTGTCAAAGCTGTTAAGCAGATTCTCGTCAATGGAAATGCCAAATCGAACGGTATCGCCCATGCTGTCGCCCCCCTAGTATTTTTCAGAAGTGCGATAGTATGTCAAAGTTCACTTTTTCTCAAGACAGTTGTCAGCGCAAATGTGTTTTCCACAGATTCTTCAATTGTTTCGCATTGTTTCGCTATTTTCCGATCAAGCTCTCGGGAAAAATAACGTGCCGTATCGCGCTCAGGCCTGGAATATCCGGTGACTTCAAGGTTTTAGATAGTTACCGGACGAAAACTAGATAATCTGTGTCAATCTGCGTAATCCGTGGATATCAAAAGATGTTTTCAGCCGGTTACACAGATTCTCGCAGATAAAATTCTTTTGCCTGTCTGTAGGGGCCATCTCTTTGGCTTTGGCGCTGGTTCGTAGCCATTACCGGATAAGTGCCTGCGCAGCGATAAACCCTCATGCTTGCTGATGTTTATCAAAGTGCTTGACATGTCATGAACAATCATTACAATTGATAATCATTATCTGGTAATAGAGTATACCATTAAGCTGGACAGGGTCATGACAACAGAAAAAAACAGCCCCAGGAATGAAGATCGCCTCTCCCGGATGCTGGCCAAGATCAAGGGGCGAGATTTCCGTTTGACGCCCCAGCGCATGGCCATCCTGAAGATACTGGCGGAGAGCGAGGAACATCCGACCGTTGACCAGATCTATCAGAAGGTAAGGCTTCAGTTCCCGACCACGAGTCTGGCCACCATATACAAGACCATCGCGCTCCTGAAAGATCTGGATGAAGTGCTGGAACTGGGGTTTCCTGACGGCAGCAACCGCTACGACGGCAGCCGGCCATATCCCCATCCCCATGCCATCTGCCTGAAATGCAGAAAGATAATGGACCCGGAAATATCCAGTGTCGAGGAACTGAGCGAAGAGATGAAGAGCAAGACCGGCTTCACTATCAGCTATCACAGGCTCGATTTTTTCGGGATCTGCCCGGAGTGTCAGGGAAAATAGAATTTTTTTACCGTTTTATTGATAACAATTATCTGTTGACAAACTATTGTTACAGAAACCGCATTTCCAAGACATGGCGCACCACAAGGAGGTGATCCTCACATAAGGACGGCACGGTCAACAGGAGGCAAACTATACCGGCTTGCGGTCGCATGAAAGTGTGGCAACATGAAAGAGTATGCGAAAAACCAGAAACTATCCCATTACGAAACGGGGAGGATGTCATGAAGACCATATCAGAATATGTGCAGAGCGATTCCACGCTGAAAACATTTGCCGGTCTGCTTGAAAAGGGCGGTTATACCGCTCTCCTGGGCGGAGGCGGGACGTACACCCTTTTTGTTCCCAACGAAGCGGCCTTCGAGAGAATGGATATCCTGAAATCCCTTGAGGATCCTAAAAATTTGGAGACCACCCTCAAGTACCATCTGGTTTCGGGAAAGGTCACGTCGGCCGATGTCAAAGCCACCGGCTCCATTGGCACCGAATCCGGCAAATCGCTCACCATCGAGCTTGACGAGGGGGAACCGGTGATCGACAACGCCAGGCTCGTAACCGCCGACATCGAATGCTCCAACGGTATCGTCCATATCATCGACAACGTTTTTCAGCCGCAGCTTTCGGGCTGGTACCGTGAAGATCTGTCGTGAACGCCAGCTCCGGATGAGACGGAATTTCAACCGAAAGGGGTGAAAAATGGTGTGATAAATCGAGAAGTTGAGGAGCATCTCCAGAATGCGCCAACGCGGGAATTCTCTGACTAAATTTACGGATGGCCATTAATCAGAGGACAAGACGGTGGCGACAATGCTGGGAAAAGGCAATCAGGTAGCCAGGCCGGATGTTTATTCGGGCTCCCTGTAATCCGCAAAACCCGGAAGTCTGGAGGTTACCGCAGTTATTGCACAAAACACCACCAAGGAGGCACACCATGCAATTTGAGGGACAGGGCAAAATTTTGAGGATTTTTCTTAACGCCAACACCCACAATGATAAAGGTGGACTTCTGTACGAATCAATCGTTCAAAAAGCCTTTGAAATGGGCCTGGCCGGGTCAATGGTTTTTAACGGGATTCAGGGATTCGGTTTCTGTTGCCCTCAATGCAGGACACTGCACACGGGCATGACGGCATCATCATGCCAGCCTGTGGTTGTAGAATTTATTGATACTGAAGAAAAGATAAGAGAGCTGATTCCAGTGGTAAAGGGCATGCTGAAAACCGGAGCCATGATAATGCAGGATGCCGATATCGTGTATAACAAATTCTAATAGCTCGATCCATAATTACGGTTTTATTTTTCCGTTCGGCCTGAGCTTGTCGAAGACCAGAATTTACAAAGTGACAACGGTTCGACAAGCTCACCGTGAACGGTAATTTTTTTAGTGAAATGCCCTACCAGGTTTTGGGTGAATTGTTGTTTAAAAACCTGACAGAGATGCGGATGCCGAAGCGCGATATTACGACGAAAGGAGCCAAATTCATGAGTGATGAAAATAGATGCCCGGTTACGGGCAAAAGCGCCATCCCCATGACCGGCAGGGGCACGTCGAATCGGGACTGGTGGCCGAACCAGCTGAACCTCAGGATTCTCCACCAGCATTCCTCCAAGTCCAATCCCATGAGCGAAACCTTCAACTATGCCGAAGAGTTCAAGAAACTCGACCTCAAGGCGGTGAAGCAGGACCTGTATGCGTTGATGACCGATTCCCAGGAGTGGTGGCCGGCCGACTGGGGTCATTACGGCGGCCTCTTCATCAGGATGGCCTGGCACAGCGCGGGCACCTACCGCATGGGCGACGGCCGCGGCGGCGCGGGGTCCGGCAACCAGCGCCTGGCGCCCCTCAACAGCTGGCCCGACAACGTGAGCCTGGACAAGGCGCGCCGGCTGCTCTGGCCGATCAAGCAGAAGTACGGCAGGAAAATCTCCTGGGCCGACCTCATGATCCTCGCCGGCAACTGCGCGCTGGAGTCCATGGGCTTCAAGACCTTCGGCT
>CAZRPI010000144.1:0-8097 GCA_964601865.1 uncultured Pelobacter sp. | reverse complement strand
TTTTACAAAACTATTACAAAAATCTCTGGCTTCCCTCCTGTATGATGCCCCCGTTTAGGTTTCCCATTCCATCTAATGAGGTTTTTCATGACGCGGCAGCTCAAGATAGGAAAATATGTTCTACGCTATCCCCTGATTCAGGGGGGGATGGGGGTTCGCATCTCCGCCGGGCGCCTGGCCGGCAACGTGGCCAAGTGCGGCGGTGTGGGTGTCGTGGCGGCGGCCGGCATCGGCGCCAACAGCTCCTTCTACAATGGCAAAAATTACTTCTATGCCGACGGCGAGGCCTTCAAGGAAGAGATCCGCAAGGCACGTGAAATCGCCCCGGATGGTGTCATCGGCGTCAACATCATGGTGGCCCTGTCAGATTACGGCGAACTCGCCAAGGCGGCCGCCAGCGCAGGAGCAAATATCATTATCTGCGGGGCGGGCCTCCCCATGAGCCTGCCGGAACTCACGGCGGACTATCCCGAAGTGGCCCTGGTCCCGATCGTCTCCTCCCTGCGCGCGGCGCAGCTGATAGTGAAGAAATGGGTCAAGAGTTACAACCGCCTGCCGGACGCGGTCGTGGTGGAGGACCCGGATACGGCTGGCGGCCATCTGGGGGAGAAGATGGAGAATATCGGCACCGGAGAGTACGACCAGTATGAAACGGTGCGCCAGGTGAAGGAGCTGTTCCGTACGGAGTACGAGGCGGAAGTGCCGGTTATCGCGGCAGGGGGAGTGTGGGACCGCGCGGACCTGGAGCACGCCCTGGCCGAGGGGGCCGATGGCGTACAGATGGCCAGCCGCTTCGTATGCACCGAGGAGTGCGATGCCGACGATGCGTTCAAGCGCCAGTATCTGGAATGCCGCAGGGAAGATATCGGGCTGATGATGAGCCCTGCCGGTCTTCCGGGCCGTGTCATCCTGAAAAACTTCAACAACATCAGAGCCTATGACCTGGAACATCGTACCGTCTGCCGCGCCGCCTGTCTGAAAAAATGCACCTACAAGGAGAGTCGCGAACGTTTCTGCATCATCGGAGCCCTCGACCGCGCCCAGCGCGGAGAGGTGGATACCGGCCTCATCTTCTGCGGCTCCAATGCCTGGAAGGCCGACCGCATCACAACGGTACGGGCCATTTTCGAGGAACTCTTCGGAGAACGGCCGGCCGAGTGACAATACCCGGCTTCGTCACACCTTAACATGATCGCATTTGATGCGGCCCGCGGGAAATCTCCCGTGGGCCGTATCTTGTTTGCCGGTTTTTCAGTTGACCTTCAACAACGATCAATGCTATATCAAGAAAAGTTGATATTTAAAAACAGGCAACCCTGATATTTACCATGCTCGAGCTCCTGAAATCCCTGGCCGATCCCTGCCGCCTCCGACTGGTGGCCGTGCTGCTGCGCGGCGAATTCACCGTGCAGGAACTTACCCGCATGCTGGACATGGGACAGTCCCGCATTTCCCGGCACCTGAAGATACTGACGGATTCCGGTGTGCTGACCGTCAAGCGCCAGGGCACCTGGAACTATTACCGGGTGGGGGACGGCAATCCACAATTCAACGCCATGCTGCCGGCGCTGGAGCAGGGTCTGGAGCAACTCCCCTCCCGGAAGGAGGACCTGGATGCATTGGCCCGGGTCCTGGAGGAGCGCCGCAGCCGCAGTCAGGAGTTCTTCGACCGTCACGCCCTGCAGTGGGACAACCTCTGCCGGGGGCTGCTGCCGACGCCGGATTATCTGGATCGCCTGCTGAACGCCGTCCCTGCCGACAGCACGGTTCTGGAGGTGGGAATCGGCACCGGCGGGCTCCTGCCGGAGTTGGCGACTGATGGCCGGGCGGTGATCGGCGTGGATCACTCACCTGCCATGCTGGCGGAAGCTCGTCGCAGGCTGGACGTTTCCGGTCTGGACAACGTGGAGTTGCGTCTGGGCGAGATGACCCATCTCCCCCTTGGCGACGCCAGCGTCGGCTGCGTTGTGGTCAACATGGTGCTGCATCACGCCGCGGATCCATTGGCCGTTTTCAAAGAATTCGGGCGGGTGCTGAATGATGGCGGGGTGCTGTTGATTGCGGACCTGGCCCGGCACGAACGGGAATGGGTCCGGGACCGGCTGGCCGATCAGTGGCTCGGTTTCGGGGAAGATGAAATGCGGGAGTGGCTGGAAATCGCCGGATTTGAGGCGATCGAGAGCGAAACCGTCGTCGGGGCCGGCAGAGTTGGAGTACTTCTGATGTGGGGAGCCAAACGGCGTCCTGAAATCAATGAACCATAGTTGAGAGACAAGGAGAATATGACCATGGCAGAACAAGATTACGCAGTAAAAGACCTCTCCCTGGCCGAATGGGGCCGCAAGGAGATGGTCATCGCCGAGACCGAAATGCCCGGTCTCATGGCCATCCGCGAGGAATTCGCCGCATCGAAACCGCTTAAGGGGGCCCGCATTGCCGGTTCGCTGCACATGACCATCCAGACCGCCATGCTGATTGAGACCCTGACGGCGCTGGGCGCCGAGGTGCGCTGGGCCTCGTGCAACATCTTCTCCACCCAGGACCACGCCGCGGCAGCCGTCGCCGCCGCCGGTATCCCGGTCTTCGCCCACAAGGGGGAGAGCCTGGATGAGTACTGGGAATACACCCACCGCATTTTCGAATGGCATGACGGCGGCAGCCCCAACATGATCCTGGACGACGGCGGCGACGCCACCCTGCTGATGCACCTGGGGAGCGAGGCCGAGAACAACCCGGAAGTTATCGCCAATCCAACTTGCGACGAGGAACGCGCCCTGTTCGGAGCCATTGCAAAACGCCTGGCGGAAAAGCCGGGATGGTACTCCAGAACCGCCGCCTGCATCAGAGGGGTAACGGAAGAGACCACCACCGGCGTGCACCGTCTGTATGAAATGCACAGGAAGGGTGCCCTCAGGTTCCCGGCCATCAACGTCAACGACTCGGTCACCAAATCCAAGTTCGACAACATCTACGGCTGCCGCGAGTCGCTCATGGACGGGATCAAGCGGGCAACCGACGTGATGGTCGCGGGCAAGGTGGCTGTGGTCTGCGGCTACGGCGACGTGGGCAAGGGGTGCTGCCAGGCCATGCGCGGACTGCAGGCCCAGGTCTGGGTGACCGAGATCGACCCGATCTGCGCCCTGCAGGCGGCCATGGAAGGTTTCAAGGTGGTGACCATGGAGTACGCCTGCGACAAGGCCGGTATTTTCGTTACCACCACCGGCAACATCGACGTCATCACCCACGATCACATGAAGGCCATGAAGCACAACGCCATCGTCTGCAACATCGGCCACTTCGACAACGAGATCGAGGTCGCCAAGTTGAAACAGTACCGGTGGGAAAACATCAAGCCCCAGGTGGATCACATCATCTTCCCGGACGGCAAGCGCATCATCCTGCTGGCTGAAGGGCGCCTGGTCAACCTGGGCTGCGCCACCGGCCACCCGTCATTCGTCATGTCCTCTTCCTTCGCCAATCAGACGCTGGCCCAGATCGAGCTCTTCAACAACCCTGACAAATACCCCGTCGGCGTCTACACGCTGCCGAAGGAGCTGGACGAAAAGGTGGCCCGTCTGCAGCTCAGGAACCTGGGCGCCATGCTGACCGAACTGACCGACGCCCAGGCGGCCTACATCGGCGTCAGGAGGGAAGGGCCGTACAAGACGGACCACTACCGTTACTGACGGGGGAAATCATGCCCATGAAGTACTGCGGATTCCTGTTGGGGCTCGCCTTTCTCCAGCTGACGGCCTGTTCATCCGGACCGAAACTCCCGCCGCTGCCCCGGGACGGTGTGGTGCTGGCGTACGGCGACAGCCTGACCTACGGCACCGGAACCGAGGAAAACAGCAGTTATCCCGCCGTCCTGTCAACATTGATCGGGCGGCGGGTGGTGAACGCCGGCATCCCGGGGGAGATCACGGCCGAGGGTCTGGAGCGCCTGCCGGGGGTCCTGGAGCGGGAAAAACCGGCCCTGGTGATCCTCTGCCATGGCGCCAACGACATAATGCGGGGGATAGACCGGCGCAGGACAGTCCGGAATCTGCGTGCCATGCTGGATCTGATAAGAGAGCATGGCGCCTCGGTGGTGCTGGTGGCCGTGCCGGAAATCGGACTTTCCCTCTCCCCGCCCCCGTTCTATGCCGAGGTTGCCGCCGAGGCGGGCATACCCTGCGAACGGAAGGTACTCACCCGCGTCATGGGGACGAGGCCGCTCAAATCCGACATCGTGCACCCCAATGCCGCCGGCTACCGGATCATTGCCGAGTCGCTGGCTGATCTGCTCAGGCGGGGTGGGGCCGTACCTTGACCATACTGATATTTTAGATACCCGTCGTATCCGATAATTCCATTCGGCGGCGCCCGGCCGGAATGAAAGAGGAAAACCCCTTCTTGCCGATGGCGCCCCATATGTGCTACAAAAATCCGCTATGCTTCATCTCAAACAACTCTCCAAAGATTTCGCGGGAAACCCGCTTTTCGTCGATGTGTCCTGGCATTTGAAAAAGGGTGAACGGGTGGCGTTGGTCGGCGAGAACGGTTCCGGCAAGTCCACCCTGATGAAAATCATCGCCGGTCTTACGGAACCTACCTCCGGCGAAATCCAGTTCGCCCGCGGCGCCCGGGCCTCCTATCTGCCCCAGGACGGCATCGTAACATCAGGCCGCCCGCTGTTCCGGGAGGCCCGTTCCGCCTTTGCCGAACTGCTGGCCGTGGAGGTCGAACTGCGCGGCCTGGCGGGGGAGCTGGAAAGTCTGCCCCACGACTCACCCGAGCACGACCAGCTGCTCCACCGCTACGGCGAGCTGCAGGAGCAGTTCCGTCACCGGGGGGGTTACACCATGGAGGCGGAAATCGGCACCGTTCTCAAGGGACTGGGTTTTTCCCAGGACGACTGGGAGCGGGACTGCGGCGAGTTTTCCGGCGGCTGGCAGATGCGCATCGCCCTGGCCCGGCTGCTGCTGCAGCGGCCGGATGTGCTGCTCCTGGACGAACCGACCAACCACCTGGACATCGAAGCCCGCAACTGGCTGGAGGAGTACCTCTGCTCCTATAACGGCTCGGTGATCCTGGTCTCCCACGACCGTTTCTTCATGGACCGGGTCTGCGGGCGGGTGGCCGAGGTCTGGAACCACACCATCACCGATTACCACTGCATCTATTCCCGGTACCTGGACCAGCGCGAGGAGCGGGTCTCGGCCCTGCGTGAGGCCAAGCGCGTGCAGGACGAAGAGGTGGCGAAGATCGAGGATTTCATCCGGCGCTTCCGCTACCAGGCTAACAAGGCATCCCTGGTCCAGTCGCGCATCAAGCAGCTGGAAAAGATCGAACGCATCATTATCCCGCCCGAGCGCAAACGGATCAGGTTTCATTTCCCCACAGCCCCCAAGAGCGGCCGGATCGTGATGGAACTGAAGGGACTTACCAAGGCCTATGACCGGCATGTGGTGCTGAACCGCGTGGACATGGTGGTCGAAAAAGGGGAGCGGGTGGCGCTGGTGGGGCACAACGGCGCCGGAAAATCCACCCTCATGTCGGTGCTGGCAGGCGCCGCATACCAGGAAGGAGAATGCCTCACCGGTCATAACGTCATCATGGACTACTTTGCCCAGGACCAGGCCAGCGTGCTGGATTCCAATCGCACCGTCTACGACGAACTTTACGCCGACGCTCCCTACGAGATGGTTCCCCGGCTGAGGGACATCCTGGGCGCCTTTCTCTTTTCCGGCTATGACATCAACAAACCGGTGGGGGTGCTTTCCGGCGGCGAACGCAACCGCCTGGCCCTGGCAAAGATGCTGCTGCGCCCCTCCAATCTGCTGCTGATGGACGAACCGACCAATCATCTGGACCTGTTCAGCAAGGATGTGCTGCTGGATGCCCTCCGTTCATTCGACGGCACGGTGCTGTTCGTCTCCCACGACCGCTACTTCGTCAATGCCCTGGCCACCAGGGTGGTGGAGGTGGAGGGGGGAAAGCTGACCAACTATTACGGTGACTACGAGTATTATCTGGAAAAGAAGGAGGGCACTCCACAAGCGGGAGCGACGGAGTCCTCCCGGAACTACAGGGCTGAAGCCGGAACCGCATCCGTTGAACCCGCCCCTCTGCCCGCCCTCGAAAAGGCGGAGCGGCTCAGGGACCGGGAGGAGCAGAAGCGGCTCAAGCGGGAACAGGAGAAGCGCCGGAAACAACTGGCCGAAACCGAGGAGCGGATTGCCCGGCTCGAATCCGAAATCTCCCGCATGGAAGAGGAGATGTCCGGCCCCGGCTTTTTCGATGATCCCGAGAAGAGCAGGGAAGCGGGAGAACGCTATGCCGACCTGAATGCCCAACTGGAGCAGCTTTACCGCGAGTGGGAGGAATTGTCGGATTAACAGAGTCGAATTGCCGCGGAGGCGCATTGCAGTGCGCCTCCGCGGTCATGCCATGTTCATCCTTTCTTGCAGCCGACAAAAACAGCGATCGGCGCGGTGTACATTACCCTGCCCTCTTCTCTCCGGGCATGTATGCCCAGGCTGTCCACATCAATATCACCGATGATCAAACCCTCACCCCGCATCTCTCCATGTCCCTGACATTCCGCGTCACGACAACCAGGCCATGGGCCGCGGCGGGGGCGGCAATGAGCGAATTCATTACCGGCAGCTTGAGTCCCGCCTGCTCCGCCTCACCCTGAATGCGTCCCCAACAAAGCGCCGTTCCTGGGAAAAACAGAGACACTTCCCCTGTTGCCATTCTTCCGGGTCATCGCACAATGGAAAAAGGATTGAGAAATTGATGCCCCCACAGATAGTTTTTATCAACCGGGCTAAGCTCCGCTTCTTCGCAGACCCTCTCCCAGTTATCGCGAATGGCGGTCTCAATCCGCTCAATCGTATCGAAAGCCGCCTGCCGGGAAAGCAGGAAGTGATGCGCGGCGGCAAGGCAGGTTTTGAGCTGACTGAACCTGTTTTCCCCGGTTATGAGCATGGCCTGGGTCGCTTCATTGCCGGTACGGCCTTGAGGGCAAATGTCATAGGCCGGCGTCAAGGTCAGCTCTTTCCCATCCCAAAAAGCCGCGTGATTGCGGGCGTGATCATCGGTATTGCCGCACAGGACATTGAAAACCAGCCGGCCATAGAGCTCCTTGAGGGTTTCTACTGGTTGCGTAAAGCGATGCCGAATGATTTCCGCAAGGTCTTCATAACTGGCATAACGAGCCGTCATCTCACCTAAACCGAACAGGGTCAGGGCGGAAACCATGGATTTTCGAGCCCATCCGGAATCGAGCGCAATGCGGTCGAATCGCTCGATCAACAAGACATCTTTGCCGGCAGCTTTTACCAGCTTGACGGGAGCGGCTTCCAGTCCCGCAATTGAAGCCAACCTCATGGCAACGTATTCGGCTTTGACGACGCTGTAGAGATCACTGCTGGACGAAAATTTTGCAATATACTTGGCGCCCTGATCTTCTATCAAAGCCTTGGGCCGGGCGCCGCCAATGGAACTGCCATGGAAGAGCGCCTGATCAAGCTCGGCTGTTAATGGCACACCTTGCTCAACCCGTTCGGCCGATTCCAGCAACTCTTCCAAAGTGGCATTATGTGGAGTTCTCGGAACGAATTCTGTTGGTGATCGCTGGAAATCAAGCGCGCCAATCCGATCGGACCCCGATTCCAATAGATAGGCAAGCTCATCCAGACTGCCGGTATCCGCATCCCGGCCTTTCAGCCCGAATTGCCTGTTGATGATAACGCGTCGCCCCCAGGCATCGGGCGCGGCATCCCGTATGCAATTCGGCATCTCCAGATCGTTGAGCAGGGGCAAGACCCCGGCCCTCAGGGGTAATTCCGGCTCATAAATCGGAATGGCGGGATTCTTGTCGTCTGTCCGGTCAAGATAGCTTTTGCCATAGTTGAAATGGATTGTGCCGTTATCCGCTTCAAGCTTGCCGGCGACCACGGGTTGTGTCTCTCCGGGAAGCCATATCCAGACAAAGGCTTGATTGTTGTGCCGGTTAGAAGTCATCATCCACCGCTTTTGCCCTGTTCTTGATACGTTTGGGGAGGAGAGCGATTTTACTTTGCGTCAGTTCGATACTGGTTGCAAGTG
>CAZRPI010000143.1:0-8291 GCA_964601865.1 uncultured Pelobacter sp. | reverse complement strand
TGCTCACCGCATCCAGATAGGTAGACTCATCAAAGCCGGATTCAGCGGCCTGACGTCGGAAAAACTCCATGTCAGGGGGAGCGAACAGAAACTGCCCCGAATACAGGCGGCCGACCTGTTCGTTATCCACAACGATGGGGACGGCCACGTCAATCAGACCGTTGGCGCACCGGTAGACGCAATACTTTTGACCTTTGTCGATCCGGTCGGCAAGGACAGTGTCGCTTTCGCGACACTTGAGAGCGGTTTCGGGCGCGGACCGGTGAAAACAGGTACAGATTTCCCTCCATCCGGTCGCCACCAGAACGTTCCCCTCCATATCCAGAATAGCGGTCACGAAGCCGGTCAAACCGGTGAATTGCTCGCAGAGGGATTGCAATTCATCGAGGTTGACGAGTTGGGAAAAGGAATAGTTCATAACCGCGCCTCCGTCGGTGGGCTCTCGTACGCATCGTCAATTCAACCGACCCTCACGAGAAGCTGTTTCCTGAGCAGCGCCTCGAATGCATCCGGGGAGAGGGGACGGTAATAGTGATACCCCTGGATCTCGTCACACCCCAGCTCCCGCAGCAATCTGGCCTGCCCGGAGTTTTCAACCCCCTCGGCAACACTCCTGACGCCCAGCTTCCGCGACATGGTGATGACCGCTTCCACGATGGCCCGATCATGAACATCCGAGCAACACTCCCCGATGAAGGACCGGTCGATCTTGATCCGGTCGATGGGCAGGGTTTTGATGAAGGCAAGGGAGGAACATCCGGCGCCGAAGTTATCGATGGCTATGGAAATGCCATTTTCGCGCATCCCGAAGACGGCCGCAAGGCTCCAGTCAATCTGCGTACCGAGGCAGCTTTCGCTGAGTTCGATCTCAAGGCGCGACGCATCGGCGCCGGTTTCCCGCAGTATGTTTTCCACGATCTCGGCAAAGTTCTGCTGCTGTATCTGGCGGCGGGAGACATTGACGGAAAGCCTTACCGGAGGCAGGCCGGCTTCTTTCCAGCTCTTCACGGCAAGGCACGCATGACGGAAACCCCACTCTCCGATCAGAAGGATAAGACCGGTTTCTTCGGCCAGAGGAATGAACTGGTCGGGCGAGATCCTGCCGCGGGTGGGATGGTTCCAGCGCATGAGAGCCTCGGCGGCCGTAACCGTCTCGGAACCGGCGTCAACTATCGGCTGGAATTCCAGGAAGAACTCCTCCCGCTCCAGGGCATCGTGCAACTCGGCTTCGATCTCCATGCGCATGAGCGCTTTCTGATTCATAAAAGGTGAAAAGAAATTGAAAGCGTTGCGGCCCGAATCTTTGGAGGCGTACATTGCCAGATCCGCATATTTGACAAGCGTCTCCGCATCGCTGCCGTCATCCGGAAAGAGGGCGATACCGATGCTGGTGGTGACATGCAGCTCACTCCCCTTGATGTTGAACGAAGACTGGATGGCGTCGATCATGTTCTGGGCAACGTAGGAGGCGTGCAGTTTGTCACCGAGATTGGCAACCACGACCAAGAATTCGTCTCCCCCCAGGCGTCCCAGGGTGTCGCAGGACCGGATGTGCCGGCGGAGACGCCGGGTAAGCTCTATCAGCAGTTGATCGCCAGCATCGTGGCCCAGGGTGTCGTTGATGCTCTTGAATCGATCGAGATCGATAAAAAGTACGCCCAGAGTGGTGTTTTCGCGGTTGGCCCTGGCGATGGCCTGGTTGAGGCGGTCGAAGAGGAGGGCGCGGTTGGGAAGGCCGGTCAGGCTGTCGAAATAGGCGATTTGCTGGATCTGCTGTTCGGATACCCGGTACTCGGTAACATCCTCGAACAGGGTTGCGATCAGGCCCTGACCGGGTGAAAACGCCTGCGTCTTATAAATCTTTTCCGTGCCCGGCAGGTGCAGTTCGAACGATACGGTCTTGCCCTGCTCAAGCACCTGCAACAGTTCGGAAAGATACTCCCGAAAGGTATCTCCAAAAAGCGCGAAGCTGTTGCTACCGACGATCTCCCTCGGACTCCTCTCGAACATCTTCCTGCAGCGGCGGTTGGCATCGACGACGGTAAGCGATGAGAACGCGCCGTTTTCGTCGAGATCGACCCTGTGCAGCGCCATCCCCTCACTCATGGTTTCATAGAGTGACCGGTACTTACTTTCACTCTCCTCCAGAACCTGGAATGCCCTCTGGAGCACCCGCAACGGAAAGGTTCGCAGGACAAAAAACAGTGCGGCGGCAATACCGGTCGAACAGAGGGCGATGAGAATGGTCCTGAGGAGAAGCGTACGGAGTGAGTGGGACACCTCGATACTGCCGATCACAACTCCGGCGGCGTGAACAGTGCGTGAACTGTTTGCAACCGGCGCCTGCACGCTGACGTTGTTTGCGGCAATCAGGTTTCCGGCCCGGCCCAGAATACGTATTCTTTCCGGCGCGTCGCTCCGCCCGTACTGCTCCAGCAGGTGCCCCAATCCAGCACGGTCTTGAAGCCGGACTCCGGGATCGGATGCGACAGCGGCATTGACAGTTGCGGCAACCAGGGACGCCTGCGATTCGAGCGCCCCTTGAAGGTATTGTTGCGAAAGGAGAAAATAGGCGCCTGGTATGGCGATCGCGAGCAGAGTGGAGATGCTCCAGGCCGTAACAAGGGTCAGTCGTCGCAGTGAAAGGCTGATCTGTTCCATTATAGCAATCGGCTCCAGCAGTCACGGGAACGCCGAACTTTTAGGCATCCGTGCATTCCCGCATGTGAGTCGTATTATATCATGTGAAGAGATCCCGGGGGCAGTCCGGGAGGAAATTCATACGTAAATAATATGTTTATGAGAGAAGCGGCGCAATCTGTCAAGCAGTGTTCGTCGATCACTCAATAGAAGGTACCGCCTGGGCGTCCAAAAGGCAAATCTGCACAAAATCAGAGCACGGACTTCAGACTCACCGCTCGGCAGCGAACATAACTCCTTGGGATTAATACACATTGTACCCAAAACGCCCTTGGCACGACAACTGCTAAGCGAAGAACTACATCAGCGCACAATACGAATGGAAGCCGTCGGCTGCTGCTCAGGCGGACTCCGAAGCCGGGGGACGAGGCGCTGTTTTCAGCAAAAGCTGGGCTGCAGGAGAGTTCCGATGGCGAAACCTGATTATTACGACGTAACCGGATGCGAAACCCATGACAGGGGGGCGCCGAAGTTCTGCAAAAAGTCCGAACCGGGCGAAGGAACCGAACGGAGTTGCGCCTACGACGGGGCGCGGGTGGTGCTCATGCCGGTCACCGACGCCATTCACCTGGTGCATGGCCCCATCGCCTGCGCCGGCAATTCCTGGGACAACCGCGGTGCCCGTTCCTCCGGACCCCAGCTGTTCCGGCGCGGCTTCACCACCGAGATGCTGGAGAACGACGTCGTCTTCGGGGGAGAGAAGAAGCTGTACCGGGCGATCCTGGATCTGGAGGAGCGCTACCGTGACCAGGCCAGGGCCATCTTCGTCTATGCCACCTGCGTCACCGCCATGACCGGCGACGACGTCGAGGCGGTCTGCAGGGAGGCTGCCAAGAAGGTGGCTATTCCGGTGATTCCGGTCAATACCCCCGGTTTCATCGGCGACAAGAACATCGGTAACCGCCTGGCCGGCGAGATTCTGTTCAAACACGTCATTGGGACCGCGGAACCGCCGGTTCTCGGGGAATATCCGATCAACCTCATCGGCGAATACAACATAGCCGGCGACCTGTGGGGCATGCTGCCGCTGTTCGAACGGCTGGGGATCCAGATCCTGTCCTGTTTCAGCGGCGACGCCCGGTTCGAGGACCTGCGCTACGCCCATCGGGCCAGACTCAACGTGATCATCTGCTCCAAAAGCCTGACCAACCTCGCCAAAAAGATGCACAAAACCTACGGCATGCCCTACCTGGAGGAGTCGTTCTACGGCATTACGGACATAGCCAGGGCTTTGCGCAACATCGCACGGGAGCTGGACAATTCGGTCAACGGCCTGGAGAAGAGAATCATGCAGGAGCGGGTCGAACGGCTGCTGGAAGAAGAAGAGGCCGCCTGCCGCGAAGCGATCGCGCCCTACCGGGCCAGACTGGAAGGAAAACGCGCGGTGCTGTTCACCGGCGGCGTCAAGACCTGGTCCATGGTCAATGCCCTGGCTGAGCTGGGAGTGGAAATCCTGGCGGCCGGCACCCAGAACTCCACGCTTGAGGATTTTTACCGCATGAAGGCGCTGATGCGGGCCGACGCCGGGATCATCGAGGACACCAGCACCGCGGGCCTGCTGGCGATCATGCGGGAAAAGATGCCCGATCTCATCGTTGCGGGTGGCAAGGTCAAGTTTCTGGCGCTCAAGACCAGGACGCCCTTTCTGGACATCAATCACGGCCGCAGCCACCCTTACGCCGGGTACGGCGGCATGGTGACCTTCGCCAAGCAGTTGGATCTGACGGTCAACAGCCCGATCTGGCCGGTGCTGAACGCCCCGGCGCCTTGGGAGAAGAGCTCGGAGCAACTTGCTGACGACGCGTTCTGCGCCCTGAGTCACGCCGACACCTATCTGGCGGAGGATCTGTCGTCTTCCTCGGTTGAAGTCCCCGCAAAGGCCGCCATCGTCAATCCCCAGAAGAATTCGCCCGCCCTGGGGGCAACCATGGCCTATCTGGGTATCGACAACATGCTGGGGCTGCTGCACGGCGCCCAGGGGTGCTCCACGTTCATCCGTCTTCAGCTCTCCCGTCATTACAAGGAGTCCGTCGCTCTCAACGCCACGGCCATGAGCGAGGACTCGGCCATCTTCGGCGGCTGGGAAAACCTGAAAATGGGGCTCAGGCGGGTCATGGAAAAATTCAGGCCAAAGGTGGTAGGGGTGATGACCTCCGGCCTGACCGAAACCATGGGCGATGACGTGAACAGCGCCATCGTCCAGTTCCGGCGGGAGAATCCGGAGCTGGCCGCCACACCCGTTGTCCACGCCGCCACACCTGATTACTGCGGCTCGCTGCAGGAAGGCTACGCCATCGCGGTGGAGGCGATCCTGATGGCCCTGGCCGAGGGAGGCGAGACCGTTCCGGGGCAGGTGAACCTGCTTCCCGGCGCCCATCTGACGCCGGCGGACGTGGAAGAGGTCAGGGGAATTATGGAGTCGTTCGGTCTCACGGTTCTGACCATACCCGACATATCCAACGCCATGGACGGACACATTGACGACGAGGTTTCCCCCCTGGCCACCGGCGGCATCAGGGTTGAGGCGATCCGGGGCGCCGGCCGCAGCATGGCCACAATCTACGTCGGCGATTCCCTGGCAAAGGCCGCGATCAAGATGAGGGAGAAACATGGTATCCCTGCCTATGGCTTCACCTCCCTGACCGGCCTGGCGGAGACGGACCGCTTCATGGCAGTCCTGTCGAATATCTCTGGGAATCCCGTACCACTCACGCAGCGCCGCTGGCGCAGCCGTCTGATGGACGCCATGCTGGACAGCCACTACCAGTTCGGCACCAAAAAGGTGGCCCTGGCCCTGGAGTCGGACAATCTGAAGGCCCTGGCCCGTTTCCTGGACGGCATGGGATGCCGGATCCAGGCGGCGGTGAGCGCCACCAGGACGCGCGGTCTGGATGCCCTGCCCAGCGACAATGTGTTTGTCGGGGACCTGGAGGATCTGGAGCGAGCAGCTGCGGGAGCAGATCTGCTGGTTGCCAACAGCAACGGCCGCCAGGCGGCGGCAAAGCTCAGGATCGGTGCCCACCTGAGGGCGGGGCTGCCGGTCTTCGACCGGCTCGGCGCCCATCAGAAAGTCTGGTCGGGCTACCGGGGGACCATGAACCTGGTATTCGAGGTGGCGAACCTGTTCCAGGCCAACGCCAGCGAAGCGCAGAAGGTGGCGCATAACTGATTCCGGATTGCATCCAGGATGACTGTTTGTATGCCGTAGAGACGCATTGCAATGCGTCTCTGCCTGTCATCATGTTTGTAATTGCAAAAATAATTTTGAAAGGAGACCCCATGAAAATTGCATTTGCGACATCAAGCGGCGAAATGATCGATCTCCATTTCGGCCAGACGGATGTCTTCCATGTCTGGGATGTCGGACCGGATGAAGCCGGTTTTCTGAAAACAATCAACGTCGGGGAAGAGGGAGACGACGAGGAGGACCGGATCGCCGCACGGGCAAAAGCGCTTGCCGACTGCGCCATCGTATACTCGATGCAGATCGGCGGACCGGCGGCCGCAAAACTGGTGGCGAAAAAGATCCATCCCATGAAAACCGGAAACGAAGTCAGCCTCAAGGCAACGGTGGAGCGGCTTCAGGAAGTTCTGCGCGGCAATCCCCCACCATGGCTGAGAAAAGCACTGAACAAGGATCTGATCACACCGTTTCAAGCCGAGTAGACCTGGAGAAACTGATAAAACCTGGATATTTAAAAAAACAAGAAAAGGAGAAATTGACGATGGCCTACATAACCGGATTGACAAGAGACAAACAGGAGTGGATTCCCCAGTTCGTCAGTAATATCGACGATGAACTGTGCATCGGTTGCGGACGCTGTTTCAAGGTCTGCGCCATGAGTGTGCTGAACTATGAGGAAGTGGATGAGGATGATTCCGCCAAAGCTTTCATGACCGTGGCAAACCCCGGCAACTGCGTCGGCTGCCAGGCCTGCGGCCGGACCTGTCCGAAGAAGTGTTTCAGCTTCGAACCGGTGGAAATCTAACGGCCGGTAATCCGGAATTTATTTCCGGAAAGTTTCAGGAGGCGCATCATGCTCATCGCGGTTGCATCAAGAGACGGCAATAAAATAGACCAGCACTTTGGTCATGCGGAACGCTTTCTGATATACGAGGTTGAAAACGATATCGTCAGACTGGTGGACGAGAAAAAAGTCACGCGCTACTGCAGTTTCGACCCGGAACATCCGTTGCGGAGTCATGTCCTGCAGGAAATTGCCGACGCATTGAAGGGGTGTCGCGCCGTGGCGGCCGCCCAGATAGGAGAACATCCCAGGTCGGAACTGGAGAATCTGGGCATCGAGCCCTACAGCATCACCGGACCGATCAAATCGACACTTGTCGAGCTGGCAAAGACACTCTGAACCAACTAATCGGGTTCACAATGGTGTGATCCCACTGATCCTGCCAATCAACCAGATAACGTATCACCTCATCGGCTGAAGTCCGCCGCATTAATTCCAGTCCCTTTTCACCTGCCTGCCATACTAACCGGCTGTAACAACCATACGTACAAATATTTCGAGTTCGAATCGAAATATTTGCGCACTACTCGGTGGACTACGAGGCGCTGGCCAAGATGTACCAGCGATATGTGAAGGAAATGGAAAAAAATGCTTCCTTGAGAGAAGAAGCGGAGAAGTTGGGTAAGATATTGTCCAATGTCCGGGGCTGACCCTTTTCCTCCTCTTTGAGCAGCATGGAAGTCAACGGGGTAGCGCCTGCAAACCTACAAAAAACCGATACGACAAATGAAACGGTGTAAAGGGTCGCGACAAAAAAGCTCTTAGTCACCAGCCCCCTTTTCCCCTGAATACCAGCCAAACGTCCGGTCATCGGATTCCGCCGGGCAGCCGATATAGTGATCCACGTCCGGCAACGGCGCCTTGTCATCGTTGACGGTGAAGCGGTGTTTAAACATTTCGAACAGAAAGATCTGAAGGTTCTCCTTCCCGACATCGGCGGCGTAACGTTCACCCGGTTTCCCGCATAGCTGTTCATCCACGCTCTGCCCAGGCCCGATCAGCAGCAGCGCCCCCGGATAGAGGCGGCATTTCACCACCCGATCCAGACCGGGGTTGAAACTTTCACAGATTTCATAGCGCTTTCTGTAGTCGGCCGTGGAGGTGCCCTTCGCCGGCGGGACGTGAGTCCACCATCCGCCCAGACGGTTGTTCCATCCGGTCCGGGGATCTTTCTTTTCCGTATAGACCCTGAAAACCGGGAACGCTTTCCTGACCTTGACAACCTTTCCTTCAAACACACCGCCCTTGCCTTCCGGCTTCTGTGCATTGCCGATCAATTCGCTGAAAATCCTCTGTTTTTCCGCAAATGCGGCTTTATCGGTTGCGATCGAGACCTGTTTTGAGTCAAAGGTGGCAATAACTTCGACCTTGTCCCGGATTGCATCCGGCAGAGTGAAATCCGCCCGGACCGATGCCGGCACTATCAGTACCAGCTGCAACAGCAGCGCAACAACGACCCTTGCCATGGCATCTGATGAAAAAACGTGATTCATATGTTCCTCCTTGCACGCGTAACGACACCGTTAAAGCTGCACCACAGAGCAGACGGAGAACGTCCTGTTT
>CAZRPI010000142.1:0-8303 GCA_964601865.1 uncultured Pelobacter sp. | reverse complement strand
CCTCCGGTGACTGTTCCGGCATGCTCCAGTCGCAGGCGTTGCCCTGAATTAAAAAGGAGGGCGCTGATGGAATCAAAAAACGTAAACATTGGGGCTGTGCCGCAGATTGCCTTTAAGATTCTGTTTTCACCATCCGGCTTTTTCAGGGCAATGCCGAGGAACGGGGGTTTTTCAGACCCCTTGGTTTTCATGGTGACCATGGGCTGCATTGCCAGCGTCGTCAGATTTGTTCTCGGTATCCTCAGACTGGATCTCTCGGGTGGTGTGGCATCCATCATCATCATGCCCGTCATGATGGCATTCTTTGGGTTCATAAGCGCCGCGATTGTCTTCCTCATCTGGAAACTGATGGGGTCACAGGAGTCATACGAAACCGCATACCGGTGCACGGCATACATTGCCGCGCTTTCCCCGATCACCACAATCCTCGGAATTATCCCCTATTTTGGATCGGTCATCGCAATAGCATTGACAACATTTTTTTTGGTGGCTGCAAGCGTTGGCGTGCACGGACTCGTCGCCCGGAAGGCATGGCTCGTTTTTGGAATTCTCGGGGTAATATTAGCGCTGGCAAGCATCAACTCCGAGTCCGCGTCGAAACGGTTGCTGGAGACCTCGCAGGAGATGAGAAAAGCGGCCGGACAGATGCCCAAATAGGTCCGGGAACAATCAGATGCCGCCCTAACAGCAACCGGAAGAATGCAAAGGCGGAAAACAATTCCCAACTTTCAATACCCCCGACCCTTCAACAACACCCTCATCCACCTCATTGAGGAACAGAAGGGGATGATAGCGAAACCTCTCCGGCCGTTGCGTCGCCCGCAAGCCATTCCCCTGGCTCTACCTCTTCCGGTGATAGGTACCCATGAGTTCTCCCCTGGCAAGGACGTGACCCTGCATGGCCCGTTCGAGTCCCGCCTTTGCGGTTGCCGGAGCCAGGTTCAGCGTGGTGTCGAGAGCATAGAATTTGAAGAAGTAGCGGTGAGTTCCCGCCGGCGGGCACGGACCGCCATAGCGGTTTTTCTTCCAGCCATTCAGTCCCTGTACCGCTCCGGCCGGTAAGCTGTTCTCCCCGATTTCCCGGGTTTCGGGCGGAATATTCCATACGACCCAATGGACCCACATTCCTCCCGGAGCGTCCGGGTCATCGACGATCAACAGCAGTGATTTTGCGCCAGCCGGGACATTGTCAATCCTGAGCGGCGGGTTCACATCCCGGGCGTCACAGGTGAATCGGGCCGGGATGGCCTGCCGGTGGTCGAAGGCCGGGCTTGAAATCTGCAATTGGACCATTCTGTGAACCTCCCTTCCCGTTGCGGGGAGCGGCGCCGAGAGGGCCAACACCCCAAAAAACAGCATAATGACGAGTCTCTCCATGGATATCCTCCTGTGAATCTGATTTCGGCATCTCCCAACTGCCATTCCCAGGGAGAATATGTGGCTGGGACAAGAAAACTGCCCTGGAAGAAAGTATTCCCCTCCGGAAGCGGGGTGTCAACCGGCTTCAAGACAGACCGGCCCGACCAATCCTTTTCAATATATTTATTGACAAAGCCTAATTGATCCATTAAAAAGTAGACTGCTGTCCGCCACGCAGCATTTTTTCGAAAATCGGAAGTGTCGTCGAAAGGGCTAAGCACGGGTAACCGTGTGGCGCAAAGCTACCATCCAGCCACCTGCTGGATAGAGGGGCTGCCGAAGTGACGGATCGACTTATGTCCATCATGAGGCCCACCTTGCCCGGCGTGGGTCTTTTGATTTTCTGAACCTGATCCGGCATAGCCATGCACCCCCCCATAGAAATTGCAACCAAACGGACATTGCCATGAAGACTTTCATAATCGTTTTATTAGTATGTCTGGTCATTTCTTCACCCATTAGGGCGGACATGTACAAATGGGAGGACGAAAACGGCGTCATAACCTTCAAGGACGCGCCTCCACCGCCGTCCAAGAAAAAACGGAATCGCAGGATCAAGGTGTACCGGGATGGCGCCAGTTCCGCCACGGCAGCGCCCGCCACACCTCAGGCCGCGCCCCGATCGGCGGCGGGCAAAAAGCAGCGGACAGGCGAACGTTTCAGCGGTGTTATAGAAGTATTCGTGACTGAATGGTGCCCGGTATGCAAGGAAGCCGTGAGGTATCTGTCGGAAAGAGGTTACCAGTACGTCAGTTATGACATTGAAAAGGACGGCGGCGCGAGAAAACGCTACAGGGAACTGGGGGGACACGGAGTGCCGCTCATACTGGTGGGCAGCAACAGGATGTCCGGATTTTCTGCTGCCCTTTTGGAAAAATACGTGGAAAACGAATAGAGAGGGTGTCCGGCATCCAGTCGGAAACGCCACACGGCAAACATACGGTCGAACCCGGGAGGAACCATGAAATACTTCTTGCTGGCGCTTATACTTTTACTCGCCAACCTGTCCATTGCGAACGCCGAATCGATTCCGGAAAAGGATATTCCCGTCAGGTACGCTTCTTACCACGTGGCCTATGATGTCAACGCCGACGGTTCGTATGTGGAAACGCAGCAATACCGGCTCGAAATCCTGAAGGAAAATGCGGTGGAAAAATTCAAGGAGGGTTCCGTTACCTTCAGCACCAGCGTCGCCAAGGGAGAAATCCTGGAGGCTTATACGCTGAAGAAATCGGGCAAAAGGATCGATGCGCCGAAAGACAGCTATCAGGTAACCACGAACGACGGCTACAACAGCGCCAAACCGCTCTATTCCGATGAGACGACCATAACCGTCATTTTCCCGGATCTGGCTGTGGGTGACACTATCGTCTTTGCCTACCGGGTGAACAATTCGGTGGGGATCTTCCCGGGCCATTTCTCGGTTGCCCACGACTTCTCAAGGTTCGTGGCGTACGATGACGTGAGCATCAGAATAACCGCCCCACGGACCATGAAATTGAGTCACGAGGAATATTTCCTTACGGAAAAGAAGGCGGTGGAGAAAGACGGGAAGCAGCAGCTGGAGTGGACCTTCCGGAACAGCACTCCCGAGAAATGGTCCCCGGCGGAAAGCGGAATCTCCCGGGTGGGCGACGAACCGAGCCTCTATGTCTCCACTTTCAACAGTTACCGTCAGATCGCCGAACAGTACGGCGCCCGGGCGATTCCGAAGGCGGTGGTAAACGACCGCATAAAAGCCCTGGCCTCGAAGATCACGAAAGAAAACGATCCACCCGAGACGCAGGCCCGCTCCATCTACAACTGGGTTGCCACCAACATCTCCTATGGAGGCAACTGCATCGGGATTGGCGCGGTGGTTCCCCGCGACATCAACGTTATCCTGGACAACAGGATGGGCGACTGCAAAGACCATGCGACCCTCCTGCAGGCGTTGCTCGCCGCCAGAAACATCGAGGCGGATCAGGCGCTCGTGAATTCCGGCATGCTGTACCACCTCCCCAGGACCCCCGTCGTCTCCTCGATAAACCATGTGATCAACTATCTCCCGAGCATGAAGCTCTTCCTGGATTCAACCTCTTCGGAGATGCCATTTGGCATGGTCCCGACCCTGCTGGGCGAAAAACCGGTCCTTCTGGTGGCGCATTACAGCGACGGCATGAGGATACCCCCGACTGCCGGGTACGGACACGAACAGGTCATGAAAACCACGATCCGGGTCAATGCGGACGGGAGCGCCGATGGATCGAGCCGGATCAGCCTGAAGGGACTGCCGGCCATCGCCATGAGGGCGCTGCTGCGGAAACTGCCGGGGGATCAGGAGGATCTGGTGGCGAGAAAATTCCTGGAGGGACAGGGGTTTCACGGGACCGCCAAACTGCAAAAGGACGACCCCACGGAGCTGCTGGACGTCTACAGGCTCAGTATTAATTTCAAGCTGGATGATCTGCTCGCAGTCTCAAGCACCACCGGGATGGTGATACGCCCCGTTGTCTCCAGCATTCTGCCCATATCCTCGTTTCTGGGGGGGATCTACGAACCGACGGAGAAGAAACCCAGCGTATGTTCCGGCGGAAAGAGCATCGAAGAGTTCGTTTACGAGTTTCCGGAATCGCTGAAGATGCTCGCCGTGCCGAAGGACTATGAGTTGTCGACACCCGCCATCCATTACACCGCGACCTACCGGAAATCGGGCAACAGACTGACGATCAGGCGCGAACTGCACGACAGGACGGCGACCAATGTCTGTACGGCCGATTTCATGGAGGAGTACAAGAAGGCGGCCCGCAACCTGGTTCCCGACCTGAAATCCCAGGTGTTTCTGACGAATTGAGCGGGCGATAACCGTCCGCAAACGACAGAACGCCGTGAAGCCGCCTCCATGGGCAGGGCTTCACGGCGTTTCCGTTTCTATACGAAAGTTATTTCAAACGGCTTTCGCTTTTTCGGGTTTTCCGTGATCTCCTTCTTCTCCGCCGGATACCCGAGGATAAGGGGAGCCACCAGCCGGTATTTTTCCGGGACTCCCAGTTCCCGCATCACTTCGGGATCGGAGAAGATGGTGTGGGCAAAACCGATCCAGCAGCAGCCGAGCCCGTCCTCCTCGGCGAGGAGGTGGAGGTTGTACGCCACCATGCTGCAATCGTACACATGCCAGTACGACTCGCTGTTCCCATACACGATGACGAGAACCGGCGCGTTGTAGAAGATATTGTAATCCGGGTTCCCGAGGGTCTTTTCATACTGCCGGATATGGGGCAGGGTTGCCAGATTCTCCAGCATGCTCCGTTTGGCGGCATCCGAATAGCCCTTCAGCCTCGACCTGTCCGTCACGACGACGAAACGCCACGGCTGATTGTTGGAGCCGCTCGGAACCCACACGGCATCATGAATCAGACCGGCTATCTTCTCCCGGCTCGGGATCTCGTCCGAAAAGTCCCTGCATGTGGTCCTTCTCCTGGTGATTGTCCTGATGCTGTCCACGGGCGTTCCTCCTTCAGAATTCTCCGACTATTTTCCTTTTCCGCTCCCGGCGTATCGCGTGTCGGCAATCCGGGATTCACGGATCTTCGCCGGGATTTTTCCCGTTAACGCGGGGATGTTTCCATGAAGGCGATGATATCACCCACATCGGGCTCGCCGCGCAGCAGTTCCGCGCACGATGTCCCGGCCTCGATCAGACGCTTGATGGGAGCCGCAAGAGTCATGTCGCCCATGAGAATGGCGCCAACCAGCTGCCCGTCGCGGAAAACGAAGTACCGGTAACGACCGTTTACCAGAGACTCGTAGGTTACGTAACTGGCATCGACCGGATGGACCTGGCCAATACTGTAAAGATCATAGTTGAGGACCTTGAGGGTATTGGACCGCGGGATGCCGCTGAACTCCACCTGCCCGCCGATAGCGTTCAAACCGGCAATCGTGCCCTGGAACTGCGCGGGGGCCCACAGACCGTAACTGACCCCGCGATGTTCGGTTATGTCACCCACCGCAAGGATGTCCTTTTCGCTTGTCCGCAGGCAATCATCCACGACAACGCCACGGTTCACTTCGAGTTTCGCCTGGCGCGGCAGATAACTGTTCGAGCGGACTCCGGCCGCAACAATCACCAGTTCGGCCGGGATCCCTTCCCCGCTTTCCAGGACCACGCTCCTGACCCGCCCATCGCCGTCGATGCTCCTGATGCGGGCATCGGTACGGATGGCGATACCCAGGTTACCGGCATGCCTGGCCAGCAGATCGCCGGCATTGCGGTTAAGTTGCTGGGACATGAGCCAGGAGAACCCTTCCAGCAAAGTGACATTCACGCCGCGCCTGGACAGCGCCCCCGCGGCCTCCAGCCCCAGGACTCCACCGCCGATGATGACGCAGCGCAAACCGGGGCGGACCTGGGCGAGAATAAAATCGGCGTCCTTCAATGTACGCAGAGTCGTTACATTTTCCAGGTCAGCGCCCGGGATGGGCGGTACAAAGGCGTGCCCCCCCATGGCCAGGATCAGCCGGTCGTAATTTAAAAGCTCGTGGTTGTTGAGTGTCAACTGCTTCTTCTCCGGGTCCAGGCCGGTAAGTTCGGTGGAGAGGCGGAGGTCGATACCCATATCGCGATACCACTGTTCGGGATGAACGTACAGATCGTCAACGGTGATTTCCCCGGCCAGATAGCGGGTCAGATTGAGCCGGAAATACGGAAGGCTCGGTTCCCTGGTCAGGAGGGTTATCCTGGCTGAAGGGGCCGCCCCCCGGATCGACTCGGCGGCTGAAACTCCCGCTATGCCGGCGCCCGCAATGACCACGGAAATGTCCTGAAGTTCGGCGGCGGCCAGGGACTGCTCCCGTTTGCACGGCTCGAACTGGTCGGAGCCGACACCGCAAACCGGACAGGTTGCGGGAGGAGTGGGGCCGGAATGGATATAGCCACAGGTCATGCATGACCATTGGTCGGCTCCGGTCTCCTGCCCGGACGGTTCAGGGCTGCTCTGGATTTCAAACAGATCAGGCGTTGCTCCGCAGATCGGGCAGTAATCCGGCGGAGCCGTCCCCTGATGGACATAACCACAGACCGTGCAAATATAACGGGTTTCCTCTGCTTGCATTGGCAACTCCTCATCTGGATCTGGATGGTGCAGTCACGTTTCCGATAGGTTGGTAAGGAAATATCACAAGATGCGTATGACAACAAGTCACTTTCCGGACAGGGTCAACGCCATCCACCATGAGAACGACACCACCATGGCGGCGGACAGCGCCAGGACCGCGTTGAGTAGGCGTCCCGGCCGGGCGCGTCCGCCCAGCGACAGTTCCGTCAGCAGCCCGAGCAGCAGACCGGATGCAAAGCCGAAAAGGTGGGCTCCCAGGTCGGTCTGCCTCCCTCCGCTCCCCAGCAGAGCCAGGAGGGCCAAACCCGCCGCCACGGGCACGAAGAGCCTCCAGGAGAGACGCCTGCGAAGGGCGCTTACGGCGGACAGGATGCCGATGGCGCCAAAAACAGCAGTGGAGGCGCCAAATGAACTGTGGTCCGGAGAGCGGGCCAGGGTATTGGCCAGATTACCCAGGGCGCCGGAGAAGAGGATAAGTGACCAAGCCAGTCCCGCTCCGAATTCATGGCAGAGGGGGATTATCACGATCCCTCCGATGGCCAGGTTGCCGAGCAGGTGCACAAAATCCGCGTGCAGAGTCAGGGCCGTAACGAGCCGCCACCACTCCCCTCCCAGGATAGCGGAGCCCAGGGCTGCTCCCAGGTCGTGGAAATCCACGGGGCCGCGTCCCGGCAGGGAGATGCCCAGAAGGGTCAGGTTGTGAAATGTCGCCAGGAGGACCAGGACCGAAACGGAGGGCAGGGTGTTTTCAAGCAGGGTTCTCGTTCCACGCGGAGAGGGAGGCCAGTTGCGGTTATTCTCCTCGTAGAGCCTGATTTCGGCGCGCGCCCTCTCCAGATACTGCCGGGGGACAAGAAGTATCCACCCTTCACCCGTCGATTCGATGCAGCAGGGAATGGATCTGGCATCCAGGACCAGGGCCCACAGTTGAGCCCGGCGTTTGCCCATACCCCTTTCATGTTCGAAAATGAGCGGCAGCCATTCCTCATGATCAGCTTGATGCGGTTTTCCGGCAGGCTCCATTCCCATACCATAAGCATTAATTCCGTGCATGCAACCGGGTAGCGGCTGTACGGACGTCCTGTGCGGCATGCGTCCGGATGTGAAAAAGGGGACCCGGAACCACCTTCCGGAGGCGTTCCCGCGAAACGCCGGGTTTCAGTTATCCCTGAAAGCTCGCCCCGTCGCCCCGCCGCTGAAACGTATCGTAAACCTGGCGCCCCCGTCCCTGGCCAGTTCAATCCGGCCGCGCAACTGCTTGACCAGCATATTAACGAGCTGCAGGCCAAGGGTCGGGGTGTTTGCGAAGTCCACCTCCCCGGGAAAACCCACCCCGTCATCCGCGACCACAATGGTCACCACTCCGTCCCGATCGATTCCAAGCTCGATGGTGATACTTCCATCACAATCACCCGGAAACGCATGCTTCAGCGAATTGGAAACCAGCTCGTTGAGAATCAGGCCTGAGGGGATAGCCCGGTCTATGCCCAGTGACAGTGAATCCGTCATGATATTCAGGGAAATTCGTTTCACGTCCTTAACATAGGAATTGAACAGATAGGCGACAAGTCTCTGAATATACTCGCCGAAATCGATGGACGCCAGATCACTGGACTGGTAAAGCAGTTCGTGGACGAAGGCCATGGTTCTGATGCGGTCCTGGCTGTCGCGGAAATAGATGCGGGATCGTTCGTCCGGGACCGAATCCGACTGGAGATCGAGCAGGGAGCAGATGATCTGCAGATTGTTCTTGACCCGGTGATGGACCTCCTTCAGCAGGACCGTCTT
>CAZRPI010000141.1:0-8575 GCA_964601865.1 uncultured Pelobacter sp. | reverse complement strand
CGAGGACGAGAATACGAAGGTATCACGCCAAAACGATACAGTGTTGCCAGCATGGTGTCACAGTCGGTTTCAATTTTCCGGTTTTAGTCGGTTTCAACTTCCGCCCCTTACCCCCTTGCCACACCCCTGGTGTATACTATATCATACACTTAGCGAACAACCTTTTCTGTCACCACGGAGTCTGCGCACACGCAGACTGCAAGCGCCCGGCTGACAGGGGGATAGTACCCCGGTCAACACCAACGGAACTTTGAGCGACCTTTCCGAAATCATCAAAGACTTCAACGAAACCCTGCAGGCAAAAGACGAGCTTGACCGGGAAAAACTGACCGGCCTGGCTGAAAAGCTCAGCGCCTTTTCCGACGAACATGCTTCCCTGACCAAAAACTATGAACAGCTGAAAGCCAAACTTGAAGAGCGGGAAACAAGCCTCACTAAAAGCCTTGAGCAGGAAAAAGCCGCCGTCTCGCGGCTTCTGCTCGACGCAGGCCTGACCAACGAGCTTTCCAAAAACAATGTCAAACCATCCCTCCTCGCGGCAGCCAAAGCCCTCATCCGGGAAAAAGGGATCCTCCAGATTGTCGGCGAAAACGACGTCCGCAAAGCGGTCGCCCGCATCCAGCGGAACGGCGCGGAAACCACCTGCGAACTCTCCGAATGGGTCAAGGACTTTCTCGCAAGCGATGAAGGCAAGGAATTTGTGGCAGCGAAAGCCAACTCAGGAGGCGGCGCCGGAGAACCCGTCGCAAGCGGACGGACCGGCGACGGCAGCAGCATGTCGAGCAAGAAATTCTGGGGAATGCCGGCGCGGGAACGCGCCGCATTCATGGCACAGGGCGGAACCATCCTCCCTGACTGAAACCAAGGAGACTTGAAACCATGGCAAACATCTTTGCAAGCCTTGCGCCCGTCCTCTTTTCCGCGGCGCAGGAAGTGTCGGCCGAAGACACCGGGGCGCTCCAGGCCATCACGCTCAACTTTGACGACAAGGAAGTGGCGCGCGGCGACTATGTAAAAGTGCCCATTGCCTCAGGCGGCACCCCCGAAGACTTCGTCCCGGGGAACATCACCCCTCAGGGCGATTCCGACATCGCCGCAACCGTCGACATCCAGATAACCGCATCGAAAAAGCGAAGCTGGCACCTGACCGGTGAACAGCGCCTCAGCCTCGAAAACTCCGGCACCGACAAGGAATGGATGCGCCTCAAACTCATGCAGGAAATGCGGAGCCTGCGCAACGCAGCGGAAGCCGACTGCGTAAAAGCCATTGTCGAAGGCGCAAGCCGGGCAACCGGAACCGCCGGAACAACCCCCTTCCAAAACTCCCTCGACGAACTCATCGCCCTGCGGCGCATCCTCAAGGACAACGGCGCGCCCATGGCCGACCCCCAGTTCATCTGCGACTCCGCCGCCGAAACAAACTTGCTGAAACTCTCCGCCATCCAGCAGGCCTACGCCGCCGGCAGCGACGAGGAACGAAGGAGCGGCATCCTGAAACGCCAGTTCGGCTTCCGGATCCTCGCAAGCGCCCAGATCACCCAGCATCAGAAGGGAAACGGCGCCAACTACCTCACCAACGCAACCCAGGCCATGGCAGTCGGAGACACCATGACCATGCTCTCCGGCGCCTCCGGCACCGGCACCATCCTCCCCGGTGACATCATCAGCTTTGACGGCGACGACAACCGCTATGTCGTCCAGAAGAGCGTCAGCGCCAACCAGCAGCCCCTCGTCATCGGACGGCCTGGAGTCAGGAAAGCCATCCCGACATCCTGTCCCATTACCATCGGGGCAAGCTACACCCCCTGCATGGCCTTTGAACGCGGCGCCGTAGTGGGCATCATGCGGCCGCCGGTCATGCCCGACAACCCGACCATGACCAAGACCCTCATATCCGACCTGCGCGGTCTGACCTACCTCCTCGTCGAAATCGCCCAGTACGGCCAGATAACCTGGGAGCTCCACCTCGCCTGGGGCATGAAGGTTGTCAACAGCGAACACGTGGCCCTCCTGCTGGGCTGAGCGGGAAAGCCATGGCAATCAACGCCCGGACCGCCGGCATCCTGAACCGGCTCTCGCCGGACAGCCAGAGCGCCCGCCTGGGCTGTGAACTGATGGACATCTGGAAAGCCCTGGAAACGCTGGAAGCTCGGATTTCCGCAGGCCAGGAATTCTTCAGCCGGACCGTCCGGATAGAACCCGGCGTGAACGCGCTGACCATCCTTGCACCCGCAGACGTCAAGCAGGATCGGCGCGCCTATCCCCTGGGCTTCATGCTGGCGCTGGAAGGCGACGCCGCCTGGGCTGGCGGCAGCGCCCTGCGCCTCTGCGATACCGGAGGCGAGCCTATCTACCGCTTTCTGGAAATCCCCGCAGGACTCCTGGTGCCGAACACAATTATAAGCCTGGAAACCGAAGGCCTTGCCCTCGATGATGAATTCGCCCTGTGCCTGGGGAGCAGGTTCGGTGAAGGCCTTGCGCTCTGTTCCGTCGGAACCTTCAGCGCGGGAAGCCCGGCGCGCATGACCGTTTTTGGATACTGCAGATGAGAGTAGAAGACGGCTCAGGTCTCTGCAACGCCGACAGCTATACCGATCTCGCCTTTGCGGACGCCTACCTCGGCTGCCGGGGCAGGACCGCCTGGGCGGAAGCATCCGTCAAGGAGCGGGAAGAAGCCCTGATCCGCGCCTGCGACTACCTCGACAGCGCCTATGAAAGCCTCTTCCGGGGCGCGCGGAAAACAGAAACCCAGCGGCTTGCCTATCCGCGCTCCATTGAAGGAGAAGACGCACAGGCTGAAATCCCAACCTGGCTCAAGGAAGCACACTGCGAAGCCGCCTGGCTTGAGCTGACGGAACCCGGCATCCTGCGCGAAGGCGGCGAAGCAGCCCAGGGAATCCAGAAGGAGCGCGAAGGCGACTGGGAGCGGAGCTACCTGCCCGGACCCTGCCGGGCTGCGGCTTTCCCTGCCGTCTACGGCATCATGCGAAGGCGGATTAAAAACCCAAGCCTGCTGGAGATCCTGCGCGCATGAGACGCAAAGTATCCGGCATCCTCGAGCGGATGGAACCGCACTACGACGAGGAAGGAAGCAGAATAGCGGCAATAAAAACCAGCTATCCAATTGCAGGAAGCCTTGTGCCCCTGCGCACGAGAGCCGAGCGGCGGCGGGATCGCAGCCTGTACCATTTTTTCTGCAAACCCGGCAGCGGCATGAAACCAGGCGACCGGCTGACCATCCAGGGGCAGCGCTACACGGTGCTTGCTGTCCAGGAATACCCCCGGCATGCGCAGGCCCGCCTTGCGGAGGAGGAGAGCGCATGACAGAACAGGAACGGCTGAAAACCCTGCTTTCGCAGGATGCAACCTTGCACAGCATCCTCGGCGAGAGCCTGCGCGTTTTCATGCCGCTGGGAGACAGCGATTGGGCTTCTGAACCGCCGCACATCCAGCTTGCGGTCATTCCCGCAGGGGACACGCCCGATTGCGACGGAAACCCCCTCATCCAGCAGTACCGCGCGGAAGTAAGGCTGACGAGCAGGCAGAAACTCATGGAAGCGTCAAGCGCCCTCATCGCCTGCTTTGCGGCGGAACACTACCTTCTGAAAGAAAGTTTCTACCGTTACGACGAAGAAAACGCCTGCGGAACGATGAATCTATCCTTTCTAATAGAAAGGTTAAATTCCAATGACGGTCCTGCGGTATGAAAGCCCGGCGGGTGAAACCCTCATCCTGGGCGAAGGGCGATTGCGCATCGCCGGTATTTCAGGGCTCGCGGCCCCCGAAACGAAGGCGGTGTACGGTGACGCAGGGAGAACAGACCTGCTCTTTACCAGCGCGGCGCCCCGGGTGATCAGCGTGAACATCCTCATTGACGGCGCAGGACTTGAGCAGGACGGCATGCGGACAATTATCAGGCAGATAGCCAAAGCCCTGCTGGCCCAGGAAAGCCCCGGGCTTCTGACCATCATGCGCGATGGCATTGTCCGCACCATCCGCGCCTTCCCGGAGCATGGCGGCGTCTTCAGCGAGCGCGCGCCGGGCAAGACCTTTCAGGAAGCCAGGCTGGGCTTTCTGACCGTGAGTCCCTATTTTGCGGCGGCCGACACCACCAGCCTCGAAATCCTGTACTACGAATCCAGCATGGAACTGCCCGAAGAGGGCATAGCCTTTCCAGAAGACGGCATCGAGCTGTCCCGGGTGAATGCGAACGGACCTCGCAAGGTTGCCGTTGAAAACCCGGGCGATGTGCCCTGTCCCGTGCGCATCCAGTTTACCGGTCCCGCGCTCAACCCCTTTGTGGCGAACCGGACGACGGGAAAGGCCATCAAGCTTGAACGGGCGCTAAGCAAAGATGAAACCGTCCGCCTCTCGACCGAGCCGGGAGCGCGGTTTCTCACCCTGGAACGTAACGGCACCATAGAAAACGGCATGCACTGTCTTGATCTTGCGTCAAGTTTCTTTCTGTTGGCGTGCGGAACCAACGTCCTTGAATTTGGCGATGAGTCCCCGGGCGAGGGTTCTGAAGCACAGGTATCATTTGAATGCCTCTACGCGGGGCTTTGAGGAAGGAGCGTCATGGCAGAAGAATCAGGCTTTTTTACCAGCGTGGCGGGAGACCGGAAGTACACCGCCTTGATCATCAACAGATACTTGCACGATGCCCTGCAGCGGGCGAACGGAATTGTCAGAGAGGAAGACGAGGAGCTGGCAGCGACAATAATCAACGGCACCCAGGTGCAGCTGGCAGCCGGCGTGGCGATGTTCGAAGGTTTCTACTACCGGAACAGCACACCGCTCACCTTCAGCCCCGAGGCCCCGGCAGCGGGTTGTGAGCGAATCGACCGGCTCATCATCCACCTGGACCGCTTTGCCAGAACCATAACGGCGATGCTCAAGCAAGGCGCAGAGACAACGGGAACCGCGCAGGCTCCCGCGATCGACAGCGCCGCGGACATCACGGTAGCGCAGATCCGTCTTACCCGCAAGGAAGGCCCCACCGTCCTCACCCTGGTGGACGAGCGGGCGTTCAGGCCAAAGTTTCTGACCGACCGCAACAGCCTTGACGATATCAATGAAGGAACCCTCTACGGCAAAGTGAAAAAGGAGAAAGCGGACGCCATCAACGCAGGCTCGAGCGGCGGCATGGCGCGGCCGCTGCTGCTTGCTGAAAAGATCTTCCTTCATGAAAACAACGAGATCATGGCGGCGGTCCGCGTGCCGGATCGGAGAAAGCTGGTCGCCCTCGCGCTGGCTTCTCCCCGGATCAGGATCAGCGCGGATGGCGGCAAGGACTGGACGCAAGTGACCGCCCTCGATGGCAGTAGTGACAGCTTCCATGCCCTCGCGGTCTTCAAGGCCACCGTCCCCTACGATAGCAGGATCCTGCTCGCTGGCGGCTGCGCCGAGATCTACCGATCAACCAATGAAGGAGCAAGCTGGAGCCTTGCCGCTCAAAATGAGAACTTCCCGGATATCCGCGCCATCTGCGTGATGAGCGAGACGAACATCATCGCGGGGGGCATCAACCAATCTTCGATAATCTGCTCAACCGACCGAGGTCTGACCTGGAGCGTGCGTTCCACGCTCCCCAATTCCGATACGGTAGGCTCGCTGGAATACCTGGGCGGCGGAGTCGTCCTGGCAGGCTGTCTCGGCCGGGGCAGGATTTACCGCAGCAGCGACTACGGCCAGAGCTGGACGCTGGTTTTTTCGGAAACCCAGTCGAGCGACCCCTGGATCAGGGTATTGAAGCATGTGGGCAACGGGGTGGTGCTGGGCGGCTACCATGAATGGGGCTATATCCTGCGAAGCACCAATTACGGCCTCACCTGGAGCGGTCCGACGCAAGTAGATGCCCTGGGCCCCTGCGACAGCTTCCTTGCCCGGGACTCGGCGGTGTATGCGGGATCCACGCTCCACAAAAGCCTTGACGGCGGCCTGACCTGGAGCCTTGTGCAGGAAATGCCCAATGAAAGCGCCCTCTCCCAGCTCATCCTGAGCCGGAAGAACCTCATCATCGGCATCAGCACCGACGGCCAGGTGTTCTGGGAAACTCCCTTCGCAGTCTGAGCCATGGAAGCCCCCGTACCCTGCCTGCTGGATTTAAACCTTGCACCCTTCGCGCTCCTTGACGGCTGCCTCAGGGTCAGGATGACGCGAACCCTTGCGGGGAACGGCAGTTTTGCCATCACCGTACGGGCCCAGGCCGGGATGCGGCCTGAACCCGGAGCGACCTTCATCTACAGCCGGGAACCTTTCGGGTTTACCGGCCTCGTGACCCATGTCAGCGGGCAGGAAGACGAAGCAGGACGGAAGAACCTGCGGATCTCCGGTACGGAAGCTTCCTTTCTTCTGGCGCGGCGAACCATCCTGCCGCAGCCAAACGCTCTGGCGGGGCCTGCGGAAAGCGTGATGAAACAAATGCTTGCGTTGAATGCCGGCGCCGCGGCGGGAATGGCTCGCCGGCTAGCTATCATCGAAGCCGAAGACGACGGCGCACGGGGACCGGAGGTGACCTTTGCCGGCTGGAACAGCAATCTGCTTGCCGCGCTTTCAAAGCTTGCGCAGGAATCCGGAACCGGCTTCAGGCTGGATCTGGATACGGTGCGAAAAAAGCTCATCTTCCGCTGTATCGCCGGCACAGATCGGAGCGCTGCGCAGGATGCCTTTCCCCGGGCGCTCTTCTCCATCGGCTACAATACCGCCTGCCAGGTGCGCCTCGATATGGAATCCGAAGATTCGGCAAACCTTGTCTACCTGCTGGGGCGGAACAATGAAGGCGTGCGGGAGACGGTGCCCCTCTGGAGCGGCGACGAACCGGCGGGAGCTGAGCGGCGGGAAGCAGTCTGCGAGGCTGGGAGCGTGCCGCGCGAACGCTATGGCACCTATGGATGGCAGAAGCTGCAGCGCTGGTCCCAGACCGAAGCCATTACCGTCAGCGTGCCGGAACGCTCTCCGCTTGCGGAAAACCGGGACTTCGCCCTGGGAGATACCTGTTCGATTGACATCCGCAACGTCTGGCATGACGCCCAGCTCACGGCTGTGACCGATACCTGGGACAGCCTGCGCTGGCGGAAGGAACTCTTCTTTGGCATGCAGCGGCGCACGGCGCTCGCCAGACTATCGGAAAAAACCGACGAACTATGGGAGGCTTTGCAGGCATGAAAGAACTCGGCAGTGCGATCATCAACGCGATGGCAGGCGTTGTCGCCTGCGCCATCGCCGGCTGTATCATCCTGAACATCAAATGGCTTGTCACCTCGAAACGGCAGATGGCGAAAATCCTCGAGGAGCTCGCGGGACTCAAGCTCAACGTCTCCGTTCTCTTCAAACTCCAGGGGCCGCAGATGCTGGGCATCAAGGCGACCCTTGAAGCCCAGCGGGACGGCGAATGCAACGGCAACGTCACCGACGCGCTCTTTGCCATTGAGGAAGCGAAAAAACTCCATGACAACCACCTCATGCAGCTGCTGGAACCGAAAAAGGAGACCCTGCCATGAGAGAAGGAGTCCAGAGCTTTTTCGCGGAACTGGGAGAGGCTGCCTGTTTGGCGCTCTGCATCTGCGAGCTGGGAAAGCCCGGCCTCTCCGAAGCCGAGGCAGTCAGCCTCATCCTGCAAGGCATCGAAAAGGGATTCATCGATTACCGCTGGCAGGACCGGCAGTATGAGAACAACCTCTTTGTGAGCAACCGTGACGCCTTCATGAACCTGGTCACCGGCCAGGATGGCTGGAAAAGCAGGGTTGAACCACCTTCCTATACCCTGAAGGCAGGAGAGCTGGCTGTCTCTTGCTGGGAATGGCGCGACAGCGGAACCCTGCGCCGCCATTTCAGGCTCGCGGACTGGGACCCCATCCTGGACTCCCAGACTGTCCGCCACGGCGCGCTCGCCAGCCTCCGGGTGTTCCGGAAAAACCCATGAAGAAAGCCAACATCCTGCAGGAAGCCGACCTTTCCTATTCCATGCGCCGGAGCCTGGCGCTCCTCTACGCCATCTGCTCCGTCGCCTGCTTTATCCTTGCAAGCATGACAGGCAGCCTTGCAGGCGCCTGGTCCGGCGGCCTGTGCCTTGTGGGCGTCCTCGTGCTGACGGGATATACGACCATAGAAGGCCTGAAAAGCCTTGCAGGTGCAATCAAGGGGACAGAATGTGGAAAAGAAAACTAGGCTGCGCCTGGTTATTGCTGCTCTTCTGGGTGCGGCAGCCCTTGGCGCTGCCCTTGGACTGGCAGCAGCTCGGTACAAACGACCTCTTGCAGGAAGCGGCTCTCGCGATACAGCACTTGAAAACCTTGAACGAAGCGCTGACGAAGCAGGCAGCAGAGTCGGAAAAGCAATCGAAGGAGCTCGCGGCGCAGCTCGAGCGCTTGACCAGCGAGAACGAGAAGCTCTTGCAGGATATAGCGAACTTGCAGAAAATGCTCGGAACCTTGCAGGAGGACTGGATAACATCGGAGCAAATTCGCAAAGAGCTCGAGAATACCTTGACGAACTTGCAAGCCTCATTGAAGAGCTGCAGAGAAGAAGCAAAGAAGAACATCCATAGGGCGGGGATTATAGGAATGGCGGTGGG
>CAZRPI010000140.1:7116-8608 GCA_964601865.1 uncultured Pelobacter sp. | reverse complement strand
GGCGATCAGTCGTCTCAAAACCGTAACCTCACTCCACCCTCGAACCAGCGGCCGGGATAGGGATAGGCGTTAATTATCGTCTGCGATCCCTTGAACAGGTTGTGGCCGGAGAAGAACAGTTCGAGGGAGCTGTTCTCGCGCTTCAGCAGCGTGGCGCCCAGATGCAGGTCCCAGATCATGCCGCCGTAGTTGCCGTTAAAGAGCGCATACGGCTGGGAGTAGTGCTGCGTATTCCAGAAGATGTGACGGCCGGTCAAAACACCCCGGAAGGTCTGGTCGTCGTAGCGCAGCGACAGTTGCACCGTATGGCGGGGCGCTCCGTACTCCTGTTTATCGCTGCGGGTATTTATCGTGTCGGTGAAGGTATAGCCGGCGCCCAGGGAGGTGTTGAAAACCGGGGCGGTCCGGATCTCGTACTCGGCTCCGAGCGCCATGTCCCTTTCGCGACTATCGCCTCCGATGTTCCAGGTTTCGTTGCGGAAGAGGGTCAGCTTCTGCCACAGGTAGGGAACCAGGCTGGTCTCCACGCCGATCTGGGAGGTCCAGACCTTCTCAACGGGGACCTTGCTGAAAGTCAGGGCCCAGAGGCCGTACCCCCGGCCGGTGTAGCCGCGCGCAGCAGGGCCTTCTCCCCCAGGGGGTAGGTGATCCCCAGGGAGGGGCTGAACTGGTCCGGGCTGGTCCTGGGGCGGTCGAACCGAACGCCCGGTATGATGGAGAGATTGCCCAGCGTGATGGTGTCATTCAGATAGACGCCCCAGCGGTCGGTCTGGCGGGATACGGTCTGGGTTACCTGCTGCTGGGTGCCGGTGGAAGAGAGTTCGGCGTGCTCATAGTCCCCGCCCAGCACCAGCAGGTTGTGGGCACCCCTCCAGACGAGCTTGGCGCTGCCGCCGTAGACATTCTCCCGAGACAGGATCGGGAACCCGTCATAGAGCCCATCATGGCTGATATAGGAATCGAACGTATCCATCGCGCGATGGGAATAGCGCCCGAGGATTTCAAGCTCCAGGCTGTCGCTCAGCTTCCGCCTCATACCCAGTGAGGCGTACATGTAGTCGAATTTAAAGCCTTCCTTCTGATCCCAACCGGGGAGATACAGGTTGAGACGGTTGGAGTGACTGTAACGGAACGTGCCCCAGAGCTGACCCTGGTCGGGGAGGTCGTAGGTCAGCTTGGCGTATCCGTTGTTGGAGTCGTTGGTTTTATGGGGAGGGATATTCCTGAAACCCAGGTAGCCGCCGGAGAAGTAGTACCCCAGCCGGTCCACTTTACCGGTCAATTCGCCGCCGCTGTCGCTCGTGGTCCCCTCGCCGAGTGAAGCCGTGGCGGAGCCTCCAATTTTCCGTTCGCCCGGCGATTTGGTAATGACGTTGATCACCCCGCCCAGGGCCTGGCCCCAGGCCGATGAGGCCGCTCCCTTGATGATCTCGATTCTATCGATGATCTGAGCCGGAACCGAGGCGACATCGGATAAGTTCTCTCCTAGCGA
>CAZRPI010000140.1:0-7016 GCA_964601865.1 uncultured Pelobacter sp. | reverse complement strand
TTCTCTCCTAGCGAATTCAGCGGTATGCCGTCAACCATCACCAGTACATGATAGAAACTGGGGCTTTTGATGTACGTAAATGTGGCAGCCCCAGGTCCGCCCATGGTCCAGGCCTGGACTCCGGATACGACGGCCAGGACATCGGCCAGGGTGTGGGCGTTCAGGGCCTCGATCTCGTTTCTGGTGATGATGGTGGTGTTCTCGGCGGTCTGGGAGAGCGGCTTGGGGGCGCGGGTGGCGGTTGACGGCTGTTCCTGCCATGCGGTGAACAGATCCGCGGTTTCCTCATCCGCTTCCTGGGCAGCCGCGCTGGGGACGGTAGTCCAGAGAGATACACTCAGGACAACTACGAGGACAGAGAAAATATGTGGCAGTTTAATGAATTTCATGGCATAGTATTGTTAAAGACTTTACCGAATAAAATCACGTTTGTCCAGCACTGGTGGACAAAAATTAAAATGAAGGAGGGAAGTTCCATGGAAAAGCAGAAAAAGAATCAGGACAGGATCAGGGTGCTCTCCGAAGGCAGCGACTCTGAATCAGTTCAAACGTGCAAGTGCACTAGTTCTATGATCAAAATCAACTAGACGCAAAAGCGGGGAGGGGCAACCTTCCCCGCTTTTTTTGCGGGGAATCTGCCATGGAGCTGTCACCCTACCTGAAAACCTACCCCTGCCCCGACCAACCGGGACGCCTCCTGTTGCTGGCCACCCGGCGCTGCGCGGTGCTGGAACTGTCCGAGGAGAAATGGGCTGCGGTCCGCGACAACGGAAATCTGGAGGAAGAGGAACGGGCAACCCTGCTGCGCCTGGGGGTGCTGACGCCGGACCGGGCGGCGGAACGTCGGGAGATGCGGGGGATCTTTGACCGCGTCAACCGGGAGAGCCGTCACTTGGCGGTGCTGGTCACCCTCACCCTGGAGTGCAACCTGGCCTGTCCCTACTGTTTCGAGGACCCGTTCCGCGGGCGCTTCAGGATGGACGAAACAACGGCCGACCTGCTGGTGCAACGCATGACCGGACGCATGGCCGCCGGGCTGGACCTGACCATGGACTTCTACGGCGGCGAGCCGCTCCTGGCACTGCCACTGCTGAAGAGCATCGCCGGCCGCCTGCAGCGTGCGGCGCGGGAGCAGGGAGTAACCTTCGGATTCAACATCTTCACCAACGGCGTTCTGCTGACACCACCGATCGTGGAGGAACTGCTCCCCCTGGGCCTTGCCGCGGCCCGCGTCACCCTGGACGGCCCGGCAAAGATCCACGACAGCCAGCGGCCGTTCGTCTCCGGCAAGGGGAGTTTCGAAACCGTCGTCGCCAACATCCGTTCCGTCTACAAGAGACTCCCCATTGACCTGGGGGGCAACTACACCCGCGACAACTACCGCCGCTTCCCGGAACTGCTGGACGAGCTGATCGGCCGGGGCATGGATCCCGCCGGATTCAAGGCGGTGGTCTTCACGCCGGTCATCCCGAGGGCCGACGGCAGCACATCCGTGGACATCTCCTCGACCTGCACCCGCAGCGACGAGCCGTGGATGATCGAGGCCGGAATCTTTCTGAGGAAAGAGGTGCTGCGGCGCGGCTTTCCGGCGCCGAAACTAAGGACCAGCGCCTGCATGGTGGAGTTCGAGAACGACCTGGTGGTGTCGTACGACGGCGGGCTGTACAAGTGCCCGGTATTCATGGGGCGGGAGGAGCTGCGGATCGGGACGCTGGCCGATGGGCCGGGTGATTACCGGGAGTCCCACAACCTGGAGCTGTGGCAGAACGACGAATGCCTGGAGTGCGCCTACCTGCCGCTCTGCTACGGCGGCTGCCGGTTCCTGCGGCTTTTGAAAACCGGCGCCATCGACGGCGTGGACTGCCGCAAGAACCTGTTCGACGCCTCGCTGGAGCGGATCATCAGGCAGGACCTGGAGTACGGCGGGAATGGGCATACAGGGTAACGTGGATACGACAAAAGGCAATGGAACGCGGATCAAATCTGATTTGGCGGATCAACGCGGATCAAGATGGAAAGGAACAAGAAAATAGTATCCACGTAAATCCGTTCAATCCGCGTCATCCGCGTTCTATTAATGATCTGATCAACTTAACTCAGGGCCGGCTTCAACTTCCACGGGAGACTCCTCCGGCTCCTCGAAACTGATCCTTCCCACCTTTCCCGCCCGCAGCTCCCGCAGGAAAGCCTCGGCAGCGCGGTTGACGTCCACCACGCCCCCCGACATCAGACACCCCAGCCTTTTGCCGACCGATTCCAAAAGCTCCGCCGCCCCCCCCGGCATCTCCTCGAAACCGTAGCGTTTGGCCAGCTGCCCCGGATAGCGATCGAGCATGTATCCGGCGGCAAAAAGCCCCACGACCGCGACGTCAAACGCGCCGGCGCCGATGGCGCCGCTCGCCGCCAGCCGGGAGGCCGCCTCCTGGTCGTCCATGACCGGCCAGAGGACTCCGGGGGTGTCAGAAAGGACGATGCCGTTGCGCAGGTCAATCTGCTGGGAGGTGGTGGTGATGGCGGGCTTGTCCCCCACCCTGGCCATGCTCCTCCCCGCCAGGGTGTTGATCAGCGTGGACTTGCCCACGTTCGGGATACCGCAGACCATCACCCGCAGCGGCCACCCCGGCTTGCCCCGGTGGGGGACCAGGCTCCGGCAGAGCTTGATCAGCTTCTTGACGTCGGCCTGCTGCTTCGCCGACAGGGGGAGCGCCTTCACCCCCGCCTCGGCCTCGAAGCTGCGGACCCACGCCCTGGTGACGGCCGGGTCGGCCAGGTCGTTCTTGTTCAGCACCTTGACGCACGGCTTGTGGCGCCGGACCTTTTCCAGCAGGTGGTTGGAGCTGGAGGAGGGAAGGCGGGCGTCGAGGACCTCGATCACCACGTCGGTCCTGCGGATCGCCTCTGAGATCTGCTCCAGGGCCTTGTCCATGTGGCCGGGATACCATCGTATCGTCATAAATGTTCTTTCCTCTGAAGGTTACCGCAAAAGCAAAAAAAGTTACCTCCCCCCTGGCGAGGGAGGGTCAGGAGAGGGAGCAGGTTTGCAGGACTTTTGCATGAGGCTCCTCCGTTGATGTGATAAATCGCAACTGCATTCATGATGACACCGTAGAGACGCATTGCAATGCGTCTCTACGGCAATCAAACCTGTCAACTTGGTTGCAATCCGGAGTAAGGGATTCGGAAAACAGGATAGAGGGGGATGCCCGCGGATTCAGCGGGAGTCAGAATTTAATTTCAACACCAACGCCGACGGACTGCGGGGTCGTCGTTCCTGAACGGCGGGTTGCATCCGGCGCCATCTCCAGCAGCTTGTAATCCAGGTGGAGCAATGCCTTCTCCCCCAGGAGATAGCTGAATCCGGCCTGGCCGCCCACCCCGCCCCTGATTCTTGGGGGAGCGGTGGGATTGGCGTCCGGCTGGTAACTGTAGGCCAGCCCGGTGCCCAGATAGAGCCTGAAACTGCCGTCGGAGCCGAGGCGGTATCTGGCGGTGAGCAGTCCGTACCGTTCGTCCCTGGGATCGGTGCGGGTCGGGGTGAGGGAGCCGTAGCCGAGGGAGAACCGGTCCCGCTCATCCCCGGCAAGCACGCCGCCCGCCCCCGCCGTCAGCAGGCAGGAGATAAGGAGCGCAACCGATGTGAAGATGATGCCGTTCCGCATGGAGAGAAGTTGTCTCACGCAAAGTCATAGGCTCAAAAACGAGAAAAACGAAACTCAAATTTTCAGAACGTCTATCACTTCGCCCCGGATTTCAGGCGTTCCTGCTCCAGTTTCAGCTTCTGGATCTCCAGTTCGAGCTTCAGCTTTTCCACTTCAAGCTGCAGCTTGGATTTCTCCTGCTCGGACTGCTGCAGCCGGGACTTTTCCAGCTCCGACTGAAGCTTTGATCTGTCCACTTCCGACTGCAGCTTCGTCTTTTCCAGCTCCGCCTGGAGCCTGGACTTTTCAAGATCCGACTGCAGCTTCGATCTCTCGGGATCGGCGGCAACCGCGGCCTGGGGATCTCTCTTCTGATTGATGTCCGCCACCGTCTGCATGAAACAGTCGTTGTAACGATCCGTCCTGAACATGGGCCGCGTGAACCCCGAGCAATGGGCGTTGTCGCCGCAGCAGTTGAACTGGAAACTCTCCAGGTCCTTCACGTCAACCCAGGCAACGAATTCCCCCTCCTTGGCGTCCTTGGCGTTTTTCATGTAACGGACATGGGCCCTGCCGTTCTCCACGGATTCCATGGCCATGATCCCCAGCCATTCGTTCCTCTGTTCGAAGGAGACCATCGGGAACCCCTTGTCCGCCGTCCCGATCACCGCATCCCCGTCGGAACGTTCGTACAGCTTCGTGCCATTGTTCTTGACCAGATACCCTATCCCCATGGAGTCATCACTGTTGCTCCAGAAGAATGCCGCCCTGCCGAATGTGGGGGTCGCCAGAATCAAACAGATTACCAGTAAGTATTTCACCTTCACATCATCCTTTCCGTCCGGAATCGCTCAACACCCGAAGAAGCTACCATAAAGCGTTTAAAAGAACAATCACGTTCATCCCCACCGATCACGGCCCCGAAAAAGGTCCGAGTAAAACAAACGAATTATTCACGCTTATTCTGTATTTTTTAATTGATTATCGCAAAGGACAAGTGGTATAGTCCCGCAGACGCGATGGCCATGCCTGCGAAGCCATTACCGCGCCATCCGCCGGAAAGGGGGAACGCATCGGAGACAGGAAGAGAAAGCGACGGGAGGAGCCGGTCCCGGATCAATCCAGAGACCGCGGATTCAGAAAAACACAACGGTCGGGAAAGGAGCAGTACATGGCAAAGAACAGGAAACCTTCAATCAATGAGGCGCCGGATGAGCAGAAGCTGAAATCGATCCAGATCAAGCGTCTCGGCAGCATGGCGGATGTGGAGAGAGAAGAGATTCATGGGCTCACCATAGCCCAGGCTTCGGAACGGTTGAAATGGAGGATCGACCCGGAACTCTTCCTCTTCCGCAAGGTCTGCGGAAAGGTGGTCAAGAGAGATCCGGTAACCGGCGCGGAACACCCCGTCCCATTTGCAACCGTTTATGTCGAGGACACCGACTGCCATTTCATCGGCTACTTCCCCTCCCCCTGGCCGTGGGGATGGTTTTTCCCGCTGCACTGCCACCGCGAGATCATCGCCACGACCAAAACGGACAAGTGCGGCAACTTCTGCGTCTGGGTTCCCCGCTTCGACATCGACTGGATCCTGGCGTGGCGGAAAAAGCGCATCTGCTTCCCAACCATCTTCCGGCGCCCGTCGCTGGGCGATCTGCTGTCCAGAATCCGGCCACCAGTTGCCGGGCCCTGGCCCCCGATTCCCGGACCGGACCCCGGACCGCTGCACACACTGACCGCGCTCCCTCTTTCCTCTCTCGAAGCCGTTGCCGGTTCCGCCGCGGCCAGGCTCGCGCGGAACTTTGCCGGAACCGCCCGGGCCTTCGGCGCGCCGGCCGATGCGGCCGAGGCCCATCTGAACGCCCGCGCCATTGAAACGGAACTCCCGCCGCCGCTTCCAGCGGAATTCCGGAAGGTGCTTGCCGGACAGGGCGATGTCGTGGCGGCAAAGGGCGCATCCGGCATCGAGGGCATCCGTTCCGCCGTGGCCATGAGACTCGGCCTGGATCCGGCGACGAAGGAGCTGGCCGATTTCCATCCCCAGCGTTTCATCGGGCCGTTCATGAGGTGCTACGACATCCTGCTCCCGGAATGGCAGCTCATCCTGGACGTGCCCGACATCACCTTCAGGGTGACCCAGGACACGAACGGCGACGGCGTGGAGGAGAACATCTACTCCGAGAAATTCTTCGACGTCCGCTGGAACGCCGGCGCCATCCCCGATGTCAAGCTCATCGCCTCTCCCTCGGCGCGGGAATCGCATGTCTGCGAGACGGCGCCGGTTCCGTGCGGAAACGTGCCGGCGATCGTGCTGGCGGGCCTCATGCCGGTCGAGAACGCCTCCTACTACGATGCGGACAGCGGCTACGCGCTCCGGCCGAACCGCCCCTCCACGGCGGCAACCAACCCCGATTGCCCCTCCATCCCGAATCCGCCGCGGACCCAGGCCCAGACCCCATTCTGCGGCGTCCTGAATCTCTTCGGATGCGTGAACGTCGGCGGGGCGAAATACTACCGCGCTCTTCTCAGCACCGACGGTGGCTCAACCTTCTCGACGATTACCGGCCTGTCATGGAACCTCTTCCACACCGACGGTTCTCCCTTCACCGTGACCTCCGACGCCGATGGCTGGTACAGGGTCCTGCCGGAACTGCTTTCCACCGACCCGGATTACCTGTGGCCCGAGGGGATCGTGCTGGAGTGGCCGACGCCGTATCTGGGCAAAAGCATCCTGAAGATCGAGACGGGAGACGGGGACAAAAACCATCTGGCATACTCGAAGCCGGTGGCGATCCAGTCGGACAACACCTACCCGACCGTGCTCTTCACCACCCTGGCGTGGAAATTCGTCGGCGAGCCCGACACCGCCCTGCGCGACCTGCTGGGCATCCCCTGCCCCACCATCCACCGCGGCGCAACACCCAGGGACATCGAGGTGCTGTACGAGGTGAGCGTATCGGCACACCATCTGCGGGACGCCTGCATCGGCACCTCCGGCTGCGGCTCCGGTTCCTTCGTCCACAAGTCCGGAGCCACGGGCCACTGGCACAACTCCGGCAGCGACAACAGCGTCTTCTTCAGTGCACGCTATACCCTGGGAAGCAGCGCGCTCGAAGGGTCGTACATCTTCGACTGCCATGCCAACTCGCGCGCCATGAATCCCGACGGGCAGGACGGCGGCAATCTGGTCCCGCCGGACTGGTTCGAGGATGTGGTCTACATCTACACCAATCCGTACCTCGCGGTTGCAATCGTCAACGAGGATTGACAGGCAGGGGGGGAGAGGCTGACATCCCCGGGCACGCAGGCAGAGAACGGCGCGCCCGGAGGGGGGGCCGGGGCCGCTTATGCAGAACGGAGTTCCGGGGGGATTGCGGT
>CAZRPI010000139.1:0-8798 GCA_964601865.1 uncultured Pelobacter sp. | reverse complement strand
GCCGCAGAATTTTTCCCGTCCCGGTCCTGGGAAGCCTGTCGGTGAAGACGAAACGAACCGGACACATATGGGCCGGAAGCCTGTCCAGAACCAGAGAACGCAATTGCAGGGAAAGAGCATTTTCATTTGCAACCCGTGCTTTCGGCGCGATATGGGCTACCGGTTTCAGAAGACCGTCCATACGCCGAGAGGTCACGGCGCATTCCATGACCAGCGGATGTTCAAGCAGCACCCGCTCCACCAGAACCGGCGCCACCCAGGCGCCACCGGATTTGAATGTCTCGTCCCTGCGACCGCAATAGTTGAGGCAGCCGTCCGCTTCCTCAAACAGATCACCAGTGTCGAACCAGCCGTCACTGAGCATTGTTTCCGATGTCATATCCGGTCGATTCCAGTAAAAGGGAGCCAAGCTTTTCCCCCTTATGTGGAGCGTACCCGGCTGACCGGGAGCAACCACGGCGCCATCCCCGCCAACGATCCTGACCTCGTAGCCGGGCACGACGGAGCCGGTCCTGCCGGGCCGGGCCGCCCCCGGACGGTTCGAAACGTAAACGTGCAGAGCCTCCGTAGATCCGATGCCGTCCAGAATTTCCAGTCCGGTCAAGCTCTGCCATTCCCTGAACACCCCGGACGGGAGAGGTTCGCCGGCGGAAACGCACAACCTGAGTGATGGCGCGGCAAAGAAGTCCCCCATGCTCTTGACCATCAGGTTATAGAGCGTCGGCACACCGAAAAAAACGGTCGGTCGTCGCTCCGTTATCAGCTGGAAAATACGGAAGACATCGGCCGGCCCGGAACCGAGCGGATCGAGAATGGCCGACGCGCCGTAATAGAGGGGGAAAATCAGGCTGTTGCCCAGGCCATAGGCAAAATGGAGCCTGCTGGCCGATAGAATCACGTCATTTTCCCGTATCCCCAGAGTGGCGCCCGCGTATCTTTCCGCGCAGAACAGCATATCGCTCTGGGAATGGGGGACTCCTTTGGGATCGCCGGTGCTGCCGGAACTGTACAGCAGAAAATCCACCCCGTCCTCCGCAGGAGGATGTGGAGACAGGTCGGCGCGCGCCTTCTCCCACAACCTGGCGTAACCCGGATCGTCGATACAGATAACGGGTGATGAGGAAGCAATGCCAACCTTGAAGGCATTGGTGGACGCAGTCGTTATCAGTGCTGAGGGGAGCGCGTCGCGCATCACGTATTCGACTCCAACGGAGGGCATATCCGGGTTCAGCAGAATCGGACGGACCCCGCATTTTATTGCCCCCAGAAAGGCATAAATGAATTCGGGGCAATCGGGAAGCGCAAGGAGAAGTCCTTCCCCCGGTTTCATGCCAAGCGTCTTCAACAAGTTACCGAACCGATTGACATTTTTTTCCACAAGGGAGTAGGGAATGCGATCATTGCCGTGATAGAAGGCTGTGCATCCCGGCCGGTTCAAGGCGTGATAACGCAGAATTTCGGAGTATTCCCTGAATCGCAGATTAATGACGTCCATTCCAGGTACTGGAGCCTCCAACCTTTACCAGGTCCCTTCCCATCAGGGAAAACCAAGTTCATTGTGACGCTGGTATGACGTTCCGACGGATTGAGATTATAAGGGAAAGGCAAGGAACGCAACTCGTTTTACCCTGAGAAGCAGAAATAACCAGGCGCTCATTTTTTACTTACCTTTTCTCCTCGCCATCTGTTACACAATATCGGCATAAATTTCTGAACCGTTCTTCTTTATACAATTAAACCCTTCAAGAGAGAGCGCACCATGAAACAGTTCGCCCTTCCCGTTTTGCTCCTTGCCGCCATCTTCGCCGGCTGCGCCATAACCGCTCTGCCGCCCGTAGTCATAAAACCGCCCGCAAGGCCGATCAATTACCTGAGAGAAGTCAAGCCGATACTGGACAAGCGCTGCGTGGTCTGCCACTCCTGCTACAACTCACCATGCCAGCTGAAGCTGGACTCCTTCGATGGCGCCGATCGCGGCGCCACCAAACGCGCCGTCTATAACGCGTCCAGGCTGACCTCCATGGACCCGACCCGGCTGTTTATTGACGCGCAAACAACGGAAGAGTGGCGGAAGAAACAGTTCTTCAGCGTGACATCCAGCAGCGTCGGCAATGGCGCCAATGACTCGATCATGCTCCAGATGCTCTCCCACAAGATGAATAATCCCAAGAGCAGCGGTGATTACCAGGCCGAGGCGGAAGACCTTACCTGTTCGGATAGCGGGAACCAGCTGGGGTGGTACCTGGAAAAACATCCCAACAACGGCATGCCGTTCGGTTTTCCGCCCCTCAAACAGGATGAGTTCGATACGGTCGCGGGATGGCTGGCCCAGGGTGCGCGAGGCCCTTCGGCCGAAGAGCAGAGGGAGCTGGTTACCCCCAAACCGTCGGATGCGCGGGCGATCCAACAATGGGAAACCTTTCTCAACAGCGAAGATCCGAAGCATGCCATGACCGCGCGCTACCTCTACGAGCACCTGTTTCTGGCCCATCTGAATTTCGGCGCCGATTCCAGGGATTTCTTCGAAATGGTCCGTTCCAGGACTGCGCCCGGCCTGCCCATCGACGTTATTCCAACCGTGCGGCCGTACGACGACCCTGGAACCGGAAGGTTCTACTACCGGATCCGCAAGATCCACTCCACGATCGTTCACAAGACCCACATGGTGTTCAACATGGATGAGGCCCAGTTCCGCCGCGTCAATGAACTGTTCATCCGGCCGGAATGGCTGCAGACGCCCCACCGGATCGGTTACGACCCGATTATCAGCGCCAATCCCTTCCTGTCGTTCGAACAGATACCGCCTGCCGCCCGTTACCAGTTCCTCCTTGACAACGCGAGCTATATCATAATGACCTTCATCCACGGTCCGGTCTGCAAGGGGCAGATCGCCCTGAACGTTATTGACGACCACTTCTGGATCATGTTCATGGATCCCGCCCACGATCTGACTGTTACCTATCCGGGATTCCTGAGGCTGCACGCGGACAGGCTGAGGATGCCCATCGAGAAAGGAAGCGATCTGCGCATTTTCTCGGCCCTGACCGACGAGAATCGGAAGGCGGTGGTCGAGTTTTACCGGGCGCGCCAGGATTACTACACGGCGCACCACTACGCCGGCCTGGATTACGATTTCATCTGGAAGGGGAACCGGCCCGAGGACGCGCCGGTATTGACCGTCTACCGTCATTTCAATAACGCCTCGGTCCACAGGGGACTACTGGGAAACATGCCCAAAACCCTCTGGGTGATCGACTACCCTCTGCTGGAACGGATCTACTACGCGCTGGTGGCGGGATTCGACGTATACGGGACGGCGGGACATCAACTGGCGGTCCGTCTGTACATGGACGCGTTACGGGTGGAGGGGGAGAGCAACTTCCTGGATTTTCTCCCTCCCGAGAAACGCACGAAAATGATGCAGTCCTGGTACAAGGGCGTGGATCTCAAAAAGGTGGATTTCTATCCCTCATCCCTGCCGGCGAAAATCCGGTTCACGACCGGCGATATCAAACGGGAGTTCGTGGAGCATCTGGTGACACAGCGCCTCCTCCCGGCAACGAATATCACCTTTGACCCGGTCAACTACCTGGCCGCCGGAGATGATTACCCCACGCTTCCGGACAGATACGAGACAAGGGACGATTACGTAAGGGCATTCAGGGCGCTTTCCCGGCCGGGCACCCCCTTTGTATCCCTGCTGAACGAATACGACGCCAACCTCGCCTACATGCGGGTGCGCATGAAGAACGGCAGGGACATAACCGGCTCCATCGTCATCAACCGCTGGCACGACAACGTGGCTTTCATGTTAGGAGAAGACGGCAGACTGGATCCGAGAAAGGACAGCGCCGACTTCGTCCAGGGACTGATCGGCTCCTACCCGAATTACTTTGTGGATATCCGTCAGGAAGATCTTCCGGATTTTTTCGATCTGCTGGCCCACTTCAGTGACAGCGCCAGTGATCGGCGGCGGCTCGCGAAGTACGGCGTTAACCGCGCGGACGACAGGTTCTGGGATGTCTACGACTGGTTCCAGGCGCGCTTCCTGGAGGAGGAGCCGTTGAGGGGCGGCCTGTTCGACCTGAACCGCTACTACTACAAGGCGCGGTGAAGCAAGGGACTTGCGCAAGGTATTTTTTTTCATTCAAACCGTTGACAGAAGCAATGAATACATTGTATTAAAACAATGTTTATGATTTTACCGATGCGCCCTTTCATTAGCAGGGTAACTTTTAAAATATTGTGAACTCAATATGTAACAACATCTATGCCGGGGCCTGAAGAAACGAGTTTTTCAACTTATTCATCCATGATGCACTCGTACATTCAACTGAATGGCCTAATCGGGCATCCATAGCCCGGATTTTCGTTTAAAACCGCTTCGGGAATGACAGTTTGCGAATCCAATCAGCCATCAATGGCAAAATGTTTGGTTCATGGTAGAATTCTACGAACGGCTTTCCTGCACCAAAATCAGCTTCTGCAAAAAAATCCAGCAATCAGAGAGAGGAAAAATGCCATGCCTATCAAGCCCGGTCCCTGGAATCGCAATGCGCTGCTGTGCCTGATCCTTGGGGGAGCAACGCTCATTCAGCCGTCAGGAGCAAACGCCGCGACAATTTCCGGCGCAGACCAGCCCGCGGAACAGACCACATCCAAATACTATTCCGTCAGCACGCTAACCCTTCCCAATGGCGCGTCCATCGAAAAGATGGTCATCAGCGGTCCGCCGACGCCGCCGCCGGGCTATGAGACCGCACGACGGGCGGTTTCGCTGCCGGAGCTGGACAGCGTCGCCGGCGTCAAGACTCTGACCGTACCGGCGTTCAACTGGGTGTTCGGCTGTTCCGCGGTTTCCGGCGCAATGATCGCCAGTTATCAAGACCGCACGAATTACCCGCGCATCTACACCGGACCCACCAATGGTGGCGTCATGCCCCTGGATAACAGTTCGTGGCCGACCTGGTCGGATGGCTACACCACATATCCGAACTGTCCTTTGATCGCATCCCATAACGGGGTGGACGGCAGGACAACCAGGGGTTCCATTGACGATTACTGGATCAGGTACGGCAGTACGGCCAATGATCCCTACATCACCGGAGGGTGGACACAGCACGCCTGGGGAAGCGCCATCGGCGACTACATGAAGACCAGCCAATCCGCCTACGACAACAGCGACGGCTCAACCACGTTTTATAACTGGACCAGCTTAGCCAAGAAGTTAACTTGCGACGAAATGCCCGGTTTAGGAATAACCAACGACGGTACTCAGGGAAGAAAACAGTTCTACGAAGCGAGAGGATACGGCGTCAAGGATTGCTACAACCAGAAGACGGACAACACCATCAAGGGCGGTTTCTCCTTCGCGAAATTCAAGGCCGAGATCAACGCCGGCAACCCTGTGTTACTCAACCTTGCCGGTCACAGCATCGTCGGCGTCGGCTATGACAGTGCGACCAAAACCGTCTATATCCATGATACCTGGGATTACAACAATCACACCATGCCCTGGGGCGGCAGTTATTCGGGCATGCAGCTTTTGTCCGTAAGCGTCCTGCACCTCGCCTCACCGCCGAAGATCAGCGTTTCACCCAAGTCCATCAGTTTTGGGAAAGTGAAGCCCGGCGTCACGTCCGCCGCGAAAAGCATTAAGATCACCAACACCGCCACCGGAGGGAGCAAGCTGGGGATCAATGGCATTAGCATATCCGGTACGGACGCGGCCGATTTCGATGTGACGAACCCCTGTACCACGCTGCTTGCCAAAGGGGCATACTGCACGCCAACCGTTACCATCAAATCGGAAACCGCCGGGAAGAAATCCGCAACGCTCACCATCACATCCGACGACCCGAAGAATCCTTCAATAGCCGTAAAACTCTCCGCCACCGTAAAACCTTGAGGTAGGCCGGAAGAAGCGGACCGCCAGCACCCGTAGAAAAACGCCTCAGTCGCCGAAATCCGACTGAGGCGTTTTTCTTGAGCAACAATCCACCTGACTTTCACATCCGGTTCCGCCGATCATTTCGCAATCAAGATATTGACATCAGGGAAAATGTTGGTGTAGATTAAACTGATGTTTGATTTTTTGTCTCCGCAAAGAATCCGCACCCTCAGGGCGCGGATTCTTTACTCTTCAAATAACAATCCGTCGTCTTGCAGTTCAGCCACCACAAACCAATATTCGCGGGAAGACAAGAGGCATTTCACTTTTCAGGAGGTCGTACATGGTCACAAGAGAATCGAAAGTACCGTTGCACAAGCCGCTGCTGATATCCCTAGCGGCGCTTATGGCGTACGGAGCCATGGGTTCGGGCATGCCCGCAACCGCCGCCGAACAGCGCGGCCAGTCCGCTCCGGAATGGACCCGCTCGGCGGTTCCGGGCTCCGCGACGGAGGATGCCCTGGTCGAAGACGATGCAGCCAACGCGGCAGCTGGTGGCGCCGACATGGAACTGCCGGGCATTGCTACAACCTCGACGACCGCGGACACTACGGCTGATGCCGCTGCCAGAGTTGCCGCGCGGAATGCGCTCAACGCCTTCAACGCGGTCCAGCAGACCGGATTCAAGGCGTCCCTCAGCCTCGGAAACGGCGGGATAAAAATCCTCTACGGCTCACAATCCAGGAAGTACGCCGATGGGCCTGAAAACGTCGCCATCGGTTTTCTCGCCGACGCCCATGAACTCCTCGGACTGCAGCGCAATCTTCCGGACCTGAAAACCCTGCGCGTTGATGAAACCGAGGAAAAGGACCATGTCAGGTTCCAGCAGACGTACAACAATATTCCGGTCATGGGCGCCAACGTCATCGTTCATTCCGAAAAGAACGGTCGGGTCAGCATGGTGCAGAACGGCTACATCCAGGGACTCCGCCCGGCCAACAGTGATCTTCTCGCGGAAACGGCCGCCAGGGGCATCGCCCTTGACGAACTCAAGGCCACCTTCAACGCCGGGAGCGTCATCGAGCGAGACAGCACCTTCCCATATCATCGTTCGGGCGGGCAGAAGGCAGCGTCAACCGCCAACACCGGCGGTAATGCCGAGAAACAGATCCTCCGGCTGGATGGCAGGTATTATTACATCTGGAAGCTCTCGATTCCCACCAAAGAACCGTTCGGCCTGTGGGTCTTCCACATTGACGCCGGAAGCGGCAAGGTCCTCTACAAGGGCAACGAGATCATGACGCTCAAGACCGGCAAGGGAAGAGCGTACATATCCAACGCCAACTACCTGGCCGGCAAGATCGGCAACGTCTCCCTCAAGAACATGTTCAGCAAAACCGAGGCTCCCGACGACTGGGGGTACCTGTTCGGCGCCTACGCGGATATTTATAACTATGCGGGCAGCGACCCGCGCCGAACCGATTACAAGTTCCTCTACGATCCCGTTTCGCAACCGAACGAGTTCCACGCCACCCAGGCCTACTACGCGGTTGACTCCACCCGCGACTGGTGGAAGAAAAACGTCATCGGCAAATACGGTTCCCATTACAAGATGGACGACACCAACCCCTTCTTGTGGAGCACACCGGTGCTTGTGAATTACACGAGCTATTGCAACGCCTACTATACTTCAAACTGGCTTGGAAACGGCGTTCCCGGCATGGTCTTCGGCAACGAGGGGTCGTGCGCGTCCGGTTCGGCCGACCTGGTTCTTGACTGGGATGTGGTCCGCCATGAGTATACACACGCCATGATGGACTGGACCGGCTTTTCGGGCCAGTTCGGCGGGCCGGTGGACTACTACGGCAGGGCCATGGGTGAAGGGAACGCCGACTGGTTCGGGTTCCTGCAGCACCCGAAGGAATCACGCATGGCCACCGTCGCCTGGGCCTGGAGCGCCAACGGCTACCTCCGGAACCTGGACAACACCCGCATGTATCCTTATGACGTCAATTACCCCAGCTGGGGAACACCCGAGGAGCACTATACCGGCGAGATCTGGGGCGGCTACCTGTACGATCTGTACCGCGTGTTGGGAACCGGCGCCACGAAGTACGTCTACCAGTCCTTCTTTTACTTCGATGCTTCAGAAGGTTTCATGACCAATTATCCCGATTTCTATGATGCCATCTGGGCTCAGCTGTATGCCGAATACGACTTGACTCACAAGTACACCCAATCCTTCAAGGCCTGGGGCGACATGGCCAGCCGCGGCATCAACGCCGCGCTCCGCTCCCCCTACTCCCATGCATCTGATTACTTTTATACAAATTCACCAGGTTCGGACAACTCAGCCTACCTTTACTGGACCATCCCTTCAGGAAAGAACATTACCACCAGGGGCAACATGCTGGTTTCGCACGACACCCATGAGTATGTTGTGGAAACAAAGGGGGCGAGCGTGAAACTGACGGCCACCGTCACCGCCGAGAAGAACGGCCTGACCGATCCGATCATCGGTCTGTATACCATCGGCGGCGCCCAGGTTGTTGCCCCGGTGTCCAGCACCAACGGCAAATCGGTCACCCTCACCTGTACCGGATTACCGCCAGGCGTCTACGTCATCAGGGTCACCGGGCACGCCACCACGTCCGGTCGCGGTTATTACGGCTTCAAGGTTGCCATGAAATAAGTTCCGTCGATACGCAGTCATCTCCGGGGGACAGGCTGTAACGCCTGTCCCCTTTTGTTTTACCGGTTTGCGCCATCCCGGCATCATTTTCAGGTCAATCTACCCCCCCTCTTTGACCAACATATTACCCTGGGGACTCGTCAGAGTTGTGCGTTTGCGGTTCCCCCCCTTTCCTTGACACTGCATCCCGGTATGGAGCATAATCCCTGACGCACA
>CAZRPI010000138.1:6010-9067 GCA_964601865.1 uncultured Pelobacter sp. | reverse complement strand
GTTCCACCACCGACCAACTGAACTATCTCGGCCAGCAACTTAACCTCCCACCCCTTCGGAATCAACCCCAACTCCGACTCCACCAACTCATCGGGAAACAGGGCGGCGGTCGCGGCGAGTTGCTGGTACTGCTCGGGCGAAAGCTGGTCGAGTTCGGACTCGGACTTGCCGCAGATGACGCACATGGCGGTGCGTTCTATAACAAGCTCCCTCTCCCTCTGGGAGAGGGCCGGGGTGAGGGTAGCCTTGGCTTTAGCTTTGACCGGCTCGAAATCGACAAACCAGCTTTTGAAGATGGTCTGGGCGATCTGTTCGAGGGTTTGGTTGATTTGGCGGTTGAGTTCTATTTTGTCGTCAAGAGTGCCGAGGATGGAGGCTATCTTGTTTTGAATTTCAATTGATGGAAGCTTAACAATGTGCTTCTTTAATTGTCCCAAATTAAACCCTGGGACAGCAGCACCTATCCCATTCGCTAGAATTTCCGCCTGTTTTGAAGGGCTTGAAAAGACATAGTACAGAAACAAAGGATTTACTTTTTCGGGATCTGGCGTCAATTTCATCTGTTTGTTTGAGATAATGTACGCGGCAAACTTAGAACTGCCGTCCAAAAATCCGATTTGGTTAATGGTCCCCCAGCAAGTAAATATCAAATCTCCCTTCCGCACTATAGACCTGGAAAATTCTTTCGATTTCTCTGTCGAAACGAAAACTAGACCCTCGTCAGACAATCGGCAGTCGACGTTGGCGCTAAGGTTTCCACCTCGGATAACTGGAACTCCATTGTCCGTAAAAAACTTGGCGCTTATAGCTGAGCCAAATGGACCTGTTGAAAGAGCATTGGGCTGATCGGCTGCAATTTCTTCAACTTTATAAGAGGGCCAATCAGAACTCATACCCAATCCCCACCAAATTCCGCTTGATCTGCTCGTTACTCATCCCCGCCTCCAAACTTTACCAACAAACACAAAAACGTAGGTTGGGCAAAGCGAAGCGTGCCCAACAATCCTGAATAATTTCAACAACCCCATCCTCCGCCATTGTTGGGCACGGCGATGCCTTTGCCCAACCTACTTAACCTACGCAATTTCATCATTCGCCAATCTTACAATCATGAACATCGGGTACGGCAACGCACCAATTCGCTGGATACAAACCTCTGTCCACGCATCGATTAAATGAACTAAATGCCCAATCCCGCGCACTGCCAACGTATCCGTGTTTTATCGGGTTGTAATGAATGTAATCCATATGCCGACGCCAATCTTCTTCATTACGGATTCGATGTTCCCAAAAACGTCTTTGCCATATCGCCAATTCCCGTTTGTTTTTTCGGGAATCGCTGGCCGCAAGTGTACTGCCGATACACCCAATACTGAAATAACGCTTGATCCGCGCCCAACGACCAGAGAAATCAGAGTCGTCTTCAGGTAGACACCACAGACAATGCAGGTGATCGGGCAATACCACCACCGCATCCAGATCAAAGGGGTGAGCACACTTCTCTCTTCGAAAGGCTTCTCGCAACCGTTCTATATTGCCGGGGAGCGTCAAGAGTTTCTGGCGATGCTCTGTTACAACGGTAAAGAAGTAATGAGTACCTTCATAATCGCGACGGTAGCGCATAGTTTCTGCTCAGCCTGTTGGCACGCTTCGTTTTGCCCAACCTACCCACATTATGCAACCAGTGGTTGCAGTTTTGACAGGTGTGAGTAACCCAATGAAATCATGGATATCTGATAGGGCCAGTCAGGCATGACAAATCAAATGTACGAGTGCATCATTTATTGTTGTTCCCGGATCGACTTATCCATCTCAACGAACAGGACATATTCACCCAGAACATCAACTACAAGTGTCTTGCTCTGTTGTAGTGCTTGCAAGTGTTCGGCAGTCAGAACCAGCTTTTCACTCCCATAGCGCTTGCCAAACGGAGAATCGACCTTTTCAGTATCAAACATTGCATCAATAATTACGGTTTGCTCTTCTGATTCCATAACCCATCCCTGACAAAATCCGTGTATGTGCAAAAAAGGCTTTAGCAATTTGGCGGGCAGTGTCTGCCAAATCCAACAATCAATTTCTCTAACCAGCGATTGAAGTTTGGCTTGTGTTAAAGGGCAAATCGGAAATCAGTGACTTCCAAATTTCAACTGGGTGATCCAGCAACAAATGGTTGATATTTTACAGTCCATACCCAAGCCCCGCCAGATTCCGCTTGATCCGATCCTCCAACTCTGCGCTTTTCTCAAACTGCTCCCGCAACTGCGCCGTCAACCGCGCCATCTTCTCGGCAAATGGCTCGCCATCTTCCACCTCATCCGGCGCACCCACATAACGTCCCGGAGTCAGCACATAGTCGTGCTTCTTGATGTCATCCAGCGTTGCCGAGCAGCAGAAACCAGCCTCGTTTGCGTAGCCTTCACCTTTTTGCCACGCGTGAAAAGTATCAGCCACCTTGGCGATATCCTCCGCCTTGAAGTCGCGCAGCACGCGGTCCTTCATGTAACCGAGATTTCTTGCGTCGATAAAGAGCACCTTCCCGGAGCGATCAGCCAAGTTCCCCCGCGCCTTCTTGTTGCGGGTCAAAAACCAGATGCAGGCCGGAATCTGGGTATTGGTGAAGAGCTGTCCCGGCAGGGCAACCATGCACTCCACCAGATCGTTCTCCACCAGTGCCCGGCGGATATCCCCCTCGGTGTTGGTGTTGGAACTCATGGAGCCGTTGGCCAAGAGCAGTCCCATGGAGCCGTTGGGGGCCAGGTGGTAGAGCATGTGCTGCAACCAGGCGAAGTTGGCGTTGCCGGTGGGCGGGCGGCCGTACTGCCAGCGCGGGTCGTCGTCCTTCACACCAATGTCCCACTCCTTCATGTTGAAAGGTGGATTAGCCATGATGTAGTCGGCGCGCAGGTCGGGGTGCTGGTCGTTGGTAAAACTGTTGGCCGGCTCCTTGCCAAAGTTGAAGTCGAGGCCGCGGATGACCATGTTCATGGCCGCCAGCTGCCAGGTGGTGTGGTTGTACTCCTGGCCGTAGATGGAGACATTGCCCAGCTTGCCGCC
>CAZRPI010000138.1:0-5910 GCA_964601865.1 uncultured Pelobacter sp. | reverse complement strand
AGGTGGTGTGGTTGTACTCCTGGCCGTAGATGGAGACATTGCCCAGCTTGCCGCCATGTTCCTTGATGAATTGCTCGCTTTGCACGAAGAACCCGCCCGAGCCCATGGCCGGGTCGTAGACGCGCCCCTGGTAGGGCTGGAGCATCTCGACGATCAGGGTGACAATGGACTTGGGCGTGTAGAACTGGCCGCCCTTCTTCCCTTCCGCCAGGGCGAACTGGCCGAGGAAGTATTCGTAGACATGGCCGAGGATATCCTTGGCCTGAAGCGACTCGTGGACAAAGGGAATGGTGGCGATGAGGTCGATCAGTTCGCCCAGCTTGGCCTGGTCAATCTGCAGGCGGCCGTACTGCTTGTTGAGCACCCCTTTCAGCTTGGGGTTGTCCTTCTCGATGGCGTCCAGGGCGTCGTCGATCAGACGGCCAACGCTGCGGATCTCGTAGGATTCGGTTTTGCCGTTTTTGATTTGGATCTTCGTCCCCGGCGGCAGCTTGGAGTTGTTTTGCAGATTTTCCCAACGCCCCAGCGCTGGCACCCAGAAGACGTTCTTCTCAGTGTAATAGTCGCGGACCTCCAGCTCTGACTCGATCTCTTTCCGGTATTCTTCATCGGTATTAAAATCATCCGGATCGAGGAAATAGTCGTGCTTCGGATTCCGGAACTGGACCATCAGTTCCGTGCGGCGGATATCAAAGGCATCGGAAACATATTTGATGAACAAAAGCCCCAGCACCGCATGCTTGTACTGGGCGGCGTCCAGGGTGGAGCGCAGCTTGTCGGCGGCGGTCCAGAGCTTCTTTTCCAGATCGTTCAGGAACTGTTCTTCGGACATGCAAACTCCGGTCATGTAGATGGAGGCTGAATTATCAGGCCTCGAACAAAACAAAAGCCGCCCCTCAGCATCTTGCTGCCCGTTGCGGCTTTTGAATAACAATTTTTTCCCTTGGCGCAACTCCCAAACAACACCACATTATTGAATGATTTTTAATACGCTTTTTCACCATTGATGTCAACAAACACCAGAGCGCCATTTTGGTTGACTTGGTTTGATCAAGAGCTTACAACAGCATGTCCATGAAGTGTGAAAACAAAGGAGGGTGCCATGATTGAATGGTACAGATTTACCCTGAAGATTGACAACGTCACTGCCGCCAAAAATGCGCAGGAACTGTTCACCGACCTGCTGATAGCGACCGGGGGAACGTCCGGATTGGCCCTGTTCAAAAAAACCGATGACGCGGCGGGTGAAAATGTGTTTTACGCCGCCATCCCGAAACAAATGACCGGGGAGAAAAACTTCATTGACAAGAAATTCCCCCTTACTCCCTGCGACCGCCCGACCGGCCTGGAGCTTGACCATCTTGTCTCGGGTGAAAACGATCTGGAAGATTACAGCGGTATCTGCAAGGGTTTTTAGTTGAGAGCGTCTTGAACTGATACGAAACCGCACCGTTCTTGATTTTCAAACTACGCACAATGCAAAAGCCGCCTTCAGCGAGATGCCGAAGGCGGCTTTTCACTGCTGCATTCAGGAAGCACAAAAAAAGGGGCTGCGAATCAATTATCGCAACCCCTTGATTTTTTGTGGTGCCGAAGACTGGACTCGAACCAGCACACCCTTGCGAGCACAAGAACCTGAATCTTGCGTGTCTACCAATTCCACCACTTCGGCAATGGAAGTATGCTTATACCATTCACCATGCGCACTTGGCAAGAAAAAAAATCAGGGTATTCCCTTGCCATCATCACTCCTGTTTTGATACATTTCAGACCCTGTCCCATACAACGATTGCACCGGCGTCGGCAATACTTGCCGGAACGGAACGACCGGCCGACTACACCCCTGCCCGCCTTTCACGCGGCTTCGGCCGGTTCCCGTCGATGACGCCGCGCCCCATAAAGGAATACGCTGCACACATGAATCTTCTCGCCGTCGAAAAACCGGCCCGCTACATGGGCAATGAAATGGGCTCCGTCCGCAAGGAGTCCGCCGCACTGCGCATCGCCCTCGCCTTTCCCGATGTCTACGAGGTCGGCATGAGCCACCTGGGACTGCGCATCCTCTACCGCATCCTCAACGACATGGAGGGGGTCGCGGCCGAGCGGGCGTTTGCCCCCTGGCCGGACATGGAATCCCAGATTGAGGCCGAAGATGCACCACTGGCCACCCTGGAAACCGCCACCCCCCTGGCGGAGTGCGACCTGATCGGCTTCACCCTCCAGTACGAGCTCTCCTACACCAACATCCTGAACATGATGCGGCTGGCCGGGATTCCGTTCTACTCAGCCGAGCGCGATGAGAGTTTCCCGCTGATACTGGCCGGCGGCCCCTGCGCCTACAATCCGGAACCGCTCGCGCCGTTCCTCGACGCCGTCCTTTTGGGCGACGGCGAGGAGGCGATCCGCGACATCGCCGAGGCGGTCATGGAATCGAAGAGGACCGGGGAGAACCGGACGGCCCTGCTGGAGCGGCTGGCGAAGATCGAGGGGATCTACATCCCTGCGCTTTTCGAGCCGCGCTACAACGGGGACGGGACCATCGCGGAGATCACTCCCCTGAAGCCGGGATACACCACCGTCCGCCGCAGGTTCCTGAGGGACCTGGACGGCGCCCCCTACCCCACCGACCCGGTGGTGCCGTTCATGAAGACGGTGCACGACCGGGTGGCGGTGGAGATTGCCCGCGGCTGCACCCGCGGCTGCCGTTTCTGCCAGGCGGGCTACGTCTACCGGCCGCTGCGGGAGCGTTCGGCCGAAACCATCCTGGAACTGGTGAAAAAGACCCTGGCCGCCACCGGGTACGACGAGATCTCCCTCCTCTCCCTCTCCAGCGGTGACTACTCCTGCGTATCACCCCTCATCACCCACCTGATGCGGCTCTACGCCGGGGACCGCATCGCCCTGTCGCTGCCATCGCTGCGGGTCGGCACCCTGACTGATGAGCTGATCAACGAGATCAAAAAAGTGCGCAAGACCGGCTTCACCCTGGCGCCCGAGGCGGGAAGCGAGCGGATGCGCGGGATCATCAACAAGGGGATCACGGAGCAGGACCTGCTGGAGACCGCCTTCAACGTCTACCGGGCCGGATGGCGTTCCATCAAGCTCTATTTCATGATCGGCCTGCCGGGCGAAACGCCCGAAGATGTGGAGCAGATCTCCATCCTGGCCCGCCGGGTCAAGGATCAGGGCAAACGGGCGGGCACGGGAGGCGAGGTCGGCGTCTCGGTGAGCACCTTCGTCCCCAAGGCCCATACCCCGTTCCAGTGGGAGCCGCAGATCTCCATCGACCGGATCAGGGAGCTGCAGTACCAGCTGCACTGCGACCTGAAGAAGCGGAAACTGAACTTCAAGTGGCATGACGCGGCCCTCTCCTTCATGGAGGGGGTTTTCGCCCGCGGCGACCGGCGGCTGGCAACCGTCCTGGTTCGAGCGGTGGAACTGGGGTGCCGTTTCGACGGCTGGGGGGATCACTTCTCCCTTGACCGCTGGCTGCGGGCCTTCGAGGAGTGCGGCATCCGGCCGGAGTGGTACCTGCGGCGCCGGGAAACTGACGAAACCCTCCCCTGGCAACACCTGGACTGCGGCGTAACCACCCGGTTCCTGCTGAAGGAGAGGGAACTGGCCCTAGCCGGCGGAGCCACGAAGGATTGCCGTCACGGAGAATGCTCCGGCTGCGGCGTCTGCGACTTCAGCGAGGTCAGAAACCGCCGCTTCCCGGATTCGGCCCCCTCCCCCGCCACCCCGGAGGTGACCGCCACGGGTGACGACGACCGGAAGGTCCGCGTCCGCCTGCGCTTCGCCAAGCAGGGCGCCATGCGCTTCCTCAGCCACCTGGAACTGCTGACCGTCTTCACCCGCGCCGTGAGCCGCGCCAACGTTCCGATCATCTTCTCCCAGGGATTCCACCCCCATCCCCGCTTCTCCTTTGCCACCGCGACATCCGTCGGCGTGGAATCCGTGGCCGAATACATGGATATGTTCGTGGCGCCCGGCGTTGCCGATGACGAGATCACGCGCCGTCTCAACCTGGTCCTCCCGCGGGGTCTGCGGATTCTTGAGACGGCAACGATCGACACCAGGGCACCCTCGCTGTCCACCATCATTACCGGGACCCGCTACCGGGTAACCCTTCCGCCGCAGTGGGCCGATACCCTGGCCGGGCTCTGCGCGGAATTTCTCACCCTGGATGAGTACGTCATCCGGCGCAGGAAAAAGGGTGAGACCCAGAGCATCGACCTGCGGCCGGAACTGGTTGAACTGACCGTTGACGGCGCCGCCATGAATCTGGTCTGCCGCCGGGGCAAGCCCCTGGAGTTCTGCCGGGCCATAACCGGTGACGCCGAACTGGGCGCCGAGGAGATACGCGTCGAGAAACTGGAAGTCATCTTCTCCGCGTAATCCATAAAATTTATTGTATATTTGATTCAACAGGGGTTTTGACATGGCAACGGAACTGGTCATCAATGCCGCCTCCCACGAGACGCGCATCGCACTGATCGAAAACGGCACCATCGCGGAGCTGCACATCGAACGGACGCGCGAGAAGGGGATCATCGGCAACATCTACAAGGGACGCGTCATCCGGGTCCTCCCCGGCATGCAGGCTGCGTTCGTAGACATCGGCCTGGAGAAGGCCGCGTTTCTCTACGTGGCGGACGTCTTCGACGCCATCGAGGAATACGAGTCGCTGCTGTACAACGGCAAGAAGGAGCTGGAGCCCAGCGGGGAAGAGCTCGGGGAGGAACCCCACGACTTCAGGCCGCTGCACCCCATCGAGGAACTCCTCCAGGAGGGGCAGGAGCTGCTGGTACAGATCTCCAAGGAACCCATCGGCACCAAGGGGGCGCGGATCACCTCCCACATCTCCCTTCCCGGCCGGCATCTGGTGTACATGCCGACAGTGGACCACGTGGGCATCTCCCGACGCATCGAGGACGAGGAGGAGCGCGAACGCCTGCGCCTGACCGTGGAGCGGCTCAAACAGCCCGGCGCCGGCTACATCGTGAGGACGGTCTCCGAGGGGAAGAGCGAGGAGGACCTGCTGTCGGACATGCAGTACCTCTCCACCCTCTGGAGCGAGATCACCAAACGGGGTGAGAACGCCTCCGCCCCCTGCCTGATCCATTCCGACCTGGACGTGGTCCAGAAAGTGGTGCGCGACATCGTCACCGAACAGGTGGACAAGATCATCGTTGACTCCAAACCGGACTACGACCGGATCATCCAGTTCATCACCACCTTCATGCCCAAGATGAAGTACTCCATCGAGCTCTACGACGAGGAGGAGCCGATTTTCGACCACTTCGGGCTGGAAGTGGAGATCAGCCGCGCCCTGGGACGCAAGGTGTGGCTCAAATCGGGCGGCTACATCATCATCGAGCAGACCGAGGCGCTGACTGCCGTCGATGTCAACACCGGCCGCTTCGTGGGCAAGCACAACCTGGAGGACACCATCCTCAAGACCAATCTGGAGGCGGTCAAGGAGATCGCTTACCAGCTCCGCCTGCGAAACATCGGCGGCATCATCATCATCGATTTCATCGACATGGAGAAGGAAGTCAACCGGGACAAGGTCTTCACCGCCCTTGAGGACGCCATGAAAAGCGACAAGTCCAAGACCAACATCCTGAAGATATCTGACCTGGGGCTGGTGGAGATGACGCGCAAGAGGGTGCGGGAGAGCATCGGCCGCATGATGTGCGAACCCTGCTCCTACTGCGAGGGACGGGGCTACATCAAATCCAAGACGACCATCTGCCACGAGATCTTCCGCGAACTGCGGCGTGAAATGCTGGATTCCCGGGGCGCCAAGGCCATGGTATCCGTGAATCCCCAGGTCGCCGACCTGCTTTACGACGAGGAGCGCCGCGGCCTGGAGGAGCTGGAGAGGAAGTTCAGGAAGAGAATCAC
>CAZRPI010000137.1:0-9074 GCA_964601865.1 uncultured Pelobacter sp. | reverse complement strand
CCGGCCTCATGGTAGGCGGTGCTCTTCTTCTCCTCGTCGGAGATGACCATGCTGCGCCGTTCCACGCCCATCAGAACCTTGTCCTTGGCGTTGTCGAAATCGATGGACTCCACCACGTTCTTGTCCTGACGGGCCGCCAGCAGCGCCGCCTCGTTCACCACGTTGGCCAGGTCGGCGCCGGAGAAGCCGGGGGTGCCGCGGGCGATAACCTCCAGTTCCACATCCGGAGAGAGCGGGACCTTCTTGGCGTGTACCTTAAGGATCATCTCGCGTCCCTTGACATCGGGGCGGGGCACGACCACCTGGCGGTCGAAACGGCCGGGCCGAAGCAGGGCGGGGTCCAGGACGTCCGGCCGGTTGGTGGCGGCAATCAGGATGACCCCCTCGTTGGACTCGAAACCGTCCATCTCCACCAGCAGCTGGTTGAGGGTCTGCTCACGCTCGTCATGGCCGCCCCCCAGGCCGGCGCCGCGATGCCGTCCCACGGCGTCGATCTCGTCGATGAAGATGATGCACGGCGCATTCTTCTTCCCCTGCAGGAACAGGTCACGTACGCGGCTGGCGCCGACCCCCACGAACATCTCCACGAAATCGGAGCCGGAGATGGAGAAGAACGGCACGCCGGCTTCGCCGGCGATGGCCTTGGCCAGAAGGGTCTTGCCGGTGCCCGGAGGCCCCATCAGCAGCACCCCCTTGGGGATCTTGCCGCCCAGCTTGGTGAATTTCTTCGGATCTTTCAGGAAGAAAATGATTTCGTTCAGCTCTTCCTTCGCTTCCTCGATGCCGGCCACATCCTCGAAGGTTATTTTTACCTGGGATTCCGTGAGGAGTTTGGCGCGGCTCTTGCCGAAGGACATGGCCTTGCCGCCGCCGATCTGCATCTGGCGCATGAAGAAGATCCAGACCCCAACCAGGAGGATCAGGGGGAACCATGAGATGAATATGGAGAGCCAGGAGAACTTCTCCTCATCCGGCTTGGCGACGATGGTAACCTTCTTTTCCAGCAGCTTCTTGGTCAGGTCGGCGTCCGAGAGCGGCTTGTAGGTGTGGAACTCCTTCCCCTCCTTGCCATCGTATTTGCCGAATATGTCGTTGCCCTGAATGGTGACCGTACTGACCTTTCCCGCATCGACCATGGCGATGAAGTCGCTGAAGTTGATTTTTTCCGCCGCGGCGGGGCGTTTGTTGATCATACTGTAAAGCAGGATCATCATCAGGAAGATGACCAGCCAGAGAGAGATGTTCTTGTAAAACTGATTCACGTGTGCCCCCGATTGGATATGTGGGTAAGTAAATTTAAATTCAAAATAATAGCATGCTGGGTGTTCATTTACAACAAGATTGGCCTGTTTCGAGGCTCTGCGGACGACCCGCGCAGGCCGTCCGCGCGCGTTGTATTACGTTGCAGAGCGAACGGCTTTTCCCGGAGAGAGGAAAACCGCCGCCGATTCGTCAATATACCAGCGAAGCCGGCCGCTGTTCGGCCTGACGGACTGCGCCGGAAGCTGGTCCGGGGTATGGTGGCCTTCCAGCGCCCTGTGAAGCGTGGCCGCCTTGCCCCGGCCAGCTACCAGAAAGACCATCTCATCCGCACGGTTCAGGAGAAGGGGGGTCAGGGTGACGCGCATGATCGCCTCCCCCGGTTTTTTGGCAGGAGCTACCCAGGCGATTTTCTCGTCGATCAGGGGGGAGCCGGGGAAAAGGGAGGCGGTGTGGCCGTCTTCCCCCATGCCCAGGATAACCAGATCAAGACGGGCGTCCTCCGTACCGAAATGGGAGCGCAGCGACGATTCGTAAGTGCGGGCCGCGGCAACCGGATTAGTGCCGCACTCGATGGGATGGACATGGTTCTCTGGAAGCGGCACGCTGTCGAGGAGGGCATCCTTTATCATCCGGAAGTTGCTGCGCAGGTCGGTCGCCGGAACGCAGCGTTCGTCCGCCAGGAACAGGTGTACCCTGTCCCAGGGGACGCGTTGCCGGAACGGGCCTTCGGCCAGAAGTTCGTAGGTGCGGCGGGGCGTTTCACCGCCGCTGACGATGACGGTAAACCGTCCGCGGCGCGCCACCGCCCGTTCGGCTGAGGCGCGGAAAAGCTCCGCCGCGGCCAGGCTGAGGCGCTCCATGTTGCGGAAAATTTCGATCATGGGTAGGGTTGTTTCATCCCGGGCTGTATCCAGGAATGTCCGCTCCTGGCTATCAGGCGTTCCGCCGCCTCCGGCCCCCAGCTCCCGGCCGCGTAGTCGGGAAAATCACTGGGCGGCACCGATTCCCAGGCGGCGAGAATGGGGGTAACCACCTTCCAGGCGCATTCCACCTGGTCGGCGCGCATGAACAGCGTGGCGTCGCCGCGGATCACGTCCAGGAGGAGCGCCTCGTACGCCTCCGGCGTGGCGGTTGTGAACGCCTCCCGGTAGCGGAACTGCATGTCGGCCTCGCCCAGCAGCAGGCGCGCGCCCGGCCGCTTCACCTGGATGCGCGTTCCGATCCCCTCTTCGGGCTGGATCCTGATCACGATCCTGTTGGGCTGCCAGTTGTCGACCGCCGCCGAGGGGAAGAGCTGGTGGGGGGGCGAATGGAAGATGATGGACACCTCGGAAACCTTGGTTGGCAGGCGTTTGCCGGTTCGAAGGAAAAAGGGCACCCCCTGCCAGCGCCAGTTGTCGATGAAGAGTTTCAGCGCAACGTAGGTCTCCATGGGGGAAACGGGGGAAACACCGGCTTCCTCGCGGTAGCCGGGCGCAGGCCGGCCCTCGACGAAGCCGCTGCCGTACTGCCCCCGGACCGCGCTCTGGTGGACGTTGCCGGCATGGATCGGGCGGATGGCGCGCAGCACGTCCACCTTCTTGTTGCGGACCTCGTCGGCGTCGAACGAGATGGGTGGCTCCATGGCCACCAGGCAGAGGATCTGGAGCAGGTGGTTCTGGACCATGTCGCGCAGGGTTCCGGACTGCTCGAAGAAGTTGGCGCGGTTCTCCACCCCCACCGTTTCCGCCACCGTGATCTGGACGTGGTCGATATACCTGCGGTTCCAGACCGGCTCGAAGAGGGAATTGGCGAAGCGGAAGGCGAAGATGTTCTGCACCGTCTCCTTGCCCAGAAAGTGGTCGATGCGGTAGATCTGGGATTCCACGAACATGCCGGTCAGGAGGCGGTTCAGGATGTGGGCGGATTCGATGTCGCGTCCGAACGGCTTTTCCACCACCAGGCGGTCGCGTCTGCAGTCCCGGCAGACGCCGATTCTCTGCAGCGTGGCCGCGGCCGGCTCCATCATGGTTGGCGGAATGGCCAGGTAGAAGATGCGGTTGGCGCGCGTTCCCCAGGATTCTTCAACCTCGTGCAGCCGCCGGGTCAGAGCCTCTCCCGATGTGGGGGAAGATACATCCTCGGAAACGTACGAAAGGCGGCCGGCGAAATCGCGCCAGAGTTCCTCATCGCCGCTTCCACGGCGCGAGAAGCGCTCAAGCCCCTCCTTCAGGATTTCCCGGAACGCCTCGTCGTCCATTTTCCTTCGGCCGACACCTATGATCTCCAGTCTGTCGGGCAGGAAGCCGTCCCGCATGAGGTTGTAGAGGGCTGGCGCCAGTTTTCGTGCGGTGAGATCGCCGGCGCCTCCGAAGATGACCATGATGGTCGGTTCAAGCGTCGTGGATGACGGCATGTTCACTTCTCCCGTTTTGGCGCTGACAGTTTAAAGTCATTCCTAAGCCTGAGCTGCAATAGAACACGGATGACGCGGATTTCAGGAACCTTATTTCTTTGGTTTATCCGTATAGATCCGTGGAAAATCAGATTTGATCCGCGTTCTATTGTTTTTTGAATTGTCTTGTTTGGTTCCGGCTATGCCGGCTCAGGTCTTTTCCCGATGTCCGCCGAACCGGTAGCGCATGGCCGAAAGGAGGCGGTCCGCAAAATCCGCTTCTCCGCGCGAGGTGAAGCGCTGGAACAGGGCCGCGCTCAGAACCGGCGCCGGTACTCCCGCATCGATGGCGGCGTTGATCGTCCAACGCCCCTCTCCCGAGTCGGAAACCCTGCCGGCGAACCCCTCCAGTCCCTGGTTGCCGATCAGAGCTTCGGCCGTCAAGTCCAGGAGCCAGGAGGAAATCACGCTGCCCCGCCGCCACAGTTCGGCGATGTCGGCCAGGTTCAGATCGTACCTGAAATGTTCCGGATTGCTCAATGGTGTCGTTTCCGCGTCCGTTTCCCGTCCGGCAGCGCCGATGTTGGCGTGGGCTAGGAGGTTGAAACCCTCTGCGTAGGCCGCCATGAGGCCGTACTCGATGCCGTTGTGGACCATCTTCACGAAATGCCCGGCGCCGCTCGGGCCGCAGTGGAGGTACCCCTGCTCCGCGGTGGAGGAATTGCCCTCGCGACCCGGTGTAACCGGCGCCGCTCCCCTTCCCGGCGCCAGGGCGGAGAAGATCGGAGCGAGGAACTCCACCTGTTCCCCGTCGCCGCCGATCATCAGGCAGTACCCCCGTTTCAGGCCGTGGACCCCGCCGCTGGTCCCCACGTCGAGGTAGTGGATGGAACTGGCGCGCAGTCCGGCGCTGCGCCGGATGTCGTCGTGGTAGTGGGAATTGCCGCCGTCGATCAGGATGTCGCCTTCGCCGAGGAGCGGGACCAGGCTTGCCATGACCCCGTCCACCGCCGCCGCCGGGACCATGAGCCAGACAACGCGGGGGAGGGGGAGGAGGGAAACCAGTTCCGCCAGGGATGACGAGCCCGTAGCCCCCTCCCTGACCAGGGGCTCGATGGATGAGGCCCGGCGCGCGTAGACCACGCACTCATGCCCGCTTTTCAGGAGGCGGCGAACCATGTCACCCCCCATGCGTCCCACTCCGATCATCCCGATGCGCATGTCAGACCCCCCGCTGAGATAGTAATCAACTCTGTAAGATCAGCCTATTATCCCATCCCCACCCTGGCCCTCCCCTTGAAGGGGGGGGATTGATACCGCTCCTCCCCCGTCAAGGGGGAGGCTGGGAGGGGGATGGGGTAAGTTGTTTTGAGTATACCGCCATAACGAGGTTTTTCGACGTTCCGTCGATGGCCGCAAGCCGTGATGCGCGTACGCCGCAGACCCAGACCAGGTTGCCGCCGCTGAAAAGGAGCGGAATTCTTCTCCGTTCGGCGCGGGGGATCTTCAGGTCGATGAAGAGGTCCTTGACCTTCTTGCCCCCCTCCATGCCGGTGGGGTACAGGCGGTCCCCAGGCCTGAAGGCGCGGACAAGCCAGGGGAAGGGCGCCCGGTCGAGGTCAAAGATGGCCGCGGACGGCAATAAACCTGACTGAGGGGAGATGTCCGAAACCCGCCGTACCCTCACGCCTGACCCATCGGACAGATGATAATCACCCGGACCTTCAATTTCCAGTTCCGCGATGTCACAGTCGTGTTGAGGCGGTGATTTAAGGAGATGCAGGGCGCCGTACTCCCGCACCGCCGTGATGCCGCGGGGGAGGTTGATGGTCGAGTTGGGACGTGACGAAACGGCCAGCCCCTCGATCGCCTGGATGTGGCGCATGCAGAAATGGTCGCCGCTGCCCGCCAGTGTCGCCAGGGCCTGCCTGAAAAGCCTGCGCCGCAATGCCCCGGGCTGCGCCTCAAGGGGAGAGAGAGAGAAGGAGATGCGGTCATCCGAGATGGAGCAGACCCTGGTTGACAGTTCGAAGGCCAACCGTTCCAGCAGTTCGTCCTCGTCGGCCAGGAGTTGCGCGGTGGCGGCCAGACGCTCCCGGATGGCCGGGTTGTAGCCGGCCAGGAGGGGGAGCAGTTCGTGGCGGATGCGGTTGCGCAGGAAGGTCGTGTCCCTGTTGCTGGAATCCTCGCGGTATTCCAGCCCGCGTTCTCTCAGGTAGTTTTCGATGTCGCTTCTGGTTGTTGACAGCAGGGGACGGATGCGGCCGTTGGCGCCGCGGAAGGACATGCCGGAAAGTCCGGTGGCGCCCGAACCCCGCAGCAGCCGCATCAGCACGGTTTCGGCCTGGTCGTCCGCATGGTGGGCCAGGGCTATGGCGGCGGCCCGCCGGCTCTCACGAACCTCATCCAGGAACGCCATGCGCGCCCGTCGCCCGGCGTCCTCCAGGTTCAGACGCTCCCGGCGGGCCAGGCCGGCCACATCGGTACGGCGGGATTCGAAGGGGAGGGTATAGCGTTGCGCCAGTTCCCGGCAGAAGCGCTCATCACCGTCCGATTCCTCCCCGCGCAGGCAGTGGTTCAGGTGGGCGACGACCAGCCGCGGCCCCGTCTCCCCCATTCCGGCCAGGATGTCCAGCAGGGCGCATGAATCCGCGCCTCCGGAAAGGGCGACCACCACCGTTTCGCCCGGATTGAAGAGGCTGAACCGGCGTATTGTACGGGCGACACGGGATGGAAGATCGACTGTTGTCACTTGATTGCGGTCTGGGGCCGTACTTCCGCCATGACCTGCTGCATGGCGTCCTGCAGCGCCCGGAGCATGATGGTATCGCACTCCCCGGCCGACGCGCTTAAAGGCACGGTCTGCCTGGTGCGGGAGGCAACCGCGAAAGATTTGATCAGGGCTCCGTTCCGGTAGAGTTCCACGTTGAATTTCAGCTCCTGCCTGATTTCGCTGCTGAAGATCCCCCGGTTCACGTCAGTGAACGCCCTAATGTTGCCGAGCTGGATGCCGAAAGGGGTGGCGGGTGGAAGCGGACTCTGGTACGTGGCCCTGTATCCGGCGTGTTTCAGCTCCAGCAGCAGCGCCTCGGTGACCCATTCACCCTGGTTGCGGTCCGCCAGCAGGTCGGCTCCGTGCACTCCATGCACGTTGTTCAGCGAACCCACGATCCATTCCCCCCTGCCGTTTCTGACGGCAGGAACGGAATCGATGCGGGAGACGACGATCGTTCCCTCCTGCCGGCCGAGGGCGCCATCGACCGGCGCGTAGTTCATGGCGATTTTCTGGTCGATTGCGGCGCAACCCGAAAGGGTGGCCAGCATGAGCAGGGTGCCGAGCAGAAGGTGAGTGATGGTTGACGGTCCGGTTTTCATGAAAAGGGCCTCTCTGGTGAAAAATGGAATAACAGGTTGATATACAACGGCTTGGATGTATCCTGTAGTATGAAAACCTGGTTGAAAATATTTTGCGTCGGTAGTAAAGTTAATTAAATCATGAGGAGTGGACGGAGCTCATGCCAACCTCCATCGAAAACGCATTATATACTCCCGTAAAACAGGGTACAACAGGTCAGGCGCAGCAGCCGCCCGAGCGGAGCGGCGCCGATACCGGGGGGAAATCCGGCCGTTCACCCGGTCAGTCTCTGCGCCTTCCGGATGACGTGGTGACCCTGTCAACCCTGCGGCCGGATTCCGGGGATGGGGCTGAACGGAAAAAACCGTCCGTTGCCGTGACCGCCGGCGAGAGGACGGCTCTCCTGGGGGAAAAGAGGAAATCCGGGGGATTCTCCGTGTACGGTTAAACCCGGAAACGGCAGTTTCAGGGCAGGACACCAATCAAACCGGGACATCGAGAGCAACAGTCCGTTCCCCCTCCCTTCATTCCGTACGAAATACCAGATTGAGGACAAAACTGAAGATGCTGAAGAGGATGGCCGCCACGAAGGCGACGCCGAAACCCGCGACCCTGAATCCCTCCAGCAGATGGGCGGCCAGGTAGAAGATCAGGCCGTTTATCACCAGGGTGAAGAGTCCCAGGGTGAGCATTGTCACCGGCAGGGTCAGCAGCACGATGATCGGCCTCAGGAACGTGTTCAGGAGGCCGATGACCAGGGTCGCCAGCATCAGGTTGGTGAAGTTGGCGATCCGGATGCCGGGAATCAGCTTCATCACGAAGAAGAGGGCAAAGGAGTTCAATACCCATTTCAGCACGAGTTTTGTCATGTCGTCACCGGGCGGCTACAGCCACCGCTTCCTTTTGAAATAGAGAATCATGAGGAGCGAGAGTGCGACCATTATCCCCCACAATTCGTAGTAACCGTATGGCCATTCCAGTTCCGGCATGTGTTTGAAATTCATGCCGTAAACACCAACGAGAAAGGTCAGGGGGAGGAAGATCGTTCCGATTACGGTCAGGAATTTCATGACCTCGTTGGTGCGGTTGCCGATGCTGGACAGGTAGAGGTCCAGCATGCCGGAGAGAAGGTCGCGAAACGTCTCCACCCCGTCGATGACCTGGATGGTATGGTCATAGGTGTCCCGGAAGTAGGCGCGGGACTCTTCGCCGATCAGTCCTGACTCCCCCCGCTCAAGGACAGAGGTTACCTCACGCAGCGGCCATACCCCCTTGCGCATGAAGATGATTTCCCGCTTGAGGCCGATGATCCGCTTGAGGATCGTCTGGTTCGGCTCTTCGGCCAGTTCCTCCTCCAGGTCCTCCACGTACTCTCCCATCTCCTCCAGCACGCTGAAATATCCGTCCACGATGGCGTCGATCAGGGCGTAGGCCAGATAGTCGGCGCCCATGCCCCTGATGCGCCCCCTGCCGGAGCGAATGCGTTCCCGCACCGGTTCGAACGCATCACCCTCGATTCCCTCCTGGAAGGAGAGGAGGTAGCCGGGGCCGAGGACCATGGCGACCTGTTCGCTCTCGACGCCGCGCTCCCTGTGAAAGCGTATCATGCGGGAGACCAGGAAGATGTAGTCACCGTAGTCCTCCAGCTTGGGGCGTTGGCTGGTGTTGACGATGTCTTCGAGGATCAAGGGGTGCAACCCGTAGCAGTCACCGAAACGGCTGATCAGTGCCACATCCTGCAGCCCCTCCACGTTGATCCAGGTGATCTCGTTCGCCTTCCTGACAGGGATGCAGATGTCGAGGTTTTCCGGGACATACTCCCGGTAATCGCGGGTCGAGTAGGAGATCGCGCTTACCCTGCAGACGCCGGTTGCCGCCGGTTTTCCCGTATGTACCAGCGTGCCGGGCGGCAGTCCGGCCTTGCGCGACTGGGCATGGTAATGGGTTCTTCGCCGCATGTCAGTTTTCCTGAATGTCCGTCAACCTGGGAAGCTCCAGAAACCGTCAGGGAGCGGCTCCGGATTTGTGCGGGAGCCGCCTCTTTTATGGCAGACCAGTTTGCATCATCGTGAGGGCAGGGTA
>CAZRPI010000136.1:0-9122 GCA_964601865.1 uncultured Pelobacter sp. | reverse complement strand
ATTGGAAGTGTAAAATAAAAGGTACTTCCCTTGCCGGCTGAACTTTCAACTCCGATCTCCCCTCCCATCAGCTCGATCAGTTTTTTGCATATGGAGAGCCCGAGACCGGTTCCCTCGAAACGGCGCGAAAGCCCGGATTCAAGCTGACGAAACGGCTGAAACAGGTTGGCCAGATCTTCATCCCTGATTCCGATGCCGGTGTCGCTTACGGAGAAGTAAAGGAACTTTCCCACGCTCCTGCAGCGTACGGCAATTTCTCCGGTTTCGGTGAACTTGATCGCATTGCTGAGGAGATTCAGCAGAACCTGCTCCAGCCTTCGCTGATCATTGCTGATCACTGGAACGTCGGACGCCACTTCCAGGAGAAGGGACAACCCCCTGGCGTCCACCAGGGGGTGGATTGACCTGACCACTTTTTCCAGAGAGACGGCAGGCTCGAAATCCTGGCTTTTCAGAGTCAGTTGGCCCGCCTCGATCTTTGAGAGGTCGAGAACGTCATTGATCAGCGCCAGCAGATGGTTGGCGCTGTTTTTGACCATCTGCATCTGCTTTTTCTGTTCGTCATTCAGCGGCCCGGCTATCCCCTGCAGGATGACCCCGGTAAATCCGATGATCGAATTGAGCGGTGTACGGAGTTCGTGGGACATGGTCGCCAAGAAGGCGGACTTCAGATGGTCGGCCGCCTCGGCTCGTTCCTTGGCCTCCGCCAATTCGGCGGTCCGCTCCGTCACCCGGCGCTCCAGATCCGTGTTCAGCAGTCGTAAGGCCTCGTCCGTCTTGCGTCTGACATCCATCTCTTCCCTGAGCCGGGTCAGATTGATGGCATGGGAGGCTGCCAGCCCGACTGTCTGGCCGATGACGGAGAGTTCCTGTTTCATGACGGGCGAGAGGTCGTGCCTGTCGTGATAGAGCAGATTCAATACCCCCAGTACCTGTTCGTTGGCCAGCAGCGGTACAGAAACGGCGCTGCGGTATCCGTGGCTCAGAAGCGCCATCCGCACCGCAGGGGCAATCCTGTCGTCATCCGACATGTCCCGGCTCACGAAGACACTGCCTGTTTCGAAGGCCAGCCCCGACAGGCTTCCCCCGTGGGGAAGTTTGCGAGATACATCCAGAAGCGAATCGTTGAATCCCCGGGCATGCAGCAGATGAAATTCGTCAGTATTTCGGTCGAGCAGATAAATTGCGACGGATGGTGAACCGCTGCGGCGTATCATGGCCGTAACCGCCTGTTCAGCCACGGTGTGCAGATCCAGTGTGCAGTACAGTTTTTCCGCGATGGAACAGATGGCTCCCAGGGATTCGGTTTTTGCCTCCAGTTCATCACGATAAAGGTGCAGTGATTGTTCTACGCGTTTCCGCTCATCCAGTTCCTTACGTAACTCTTCCGTTTTCATTCTGACCTTGCGTTGAAGTGTGCGCGACCAGACGAAACTCGCCACAAGCAGAGCCATGAAGAGCGCCAAAGACGGAATAAAATACAGCAGGAGCCTCGTTGTCTCCCGTTTTTCAATCATGCCGAACCATTTCTGATAAATCTCACGGTATCTGCCGTTGGTTCTCAGGATATTCAGCCCTTCGTCGAGCCTCAGCACCAGGTCCCGATCTCCCTTGCGCACGGCAAAGCAGTAGCGGAGCGGGGGCTGGCCCGAATTGAATACCCTGATGCCGCTCAATCCGTTTTTTGCGATCAGGTATTCACCCTGTAGTCTGGACGGCATGAGGGCGCAGTCATGTTTTCCGGATGCGAGTAGGAGCAGTTCGTCGAGCGGGTTCCTGACCGCGACAATGCGCCGGGAAATGGGGTTGCGAGTCAGATGGTCGTGCTCAACGTCACCCTGCTGGACAATGATCTCTTTCCCCTTCAGGTCCTCAAATGAGCGGATGCCCGAAGAGTTGCGCACGAAAACGCCAGGGGTGACAAGGGTGTGGGGAACGGAAAAATCCACGATCCGATTCCTCTCCGGTGAGTAGTACATACCGGCGAGTGCGTTGATTCGTCCCGATTCCAGTTTATGCCGGATTTCCGCCCATGGTCCCAGGCGTATCTCCACGTCCAGGCCCACGGCGTCAGCCACCGCCCGTATCAGATCGATATTGAAACCGGTCGGTCGGCCCTTCTCGATAAATTCGTAGGGGGGATTGTCATGGTCGCCTCCCACCACGATTCTGGTCCCTGCCCTGACGGGAGAGGCGGTGAAGGCCGGTGAAGCGCAACACAGGCACAAAAGACCGATTAGGATGGATGAGAGACGTCCCGTCATGAATCAACCGTTTGCTGAAATGGAATAACCTGTCGGTATTTCGAGAAAACCTCACAGACGACAGATATTAGAGACGGCGGTTTTTTACAAGTTATTTTTTGCGAAAATAAACAGCTTGACTTTGTCCGGCTGTTTTTTCTATGATCGAACTTCACATACATTAAAGGCATTGAAGAGGAGTAGTAATCTCTGTCGGGCTTCCCAGAGAGCCGGTGGCTGGTGCGAACCGGTAAGTGCGCAGGATGAACTCGCCTCCGAGCCGTTCCGGTAAACATTTTTGCTAGCCGGAGCCGTTCACCCGCGTCACGGGTGTAAGAGGCCTGATGTCGGACATCAGGCGAATTAGGGTGGTACCGCGAACCAGCACACATGCCTTCGCCCCTTTGTGGGGCGGAGGCTTTTTATTTTTTGGGGACAGCAATGCTGAAAAGGAGTATGACAATGGCAAATCAGACAAACATGGGTGACGAACGCCGGTTGATCAGGATTTTCGATACCACGCTGCGTGACGGTGAGCAGGCACCGGGCAACAGCATGAATATCGAGGAAAAACTCCGTATTGCGAGGCAACTGGAAAAGCTGAAGGTGGATGTGATCGAGGCCGGGTTTCCCATCGCCTCCGAGGGGGATTTCGAGGCGGTCAAGCGGATCGCGCAGATCCTGAAGGGACCACAGATCGCGGGCCTCTGCCGTTCCAGCGACAGGGATATCGACAGGGCCTGGGAGGCTGTTCAGTACGCGGGAGAAAGGGCGCGCATCCACACCTTTATCGCCACTTCCGATATTCACATGAAGTACAAGCTGCGCATGGAGCCCCCCAAGGTATTGACGGCTGCCGTCAAGGCGGTCAAACGTGCGCGCGGCTATACTCCCAACGTGGAGTTTTCGTGCGAGGACGCAACCCGCACCCGTCTGCCGTTTCTGGCCGAGGTGGTGGCAGCGGTCATCGACGCCGGCGCCACCACGGTCAATATCCCGGATACGGTCGGCTACACGACCCCCTTCGAATTCTACAACATCATCAAATACCTGAAGGACAATGTCTCCAATATCGACCGGGCGGTCATCTCCGTGCATTGCCACAACGATCTGGGACTGGCGGTCGCGAATTCCATTTCCGCGGTTCAGGCCGGCGCGGGCCAGGTGGAATGCACCATCAACGGCATCGGCGAGCGGGCCGGCAACTGTTCACTGGAGGAGTTTGTCATGGCGCTGCGCACCCGCCATGATATCCTTCCTTTCTTCACCGATGTGGCGACGGAGCAGCTCACCCCTGCCAGCCGTCTGCTGAGTACCATAACCGGCGTCGCGGTGCAGCCCAACAAGGCTATTGTCGGCGCCAACGCCTTTGCCCATGAATCGGGCATCCATCAGCACGGTATGATGATGGATACCTCCACCTACGAGATCATGACCCCCGAATCGGTGGGATTGTCCGCCAGTGCCCTGGTGCTGGGCAAGCACTCCGGACGCCACGCATTCAAGAAACGGCTGGACGAGCTGGGCTACGAACTGGATGAAGCCATGCTGAACCGGGCGTTCGAGCGTTTCAAGGGTCTTGCGGACGCGAAGAAAGAGGTGTTCGACGAGGACCTGGATGCGATCGTGGCCGATGAATCCCGTGAGGAGGAGAAGTACAAGCTGCTGTTGCTCAACGTTTCCTGCGGTTCGCTTTCCGCCGCCACCGCCACGGTCAAGATGGAGATGGACGGCCAGCAGGGACTTGCCGCGGAACTCGGCGACGGCCCGGTTGACGCCACTCTCAAGGCGATCAAGAAGCTGACTAAAACCAGGGCGAAGCTGGAGCATTTCCATGTGGGCTCCATCACCGGCGGAACCGACGCCCAGGGAGAGGTTACCATGCGGATCTCTGACGGACGCAATGTCGTGGTGGGGAAAGGTTCTTCCACTGATATCGTGGAGGCGTCGGCCAAAGCGTATGTTCATGCCCTCAACCGCCTCAGCTACCGGCAGAAGAAGCAGAACAGGGGCGTTTGAACCGGTATCAATGGAATGATTTTTCCATGAATGCTGCGCCCCTCCGGAACCGAATCCGGAGGGGCGCAGCCGTATCAAGATTTTCCGTTCCGGGATGATGGGTATGGTGTTTGCCGACCGGTTGTGCCTGGCTCGCGGGGCGATGCTTTATCCCCGTAACTCCAGCGGAAACAGGCCAGAATTGCATTGACGGCGGTTTCTTTCGGGTGATATACAACTCTGCACCCAATTGTCACATTCAGATTTGTTGATAGTACAGATCTGCCGTATAAATACGGGCTTTTTCGATTACCTCGAATCGAATCACCAGCAGGGGGAAATGGACAGACATGACTGACACCAGCCGTATCGGTAGCAAGATCACCACCATAAGAGAATCACTCGGCCTCACCCGCGAACAGCTTGCCGAACGCTGCGATTGCAGTGAGACCGTTATCGCCGGACTGGAGCAGGGCGAACTGGCGCCGTCGCTGACGCCGCTCATTAAAATCACCCGGGCTCTCGGGGTGCGCCTCGGCACTCTGCTGGACGACGATACCCGGGTCGGTCCGGTGGTTACGCGCGCCGGAGAAACAAACGGTGTTTCGCGCGTCAAGTCGCTGGAGATCGCCAGCGACGCCGGTTCACTGGATTTCTTTTCCCTGGCCGTGAACAAGACTTCGCGTCATATGGAGCCGTTTATCATCAACGTGAAACCGGCCTCCAAAGACGGCACTCCACTCTCCAGCCACGAAGGCGAGGAGTTCATATACGTGCTGGATGGCGCCATCGAAATCGAGTACGGCAAGGATCTGTACCACCTTATGCCGGGCGACAGCATCTACTACGACTCCATAGTGCCGCACCAGGTCCGCGCCCGCGGCGGCGCCGCCCGCATCCTGGCTGTCGTATACGCGCCGTTCTAGGGGGTCGCAGGTGCAAAAGAAATACAAAGGACCATTCAGCGATCTGACCATAGGCCAGTACTTTGACAAGGTTGTCGCCGAGCAGCCGGATCATGACTGCATCATCTACCCCGACCGGGGCCTGCGCTGGAGTTGGGGCCAGTTCAACGCACGTGTGGATGCCCTGGCCAAGGGACTATTGGCCATCGGCCTGCAGAAGGGCGATCATCTGGGGATGTGGGCCCGCAATGTGCCGGACTGGTTGACGTTCATGTTCGCCACGGCCAAGATCGGGGTGGTTTTCGTTACCGTGAACCCGGTCTACAAGAGTCACGAACTGGACTATGTCCTGACCCAGTCGGACATGAAGGCGCTTTGCGTCATCGACAGTTTCCGAGATGTGAACTACGTTAATATCGTGCGGGAACTGGTTCCCGAGGCTGCAACCCAGCAGCGGGGGCGCCTGGATTCGGCCAGGTTTCCGTTCCTGAAACAGCTGATCTACATGGGGCCGGAGAAACATCGCGGTTTCTATACGGTTCCGGAGCTGCTGCTTCTGGGAGAGCATTACAGTAACGAGGAGTACGCGGCGGCCCGCGAAGGGCTGGATGCCGACGATGTCATCAACATGCAGTACACATCGGGCACAACCGGCTTTCCCAAGGGGGTCATGCTCTCCAGCCGCAACATCCTCAACAACGGCTATTACATCGGCGAACGCCAGAAATTCACCAAGATGGACCGGGTCTGCCTGCCGGTGCCGCTGTTCCACTGCTTCGGTTGCGTGCTGGGGGTCATGGCGATCCTGACCCACGGCAGCACCATGGTGATGCTGGAGATCTTCGACCCCCTGCTGGTGCTGGCGGCCATTCAGAAGGAGCGATGCACCGCGGTGTACGGCGTTCCCACCATGTTCATCGCCGAACTGAATCACCCCATGTTCCCGATGTTCGACACCGGCACGTTGCGAACCGGCATCATGGCAGGTTCGCCCTGCCCGATCGAAACCATGAAGCAGGTGATGACCGAAATGCACGCCTCCGAGATCACCATCGCCTATGGACTGACGGAGGCCAGCCCGGTCTTTATTCAGACCTCCACCGATGACACCGTCGAGCGGCGCTGCGAGACCATCGGCACCCCCCTGCCTGAAATCGAGGTCAGGGTTGTGGACCCGGAAACCGGCAGAGATTGTCCGCCGGGAGTTCCGGGGGAACTGATCTGCCGGGGCTATAATGTCATGAAGGGGTACTACAAGATGCCGGAGCAGACCGCGGCAACAATAGACGCCGACGGCTGGCTTCACTCCGGCGACCTGGGAACCGTGGACGAGCACGGCTACTACCGGGTCACCGGCCGCATCAAGGATATGATCATCCGTGGTGGCGAAAACATCTATCCCCGTGAAATCGAGGAGTTTCTCTACACCATGCCCGGAATCAGGGACGTGCAGATCGTGGGTGTGCCGGACGCCAAGTACGGCGAGGTGGTGGGGGCGTTCGTGATGCGTTCCAAGGGAAGTGACATTACCGAGGAGGATGTGCGCGAATACGCCCAGACCCGCATCGCGCGCTACAAGTGCCCCAAGTACGTCTGGTTCGTGGAAGAGTTTCCCATGACCGCCTCGAACAAGATCCAGAAGTACAAGCTGCGCGAGATGGCGGCCGAAATGCTGGGGGTGACCAACATCCAGCTCTTTGCCGGCGGGACCGACAATAGCGGGGGGTGAAGAGGCTTGACCCTCCTTACCCTTTTTGCCATTTCCGCACAGGCCGCCGCAGGTAGGATGATTACGGTCGTTCCGTCATCTCTTGCCGGTAATGTTCGTCGGCGCAACATAATCGAGAGCTCCGCTTTCCTGACGGTCGTCTGTATGCTCGATGAGCCTGCAGAATCGAATCGCGCCACTGGTTTGATTGGTTGTTGCAAAAATTACCGGAAAGAACCATTTTCCCCGTCCGATAAACGTTGGTAACGCAGCCTTCCAAGCCATGGCTGACAAGCGGTTGCCGCCAGAAGGGTTTTTCCGTTGGCGGGCAGGGTGGCGTGCATATTGTGTAATGGCACATTAGCGCTTGTTGGGGAACTTTACAGCGTCCGGATGCTTTAGAGCTGCTTTTACCGATGTTTGGCCCGCCCCCATTACAGAGACTGTCGGATTGCTTTACAGTCCCCGTTTGTTGTGTTGACGGATACATCCTTTTACTCCCCACCGCATACGAATTATCAATCTGAAATAATCCATAAATATCAAAAAGTTGCCTGTGGGGCCGCTGCGCGGAATGATCGGTTCAATAAGGACTGGTGTATTTTTTGCAGAACTGAGACAATGGGCGGACAAGGACTTGGTAAAACCGGGGATTTCAAATCGCGAGCCGCTCCGGAGAGTATCAACTGATTACAATTGGAGAAACAAACGGCTTGCACCAGTAAAAAGGTTTTATGGATGCTTCGAGATTCCAGCCATTGATATATACAGACAACATGTCATGAGGTGATAGCTATGAACAGATCAAAATTATTGTTGTCAGCGGTAACCGTCTTCACGTTGATGCTGCTTTCCGCGACCCTGTTGCATGCATATACACTCAGCGTCGACGTGTCTCCTTCCGGTTCCGGATCGGTAACGGTAAACCCGAGCAAGTCGGATTACTCGGCGGGTGAGCGGGTCACGCTCACCGCGGCGCCAACAGCCGGCTACGTGTTCAGCGGTTGGCGCAATGGGGTAACTGTAACAGCCAATCCCCGCACAATCACCATTTATGCCGATACGATCGTGAGCGCCACCTTTGCGGCAAACTCATCCGCGGGTTCCTTCGCGGGTGACTCCACTTCGGCCCTGGGGACCGTCTCCATTAACTCAACGGGAGGCTATACCCCACTAATTTCCGTTTCAGGCACCCCATCGATTTCATGGACCTTCCCCGACGGGACCCCTGCGAGCAGCACATCTGCTTCGCCGGGAGCCGTAACATTTCCGGATGGCTCGCCGCGCATCTCGACCCTGGCGGTGGATTCCATCTCCGATGTAACAAATTTTGAAATCACTACCCCTGAAAACCTTGGCACGAGCGGCGCCCAGTCTTACGAAATACAGAGCATTACCGGCCTTGATCAGCTCACCGGCTTGACCAGGCTCATGCTCTACAATACCGGCCTGACCAGCCTGCCCAACGTCAATACCCTGACTTCCCTGCAGAGCCTTTATTGCTCGCACAACTTCCTGGGTGGCACTGCCCCGCGCTGGAACGGTCTCACCAACATGACCCTGGCCCATTGTTACGGCAACGATTTTTCAGCACAGGAAATAGACCAGTTGTTCATTGACCTGGACAACAACGGCGTGGAAAATGGTGAGTTTAACCTGAGCCGCAATGCCGGTCCCTCTTCCGCCAGCGCCGCGGCCAGGGCCAGCCTGGTTGGCAAAAATAACACACTTACTTACAACACTCTTCTTTCCGACCCGGGCCATGTCCCCGCCGTTTCCACCCTTGGCGCCAACATCCAGGTTGCCGGGGGCACCCGTTTTACCGTTACGGCGCCGGGAGCCACGGATATCAAGGTGGATATCGAGGATCTGGGGGAGCAACACATAGCCTCGGGAGCGGAGGTCTACTATTTCCTCGGCAACAGCAACCAGATTCGCAACCTGACGATTGAGGTCACACCGGCGAGCGCTTTGACCGGTCTCACGTTTGAAAACAGCGGCAGGCAGTCGTGGTATGGCGAAGGCATACCTTCTGTCCCGAACGGTAACATCTATTCCATCTCCGGCCTGGACAGATTTCCCAATCTCCAGTTGCTGAAATTCGACCCGGCAAACATGCTTCATCACATTGACGTTTCCAACGGAGTGAGCGCCAACCTGACAACGCTGCGCCTTGCACCCGCGGAAGGCATAACAAGTCCACTGGCAAGCACTGACGCGGACAACCTGATCGCGGCCCTGGTCGCGGCCGGCGGAACGAACGGCACG
>CAZRPI010000135.1:0-9167 GCA_964601865.1 uncultured Pelobacter sp. | reverse complement strand
AGTTTCGGATCATAGGTCAACACGAAAGGCGCGCCGAAGAGATTGCTGACCGAGGCAACCTTCACCTCCAGAGTAAAGGGCTGACCGAGGGCGGCGGAAGCGGGGGCGCCTATGCGGAGCGTCCCCTGCTGAACCGAAGCCGGAGCGTTGCGGGCTGCAGCCACCGGCTGCACCGGGGGGACCGAGCGGGAAACGGCCGTAGCAGCCGTCCCGGGGGTTGCCGGCATGGCAACGGAAGACGGCACGGCCTGCTGGGAAGTCTGCCCCTGAGCAGGCGCCACCGGCCTGGGTGTCGGCATCTGCGGAACGACGGTCTGGGGCGACGCCGGCAGGGTGTTCGCCGGCAAAGTTACCGGAGCTGGCAGCGGTTGCGGCGGATTCGCCGGTTGCGGGACCGCCGGCTGGGGAACCGGCTGCAGCGTCGAAGGCTGGGGCAGCGGCTGGGGAACGGTCTTATGCTCCTGGGGCTTGCCCTGCGTCTCGTAGAGCGGTTCCTGATCAAAGGAGGCCAGCGACCTGGTCAGGCCCGGATCATCCTCCTTGCCGGAGACAAAGGAGGTCAGGCTGCTGGGCGGCACGGTCACGCCGCGCACCAGCCGGGGCGTGATGGCCAGAATGAGCTCGCTCTTGGTATTGCTCCCTTCGGTGTCGGTCAGCAGTTCTCCCAGGAGCGGTATGTCGCTCAGAAGGTAAATTTTCTTCTTGGTGTTGGAGTAGTTCTTCTCGATCAGACCGCCGATGACGCTGGTCTCGCCATCCTTCAGGCTGAGCACGGTCTCCAGGTTCCTGGTCGCGATGGTGACTACGGTTGCCGCATTATCAGTACTGCCAACGGTCTCCTTGGCAATATCCTGACTCACCTCCAGACTCAGTTTGATGACGATCTCATTGTTGAGCTCGATGGTCGGTTCGGCGGTGACCTTGACCCCCACATCGATGTACTGGACGTTGACGCTGGTGGTGCTGTTGGTGGTGGTCGTGGTGGTGATGGGGAGCCGTTTGCCCACGTTGAACTTGGATTTCTCCCTGTTTTTGACCCTGATCTTGGGATTGGAGAGCACCTCCGATTTCGCCAGTGTCTTGGCGAAATTGTACTGGCCGGTGGGCACCGTCACGAAGCCGGTATACCCCTTGAGGACAAAAGCCTTTATCAACTGGGCGGTATTATTCGTGGAAGTGGAACTGGAATCCTTGGCGGCCGCCGACAGAGTGGAAGCCATCAGGTCGCCCGCAGAGTTGTAGGCCCCCATCTGCACGCTGTAGGGAGACAGGAGAAGTCCCACGGTCTTGGTATCCGTATCACCGATCTCCAGCACCTCCACGTCCAGAACCACCTCGGCGTCCGGCACGTCGTTCGCCTCGAGGATCTTTTCCACCACCTCGACCACATCCCTGGTATCGCGCACCACGATGGCGTTGAATTCCTCGTTCGCGTAGATCTTGCGCACCTGCATCACGGAGCGGATCAGGTTGATGGCCTTCTTGGCCTCCATATAGTTGAGATGGAAGGTGCGGACGGTCAGATCCTCGTACTGCTTGGTCTTGTCAGGGGTTTTGGGATAGATGATCACCGTGCTTTCGTTGGCGATCTTGAACCTCAGCTTGAACATGTCGGTCAACAGGTCCAGAGCCTGCTGGAAGGTGGCGTTTTCCAGAAATACGGTTACCGGCTGATCCTTCACCCCCTCGTCGAAAATGAAATTGATCCCGGAGAGCTGGGTAACGATATTGAAGACTTCCTTGATCCTGGCGTCCCTGAACTTGAGCGTTATGGGTCTGGCGGACTTGAGACTCAGTTCGAAACCATCCAGCCTGCTCTTGCGCAGCCCCAGGATGCGGGCCTGGGCGACCCGGTAATCCCTGTTGTCCGGATTCAGTTCCACGGCCCGCGCCAGCATGCGGTCGGCATCCCTGAGCTTGTTGGCCTTCTCGAATTCAAGCCCCTCCTGATAGGCCTGCTGAGCATCCTTCAGACGGCTCGCCCTTTCGATCAACTGTTCGAAGCGCGCCTCGGTGGGCTCGAAGCCGAAACCGGTCCGCAACTCTTCAAGCGCCGCGGCGTATTCCCCCTGCTCAAAGAGCCTGCTTCCCCGCTTGAAACGGATATCGGCAGCCTTTCCCCGGGCATTGAGAAAACGGAGACGGTATTCTCCCGCGTCCGGATCCCTGCGAAACGCCTCGGCATAGCTGTACATGGCCTCTTCGTATCTGCCGTCGGACTCCAGGCTCTGCCCTCTGCTGAAGGCCCGGCTGCCGGAAGCGCAACCGGAGAGGAGTATGCCGGCGAGCAGACCGAATATGATCAGATGTGTCAGGTTGCGCATCCGTTGTGTCTCCTTGAAACGGGTAAAAAAATCCATCCTGGCAATGATCTACGGCGCCGGTCTCAGTGAAGAGTGTTCAACCAGCGGAATCACGATTTCCTCGCCGGAATCCTTCACCCTGATGGTCAGCGCCTGATCCGTAATGGAAGCCGCCTCGTAGCGGCCGGCAAAGGTATCACCCTTTCTCACAAGTATGATTTCCCGGTCCCTGCTCAGGAAGACGATCTTGCGTCTGTCCTTCTGGAGAAAACCCAGAAAGGTGAACCTGGCCAGTTCCAGCCTGGGTTTAGCCGTCGCCGCCGGAACAACCGGAACGACCGGTCTGGCGTGAAGCGGAGAACGGCGGGACTTGGCGGCAGCCAGCTTCAGCCTGGCCATCTTGATTTCATCGACGAAAACCGGTTTGAAGATATCGCGGCGGTATCCCCTGAACTCGGGCGCCTCCCGGTCAAGCAGGTCAAGACGCAACCGGGCGTTGCCAATCCGCTCCCCGCCTCTGGCCGTAGCTCCCGGTTCGCTGCGGACGGTGGAAGCGGCCCTCCCGCCGGGCGCATATTTGAGGGCGGAGGCTTTCTTCTGGCGCGGCATCCGGGCATAACTCCAGATGATTACCAGGACGAGCAGGAGCAGCAGACAGAAGAGGAGCGCCTTCTGGCGGTTCACGCATCCTCCCTCAGATAGATCGTAATCCGGAGATCCATGGTCACGTTTTCCTCGAATACATCGCTGTTTACCCAGCTGACATCATCCACGACCAGAAGCTCGCGGTGTTTCTGCAGATCGGCCAGAAAACTCTTGACGGCCGCATATCTGCCGCTGACCCCCAGGCTCAGTTCATAGGCCAGCAGCTTCTCGTCCCTTATTTCGCGGGGCTTGTAGGTTATGGGGCCGGTGGTCACTCCGCTGGATGCGGCCTGTTCGAGAATCTCGCCAAGCAGTTGCGGAAACTGGCGCCTGGTGGGTATTCTCTCCCCCAGTTTCTCCAGATCGGCCTTGCCATTCCTGTACGTGGCCGAAACATCCCCCACCCCCGCGAGGACAACCTGACGGCGGAGTTCGCTCCACTTCTGCTGGGCAGCGGCAATCTCCGGTTCCTGATAGCCGTCAACCGCCACGAACAGGGCAACCGTCATGACTGCCAGCAGGGCTACGGCAATCAGGATACGCTTTTTCCGGAGGGCAAATTCCAGAAGCGCGTCTTTCATGGTTTCACCGTCCGGCATGAAATTATGAAATGCAAACCTCGCCCTTTTGTGCCCACCGCCATATCTCCGTGGGACAGCAGCAGCACATCCCTGAACAGCCGCGAATCAGCGAGCCGCTCCAGGTAGGAGCGGATCTGTCCGAAATTCCTTGCCCTTCCCTCGATCTTCAGGGCGCCGGTTTTCCTGTCCGGAACCAGGGAGGCGAGCGCGATCCCCTCCGGAGTGGTCTGTTCCAGCTGATCCAGCAGGGTAATCCAGTCGGACGTCTTGCGCTCGATTATGTCGTTATAAAACCTGATGGACTGCTGCTGGCGCTTGAAATCCTGCTCTGAAACACCGGCCGGACGGCTCCGCAGTCGTCCCTCAAGGGAGACGATGTCGCTCCTGATACGTTCCAGCTGTCCCATGTTCCCGCAGAAGCCGAAAAACTTCCAGCCCGCCAGCACCGTCAGGAGCAGTACGGAGATGAGCAGAATCCTGTCAAGCTCGCGATCCAGGTATGTCCGCGTGGCCAGGTTGATGGTAAATCGCATCACAGGTTCCTCAGAGCGGCGCCGATCGCTGCCGTGAAGGGAAAAAGGGTCTGCTGGTCGGCCGGAGCATCCCCGGATGGTTTCACCGTTGCCGTAACATCCAGCGGCAGCGTCTCGCATCCGGTGGCTTCACCGACCATTTCGCAAAAACCACGCCTCACGTCGGGAGCGGCGATACAGAGCGCCTTATTCGGCGCCCGCTCCGGAAAACGTTCCCGGTATGCCAGCACGGAATTGCATATTTCCCTGTAGACGCGGTTGTCATCCGCGGGAGTTCCCGCCAGGTCCTTGATTCTGAAAAACTCGGGGACGGCTTCATTCATCATCATGATGGAGAGCGAACCGCCAAAAAATGAAATCAGCGAACAATTCCGCGGCAGGCCCGGATGCCTTTCAAACGACCGGTACAGGTTGAAAACATTCAGATCGATGTGCGCCGGCGAAAAGCCTGCCGCAACCATGAGATCCTCGTACTGGGTTATGACGCCGCGCGACACCAGGGTCACAAGCAGCAGCATTTCATTGTTCTCCCGAACCGTCAACTGCTGGTAATCCAGATGGGTATCGGCGGGATCGAACGGCATGTTCTTTTTCAGTTTCCAGCGGATGATGTCGATCGCCTCGCCGCGGCTCTTGAAGCGCCCCTCCACCTCCATCAGGAGCACGCGTCCGACCGCATCCGGCAGGGTGACGGAAAGGCGGGTCCCCTTGTGGAGCAGTTGTGCATGCGCCTCGACGAGACGGTCGCGAAAGGCCTGGGGATCGAGGATATTCGCCTCTCTCAGGGAAACCCGCACTGCGCCGGGCGCAAACGGACGCGCCGCCACACGCTCAAGGCGCACGGATGTGGCTTCCCTTCCCGCAAGGGCAAAGAACACCCCCCGGGGAGAGATTTCAACCCCGACGGATCTATTTCTGAACAGGATAGAGGATAACCGCACAGCCATTCCAATTCCGTCACTCGACAAACGTGACGCGGTTGATCTCCTTCAGGGTAGTCTCCCCCTCGACCAATTTCTCCACGGCCGAATCACGCAGAAAAACGACTCCGGAATTACGGGCCGCCTGCTTGAGCTGGGTCGCGGGCACCTTCCTGATCACCAGATCGCGGATCTCGTCGTTCAGCTCAAGGAGCTCGACAATCGCCGAACGTCCGCGATAGCCGGTGCCGCCACACTTTTCGCATCCCCTGGCCTCATACAGGGTTGCTTCCCGGACAAGAGCCGGATCAACGCCCGCTTCGATCAGCACATCATCACCGTAGGTCACCGGCTTCCGGCACGAGTGACAGACACGCCGCACCAGACGCTGCGCCATGACGCAGTTAAGACAGGAGACAAAGTTGTACGGATCTATCCCCATGTGGATGAAACGGCCGATGACGTCGAACACGTTGTTGGCGTGGACGGTGGTAAAAACCAGATGTCCGGTCAGGGCTGACTGAACGGCGATCTGCGCGGTTTCCGGGTCACGGATTTCGCCGACCATGATCTTGTCGGGATCGTGACGCAGGATGGAACGCAGCCCCTTCGCAAAGGTGAGCCCTTTCTTTTCGTTGACCGGTATCTGCAGCACCCCGCGCAGCATGTACTCCACCGGATCCTCGATGGTGATTATCTTCTCTTCTCCGGAATGAATCTCGGTCAGAGCCGCGTAGAGGGTGGTGGTCTTGCCGGAACCGGTTGGCCCGGTGACCAGAACCATGCCGTAGGGCTCCCGGATTTTCTTTCTGAGGCGCCTGATCTCACGGGCGCTGATGCCCAGGTTCTCCAGAGTCAGCCCCTTCAAGTCATTGGCGATACTCTCCTTATCCAGGATACGGATGACGGCGTCCTCCCCCAGGGCGCTGGGCATGATGGAAACGCGGAAATCGATGGATTTGGCCCCGAAACGGACCTTGAAACGCCCATCCTGGGGGATACGACGTTCGGAGATATCCAGCTCGCTCATCACCTTCAGTCTGGAGATGATCGGCGCCTGGAAATGCAGGTCGATCGGTTCGTTGGCGCGGTAGAGAACACCGTCGATGCGGTACTTGATCTCCACCCCGTCGTGGGCGGTTTCAATGTGAATGTCGCTTGCGCGGCGGTTCAGCGCATCCAGGATGGTGGTGTTGATCAACTTGATGATCGGGCTCGTGTCTTCCGAGATATTCTCAACGGAAAGCACTTCTTCGCCACGCTCCGTCTCCTTGACCAGCTGCAGCATGAAGTCTTCCGACACTTCCCGGAGCACACGGCGTGTCCCCTCGCCTGTCTTGATGACGGAGGATATGGCGCTTTCGGTGGCGATGAAGATGCGGAGAGGGCGGTCCAGCAGCAGTTCCAGTTCGTCCAGCCTGACAACGTCGGTGGGATCCGATACCGCCACGGAGAGCACGCCCGATTCCACCTCCAGCGGCACGAAACGGAACCGGTAAATGGCGTCGGTGGGCAGGGCGTTCAGCAACTCCTCGTCCATCCTGAAATTGGTCAGATCAACGAAATCCAACCCGCACTGTTCAGCCAGAGCCAGAGCCACATCCTTTTCGCTGGCGAATCCCTCCCGGACGCAGATTTCGCCGAAACGCTGCCGGGTTGATTCCAGTTGCCCGAGCACCACTGCAAGCTGTTCAGCGTTGAGACAACCGCGCTCCAGCAGGATCGCACCGATATCTTTGCGCCTGTAGGACCTTGACATTGTATCAGCCGACCGTTCCCGCGATTTTGAAGACCGGTAAATACATGGTAATAATGATGCCCCCTATTACAACTCCCATGACAACCATGACGGCCGGCTCAATGGCCGTGGTCAGGACGTGCATGCGCTCTTCCAGCTCATCCTCCAGGTAATCGGAGATATCCGCCAGCATGTCTTCCAGAGCCCCCGTGGATTCGCCAACCCCCAGCATGCGCAGGGCAAGCGGAGGCATGATGGCGATCCTCTCGAAAGCGGCCACCAGGGTTCCCCCTTCCTCCACATACCTTACCGCCTCAAAAAGCCGCTTCTCCATGTAAACATTGTTGAGCGTGCCGATGGACATGCGCAGCGACTCGATAATGGGAATACCGCTTCCCAGCACCGTGGCCAGAGTGCGGGCAAAACCCGCCACCGAATATTTCGTATAGATATCCCCCAGAAACGGCACCCTGAGTTTGAAGCGATCAATAATGAACGTCCCGCCTTCCGTTGCCGCCCACGAACGGAAAATGGCGGCGGCAACAACGAGCAGAGCGATACCGGGCAGCAGAAAACGCCTCAAATACGTCGTAAAGGCGATCAGTATCTGCGTGGGCAGCGGCAGTTGCGATCCCGCATCCGCATAGATCTGGCTGAAGGTCGGCACCACGTATATCAACAGCAAGAGCACCGCGAATACGGCAACAACAACGATAATAGCCGGATAAAACATGGCCGCAACTACTTTCTTCCTGATGCCGATAACGCGCTTGAGGTACAGGATGTAGCGGCGGATGGTGTTGACCATATCACCGGTCCGTTCCCCGGCACGGATGGAAGCTACGTACAGATGCGGGAATGCTCCGCCGTGTCTTTCGAGCGCGGAGGAGAGATTCAGGCCCGCCTTGACGTCTTCCCGCACCTGGGCGAGAATCTCGAAGAGCCTGCCGCTGTCATGGCGCTCAAGAATGGCACCCAGGGCCTGCATGATCGGCATGCCGGCCTTTATCAGCACCAGCAATTCCTGATTGAAGGTCAGAAGGGAACGGTTGTCGATGTTTCTGCGCCCGACACTCTTGTCATAGAGAAACTGAAACGGCTTCCTCCTTACCTGAAAAACAAAAAAACCTTGTTCTTCAAGGCTTTTGCGAAGGGCTTCCGGCTCGGTGGCTTCAAGCTCCCGATAGAGTATCTTTCCGTCGGACGAGCCGAGTTTGCAGGTGTAAAGCGCCATGATTTAAAGATATAACACAGGGAGGGGGCAAATTAAACAAAAACTATAAACAAACCATGACCGGCCATGATCGCCTCCGGGGTTCTCCATGCGCGGTCCGGCCTTGAGGGAGTCCGTCCCGAGTCTCGCAGGCAACAGACATCACCGGGACGCCGATCAGGCGTTAAGCAATCCCATGACCCAGATGGAGAAGAACAGCACAACACACACACCCCATTTCAGGGCCGGACGGGGAGAAAACGCGCCATGCTCCGTAAAGGAACGAAAGATCAATACCAGAGTTGATATAATCCATCCCCACAGCCCGGCCAGCAGGACGAGTGACCAGCATTCATGCTGCATGTTACTCTCCCCTTCCCAGAAGACGGGAAAACACTGATCCCAGCCTCAGTTTCCAGACCATCACGACCGCCTCACGCACGATTTTCCGGGACATCTTGGATGTGCCCGCGTGCCGGTCAATGAAAATAATCGGCACTTCCACAATTCTGAACCCCTTTTCCCCGCACCTGTAATTCATCTCAATCTGAAAGGAGTAGCCATCGGAGGTAACCCGGTCCAGATCTATCGCCTCGATGGCAGACCTCCTGAAGCATTTGAAACCGCTGGTGCAGTCTCTGATGGTCAGGCCGGTAATTAAACGGGTATACACGCTGGCAAAATAGCTCAGTATCAGCCGCCGGATCGGCCAGTTAACCACGCTGACTCCATTCAGATACCGGGAACCGATTACGAGATCGCAATCGGCAATGGTTTCGAGGAAAACCGGCAGGACCGTAGGATCGTGCGAGAAATCAGCATCCATCTCTATCAGGTAATCCGCCCCCATTGCCAGAGCCGCCCTGAATCCGGCGCGATACGCGGATCCCAGACCAAGTTTTTCCCTCCTGTGAATAACCCTGATTCTCTCCTCGGCTGAAGCCAGTTCATCGGCAATTCTGCCGGTGCCGTCGGGTGAATTGTCATCAACGATCAGAATATGCAGCGACGGATGCTGCTTCAGGATCTCTCCCGTCAAGCGGGCAATATTATCTCGCTCATTGTAGGTTGGAATAACAACGATTGCCTTCAAACTGTTCTCTCCACTTCAACTCTGTATTCCTACAAACGGCATCGGCGCCGTCCGGGGCTCCGCAAGCCCCCAGGACAAAACAGCCGATGATCGTCTAGACATAAACCAACTGGAGGCAAAGTACAAATGTTTAACCGCAAT
>CAZRPI010000134.1:0-9368 GCA_964601865.1 uncultured Pelobacter sp. | reverse complement strand
GCAGCGCCGATTCGAGGGCGTCAATCGGGGCCTACCTTGAGCGAAACCCGGGAATGAGCTACGTTGCGAGGGTTGGAGACGGGATCGTGGGAGCCGTACTCGGCGGCCATGACGGCAGACGGGGGTATATTCATCACCTCGCCGTGGCTGACCGCTGGCGGCGCCGGGGGATAGCCGGGCAACTGGTCGAGGAGTGTCTGGTAGCGCTGAAGGCGGCAGGTATGGAGAAAGTCCACATATTCATCTTAACGGGCAACAAGAGCGGTCTGGCGTTCTGGAAGTCTGTCGGGTGGGAGCATCGTACCGACATACAGGTGGCATCGAAGATCATCTGAGTGAACCTGACGGCAGGGAGGAATCAGTTACGGGGACAGTATATTCATTTGAACAATAATCCTTCTTCTGTTATCCTCCCCTCAATGGCAAGAATAGCCCGAGTCATAGCCCCAGGCGTTCCCCATCATATCACCCAGCGCGGCAACCGCAACCAGCAGACTTTTTTCCGTGACGATGACTACTTTGCCTACATAGACCTGATGGCCGAATGGTGCGACAAGCACCATGTGGAGGTGTGGGCGTGGTGTCTCATGCCGAATCATGTGCACATGATCGTGGCGCCCGAATCGGAACACGGCCTTGCCCGCGCCATCGGAGAGGCCCATCGCCGGTACACCCGCAGGGTCAATTTACGGGAGGGATGGTTCGGCCACCTCTGGCAGGAGCGTTTCACCTCGTTTCCCGTGGATGAGAACTATCTCCTCGCGGCGGCAAGATACGTGGAGATGAATCCGGTGGCCCTCGGTCTCGTGGAGCACCCCGGTGATTATCCCTGGAGCAGCGCCCATGCCCATCTGTCCGGACGTGATGACCGGTTGACAAAAGTCGTCCCCCTCCTCTCGCTGGTTGAGGACTGGAATGACTTTCTCACCCTGTCCACGGAAGAGGACCTGGCCGCGTTCCACAGACACGAACGGAGCGGAAGGCCGCTGGGAGAGATGGCGTTTGTCGAACGGCTGGAGACGGACCTTTCACGACGGCTAACGCCGCTGAAGCGCGGCCCCAAACCGAAAAACAGGTGATTTCCCCGATTCAGCGGACAACATCGAAATCGTAATACTCGCCCAGATAGGTTCCCCGCCTGGCCTCGACCCGGTCGACCCTCGCTGAGGGAGGACCGCTGCGGCACCAGTCCACCAGGGACTGAACGTCTGCCTCATCCCCCTCAATCGACGCCGCCACCGAGCCGTCGGGCAGATTTTTCACCCAGCCGGTGACCCCCAGTTCCCGGGCCCTCAGCCGGGTATAATAGCGGAAGGATACCCCCTGCACACTTCCACGCACCACGATATTCATCCTGATCTTCATCTCCGATGGACCTCCCCTGCCGAGCGCAGTCGTGGGCAGAGCATTTTTTTCACTTGAACGTACCGGCTCTTCGGGAGAATATATCATATTTGCCGGGCAGCGGATAAAGGGATGGCATAGCGTCCGGCAGTGGGGGCATTCAATCAAACCGGTTTCATCCGGGGTTCCGGATGCAATCGATACAGGAGGGACGGATGCTGAAGGAACTGGTGCTGAAAAACAGGAGTTACCGCCGCTTCCATGAGGAGAGCAGGGTCTCCATGGAGACCCTGCGCGAACTGGTGGATCTTGCGCGACTCTCCTCCAGCGGGGCGAACTTCCAGTCGCTGAAATACGTCCTCTCCACTGAGCCGGAGCGGAATTCGCGGATCTTCGCCACCCTGGGATGGGCCGCCTATCTGAAGGAATGGCCCGGTCCCGGGGAGGGTGAGCGTCCCAGCGCCTATATCGTCATGCTGTTTGATCATCAACTGGCAAAAACCTGCTTCTGGGACCATGGTATCGCCGCCCAGAGCATCCTGCTGGGCGCGGTGGAACGAGGCCTTGGCGGCTGCATGTTCGGCAACGTAAACCGGGAAGAGTTGCGCCGGGTCCTGGAGCTGGACGAACGCTTCGAGATTCTGATGGTGATCGCCCTTGGCAGACCGAAGGAGGAGGTAAGGCTGGTCCCCATGGGACCGGACGGCGATGTCAGGTACTACCGCGACGCGGCGGGCGTGCATTACGTTCCCAAGCGGGCGCTGGATGACATAATTCTTTCCTGACAAAAAAATGGAGACAGGAGACGAACAGGAATGACGGAAACAACTAAAATTGCCGACGACATTTTCATGGTCCCGTGGGGCGAGGGAAATGGAGTGATCAGACGTGAAGTGTGGGTCGATGCGAACAATAGGGCGTCCCGCTACCATCTGGCCTACATCAACGAGGACAGCTGCCGGGAAGACAAGGGACGGGTACTGGGTTTCGATTATTCGGAGGGCGGGTTATGCGAGTACTCCGGGGGCAGAAGAACCGCCGGTTCATTTTCGACTCTCGTGGCAATGGAGGAAAGCTTCGAGGTGAGGTGGCACGCCATTCCCAAAACTTCCACCCCGCCAACCGGTAATGCCGGAGCGGGAGGGATCCCATCTGGCGAAGGCGATGACTATTCGGACATAAAGGGGATGAAACTGATCATAACCAAGGGAACTGTTTCGGATTTTTTCAAAAGGGGCAGGGAGCTTGCTTCAAAACTGGATCGGGGGGAACGCCCCGAATCCGAGAAGGTGGTCATGATGGGCCGCCGTGCGGACCTCTGTCACTCCCATATGCCCAAGAATGAATGGGCAAGCCTGAGGAGCAGGATGGCCGCGGGAGACATGAGCGAGTGATTCCTGAGTTGTAGAGACTGTATTGCAATGCGTCTCTACACTGTCATCATGAATGCAATTGCGAATAAGTGCGGCGCCGGATGCGGAATTAATGGTTTGTGAGCAATTTACCCAACGTCGATTATCTCCCTCAATTTTTTCAGAAATTCCGTTGGTTTTGCCGGTTTGGCCATGAAGTTGGAGTCGTCGCTGAAGACGTCTCTCCCACCGATGAAGTCCGGGGAATAACCGCTCATGAAAAGCACCTTCATGCCTGGGCACACTTTCCGTATCTCCTCGTAGAGCATCTTGCCGTCCATATTGGGCATGATCACATCGGTAACGAGCATATCCACCCCGGAGCGGAGTTCCATGAACCTGTGGAGCGCCTCCTGGCCGTCAGACGCCTCGACCACCGAGTAACCGGCTTCTTCCAGGATCGTACGGTTCAGACAACGCACCAGTTCATCGTCCTCGGCGAGGAGTATGGTCTCGGTTCCGCCGGGCGCCGATTCGAAGCCGGCCTCCTCGGCCAGAGCCTGCCTTTCCTGCTCCACAAGCGGCAGATAGACATTGACGGTAGTACCGTTACCGGGAGAGCTGCCCACCGTAACAAACCCCTTGTGCTGCTTGACGATCCCGTAAACTATGGAGAGCCCCAGACCGGTGCCCTTGCCAACCGTTTTGGTCGTGAAAAACGGCTCGAAGATCCTCTCCCGGGTTTTCTCATCCATGCCGCACCCGGTATCCTCGACGGAAATCCCTGCGTACCTGCCGGGGATCCCGAACCCGTGGTTATTACAGAAAGAGTCATCCATAAATAAGATACCGACATCGATTGTCAGAATCCCCCCTATGGGCATGGCATCCCTTGCGTTGGTCACCAGATTCATTAGCACCTGCTCGATCTGTCCCCTGTCCGCCATGACGGTTATTCCGGTTGCGGAACTTTTCATCCGGAGTTCGATGTCTTCTGGGACAAGTCTGCGCAGCATCTTTCTGAAACCATCCACGACCTCGCGCAAATCGAAAGGCATTATCTTCAGTCCCTGCTTTCTGCTGAAAGCGAGAAGGCCGTGGGTCAGGTCCGCGGCCCTTTCCGCAGAAGCCAGAATCTGTCTGGCATAATGCTGGAAAGGATTGTTTTCCTCCATCCGCATCACCATGATCTCCGCAAAACCCATGATCGCCGTCAGGATATTGCTGAAATCATGGGCTATTCCACCGGCAAACTGCCCGACCGCCTCCATTTTCTGGGCCTGGTACAGTTGCGCCTCAAGATTCTTTTTCTTCAGCTCCGCCCGCCTTATCTCCGTAACATCCTGATGCGCGCCGCGCAACCCGGTAACTCGGCCCTCCCGGTCGCGAAGTACCCTGTATCTGACGGCAACAATCCTTTCCTCGCCGTCGGCGCCGATAGTCCGGTGTTCGATCTGTCCGCCTGTCTTCGCAGCCATACCCGACAGTGACTGTTCAATTTCCGTCATCACGAGAGGGATGTCATCCGGATGGACGAACTTATGGATATACTCGTTGACTGACATCAGCTTACCGTACTTGCCGTTCCTGTCCAAACCGTACAACGTCAGGAACTGGTCATCGAAATGAAGAAACATTCCGGTTGCCGCGTCATACTCCCACTGGGCGAGTTTCGCGATTTCCATGGCCATTTTGAGACGCGCTTCGCTCTCCCTCAGGGCTTCCCGGGCCCGCTTGGTTTCCGTTATATCGACAAAGGTTACCATAACGGCGGGTTCATCCTCGTACTCCATGGGTACACTCGACGCCAATACCCAACTGTCCTCTCCACGCAAGGTGACCAGCCTGTACTCCTGCTGATCCGGTATGAAAGCCCCCTGCTGGCGCGCCAGAGCTCGCGCCCGCGCGACCTCCCTGAAATCCTCATGAACAAACTGCCAGAATTCCATTCCGGACAGATTTTCCCTGGCGTACCCCGACATCCGTACGGCGGTGGGGTTGGCGTACAGGATCCGTTCGTTCTGTATGAGAATAATACCGTTTGGAGAGCTCTCCGTCAGCAAACGGAACTTCTCCTCGCTCTTACGCAACGCCTCTTCGACATTCCTGCGTTCGCTAATATCCTTGACAAACGAGACCGTGTACGGCCCGTCCTGGAATTTGACATAATTCGCATAAATTTCAACAGGGTAGGTTGTGCCGTCCTTCCGCCGGTGCACCGACTCATGGGTCACGGCTCCCAAGCGATCCAGAGCCTCTTTCAACTCGGAAATTCTTTCCCAGGTGATCAGGGGGTCAATGTCAAAAATGGTCTTCCCGCGCAATTCGTCGGCGGAATAACCGAGGCGCCGGCAGGCGCGTTCATTGGCCATCACGATCTCGCCCTCGCTGGAGACCAGATAAATGCCTATGGAGGCTTTTTCGATACAGAACTCATGCAACTTAAGTTGTTCCTCGGCCCGTCTCCGGTCGCTTATGTCGGTCACGAAAGCGCAGGTGTATTCCATTCCTCCGAATTCGAAGAAGTTCGAATGGATTTCCACCGGATACACCCGGCCGTCCCTGGCGCGGTGATACGTATCGAATCTGGCATTCCCCTTTTCCCGCAATTCATTCCAGTATTCGGCGAAGGTCAAATCGGCCCCTGCCGGAAAATGGGAGTCGATATCGGGAATCGACATGCGGGTCAACTCCTCCCGCGTATAACCCAGGGCGCGGCAGGCCGAGTCATTGACGTACATGATGCGCCGGTCTTTAGCAATACAGAAGGCCTGGACACAGGCGCGGTCAAGGGCAAACCGGTAAAATTCCGACCCATGATCGGAGCCGGACTCCAATTCGGTCACCGAATAGCCGTTTTCGCGGAGCAACCGCCGAACGTCCTCCATTCCCCGACCGTTGTCGTCAATCAAAAAAAGGGATTTCATCATTCCACCTCTAACAATATGACCAGCCCCGGTATCACCTGTTTCCGCTTCGCGACCGCACGCCCGCCCGTCAAACGTCTCAGGCCGAAGGGCGCGCCCTGCCACTTGAAAACAAAAAAAGCCCACGCTTTTAAAAGAAAAGGCAGGCATATGTCCATCAACAACGTCACTTCGACAGCCCCACTATCCCATAAAGGACATACGGCTTTGTGCTATCAGGTTTCCCCGATATTACCCTTTCGGTGACTCGTTATATTCTATTTTATACACCCAGAACCGGATGCAGGTATCAGTTATACGTCATACAAAAATTATTTCAACCTTTTAGTTGGTTTTCAGGTCTTGGCCGGTCCCCCCGCAACCTTCGGGATGAGCGCCTCAACAATCGCGATGCGGGTTCTTATTTCCATGTTTCCGGCCATTCGCCATTCCCGCCGGGATGTATTTCTCCTGCCAGCGCCCCGAGCACCCCGACCCCCTCTGCGACCCTGTCCGACCAGAAAGCTGCATTGAGCCGGAGACAGTTGCGGAATTTCCCCGGCCGGGCGCAGAATAGCGGGCCGGGAGCGAAGGTAATGCCCCGTTCCCGCGCCTGTGCGTACAGCCTCAGGGAATCCACCGTTTCCGGCATCTCAACCCAGAGCACGAACCCTCCCTCCGGCCGTGAAATTCTGGTCCCCTCGGGGAAGGAATCCGCCACAACCCGGGTGAGGAGCGAGACATTGCGGATGTAAAGCCGGCGAAGCTGGCGCAGGTGGTGGTCATAGCCGCCGTTGGCTAGAAATTCCGCAACCGCCAACTGGGTCGGCGCCGAATTGGTGAGACTGGTGACCGCCTTGAGGCGCTCCACCCGTGACGCGTATCTGCCCGGCGCAATCCAGCCCACACGGAAACCCGGAGCTATAGTCTTGGAGAATGACGAGCAGAGGAGCACCAGACCGTGACGGTCAAAGGCCTTGGCAACGATCGGCCGTTGAGCGCCATGGCACAGGTCACCGTAGATATCGTCCTCGATCAGGGGAATTTCATGGCGGGCCAGAAGTTGCACCAGCTCCCTCTTGGAGTCATCGGGCATCAGACTTCCCAGGGGATTGCTGAAGTTGCTCACGACCAGGCAGGCGCTGATCCTGTTGTTTTCAAGGGCATAGCGCAGAGTTTCCACGCTGATGCCGTATGCCGGGTGAGCGGGGATCTCAAGCGCCCTGAGACCGAGGGAGGCGATGGTCTGCAGCGTATTGAAGAAAAGCGGGGATTCCACGGCCACCGTATCGCCCGGATTGCAGACCGCGCGCAGCGCAAGGAACAGCGCTTCGGTGCAACCGTTGGTGATCAGTATGTCATCCGGCGAAATGGTGCATCCTGAAACCATGAGGCGTCTGGCAATCTGTTTCCTCAGGCGAAGACATCCGGCTGGAAGCTCATAGGCGAGACTCTGAAAGCGGTGACGGCGGGCTTCCCCCGACAGCATCCGGTTCAGCCGGTCAACGGGGAGATTGCATGGATCCGGAATAGCTGCGCCCAACTGGACGAGAGCGGGATCGCCCGCATCACGGTAGATCATGAGGGACAGTTCCCCGGTATCAACGCTTGTGGGGTGCAGAGCGGGGGGATTGATTTCGGGATCCCGCGGCAGGGCGCAGAGACGGGGACAGACATAATATCCGGACTGCGGCCGCGTGGTCACCAGTCCCCGGTCCTCCAGCAGTCCGTAGGCCCTCATCACCGTTGAGATACTCACCTTGAGCTGCCGGCTCAGATTCCGCACCGAAGGGAGCCGGTCGCCCGGCCTGAACGTTCCCTGCTCGATCATGCCGGCAATCCGCCCGGTCACCTGCTCGTAAAGTAAAGGGCTGTTCTGGGTAATGGTTTCCATGGGGGCCATTCTATGCGCCTCGGCTCAGGCGGAACAGGTACAGTTAATCCTCCGCCGCGCCGGTACAGTTGGGAAAAACCCCGATTGTAACGGTGCGGCATGTCATGCGCTGCATCTCCCCTTAACGGCCACCACCGCTTATGATGGCATCAGATGACCTTGTGGAGAGACGCCATGCTGATCCGTCTGAACAGATACGATGACATAAGAATTTGGGGAAGCTGCCGTGGAATTCTCATCCGTTGCGAGGAGGGAGCTCTGTGGATTACGCAGACGGGGGATCCGAACGACCATATCCTGACTCCAAACCGGGAATTCATCATCCGGCGCAGAGGTCTGGTGATTGTTGAAGCGCTACAGGACGCGCGCCTTGTGACCGAATGCCCCGACGGGATGACCGTTCAGCTCCAATGGCTTGACCAGCCCCGCGAGGCGGCACGCAAAAGGGCGGAACCGGCACGTGGCCATTCCGGCTAATCCCGATCCCTGATGAGCAGCGCCGCATGGCAGCAGTTCACGTTCGGACCATCCGCCACTCGGAATCCCGCCTCTCTCGCGACCGACAGAGTCCGCTTGAACTCGCCAAGCGGCACATGTCCCCTGGGTTCGGCGATCAGGCAGGTCGCCCCCGGTTTCAGGGAACGGAAGATATCGGCGAGAAGCCGGCCGGCGTCGGGAACCTCGTGCACGACCGCGAAGGCAACGCAGAAATCGAAACTTTCCCCGAAATCGTCCAGAACGAGAGAATCCGGCCGGCACTGCCTGGCAACGATCCTGTCCGACACGCCCGCCCTGAGGGCGCGTTTCCGCAGGGAGCGGAGCAGACTGTCCTGAATATCCACGGCCACGACCCTGCCGGCCGGCCCCACCATCCCCGCAAGCGGCAAAGTGAAGAAGCCCATGGCAGGGCCGACGTCGAGAACGGTCATTCCGCTCGTCACATGGGGCCGCAGAATCCTTTCGGGATCATGAAACAGCCGGCGCAACGGGCTGACAAGGAGATAGCCAACCCAATGCGGGCACAAAAAATGGGACATGCACGGACCTCCGGGTTTTCACTGGCATACGTCCTGTTACGAGGAGAGGACAAACGTCGCCAGTCATTAATCCCCACCGAGGAATGTTCCAAGCGGGCCCAGAGCCGACCCCTCATCCCTGGCGCCGCCACGCTGGGGGGAAGCCTGGAGCATGCGGCCCGCCAGACGCGAGAACGGCAGGGACTGGAGCCAGACCCTGCCCGGTCCGGCCAGTCTGGCGAAAAACAGCCCCTCGCCCCCGAACATGGCAGTCTTGATGTTGCCCGCCTGCTGGATGTCGAATTCAACCCCGGGCTCCATGGCAACCAGACATCCGGTGTCCACGTGAAGCACTTCGCCCGGATTCAGCGTCCGCTCCACAATGGTCCCGCCCGCGTGGAGGAACGCCAGGCCGTCTCCCTCCAGCTTCTGCATGATGAACCCCTCACCCCCGAACAGACCGGTGAGGATCCGTTTCTGGAAGAAGATACCTATGGAAACCCCCCTGGCGGCGCAGAGAAAACAGTCCTTCTGGCAGATGAGGGTTCCGCCGAGAGTGGCGAGGGTTACGGGGATGATGTTGCCCGGGTAGGGGGCTGCGAAGGCGGCCCTGGCCTTTCCCTGGCCGGTGTGGGTGAACAGGGTCATGAACAGGGTTTCTCCGGTGAGGAGACGCTTACCTGCGCTGAAGAGCTTGTCCGTGAAGCTCCCCCCCTGGGTGGAGCCGTCGCCGAAGATGGCATCCATGGTGACACAGGCGTCCTTGTACATCATGGCACCGGCCTCCGCCACCACGCTTTCACCGGGATCCAGCTCTATCTCCACGAACTGCATCTCCGAGCCCACAATCTTGTAA
>CAZRPI010000133.1:7072-9381 GCA_964601865.1 uncultured Pelobacter sp. | reverse complement strand
AACAAAGCTCTTTGCCCCTTTGTCTTCATCTCAATTTAGCCACTGCAAACTCTAGACTCCTGTAAGAACCTCCAGCGTTAATAAATCACCGTTACGTCTTTTGCCGTGTTGTTGCCGGTATCACTCTCTCCCCCGCCTGATACGGTGGCGGTGTTGGTCACGCTGGCTGGTGCATCGGTAGCGACTTTGACCCTGAGTATGATCGGCGGATAGCTGGCACGTGCTTTCAGAACATTGCTGCGGGTGCAGATAAGAGTGGAGAGGTCACAATCCCATCCTGAACCACCTATGTATGTGGCGGTGAGGTCGGTCGGCAGTGAGTCCTCGACCCTGACTGCGCCTGAAGTTGGTCCGTTGCCGCTGTTGCTTACCCTTATGGTGTAAGTGCCGGTCTTGCCCCTCCTGAATCTGCCCGAGTGCTTCTTGGTGATGGTGAGGTCCGGAACAACCGGCGTTATTGTAGTTACGTCGATTGCGGTATTGTTCGTAGTATCGGTCTCGCCGCCTCCGGAAACCAGGACCGTGTTGGTTACGCTGGTTGGCGCATTGGCGGCCACATTTACCTTGAGGGTAATGGTAGGATAGCTCCTACCCGCCTTCAGGACATTGCTGCGCGTACAGGTGAGGGTGGACGGATTGCAGCTCCAGCCGGGACCGGTGAGGGATGTTGCCGTGAGGCCGGTCGGCAGGGTATCGGTGACGGAGACGGTACCGGTGGTCGGTCCGTTGCCGCTGTTGGTCACCCTGATGGTGTAGGTCGCATCGCTTTGTCCCTGCCTGAAACTGCCCCTATGGGTCTTGGTTATGGTGAGATCGGACGTCTGTGGAGACAAAAGGAAGGCATGCAATGTACCGGCATGTACACCATTTGCTATGATTTGGCCTGAATTGTTTATCCCGACGGCTTCGGTCAAGGTCCATTCAGCGCCCGCCGGTATTAAGGTGTTCAAGTCGGCCATTGTGCCATTATTGTAGATGAAGGCATGGGTGTTAGTATCTTCGTTAACATCCGTTGCCCCCACAACCTGCGCACTGTTATTAAGATCATAGGCCGCGCTAAAGTTGCCACCTAAGGAACCGAGATCGGTCATGGTGCCATTGCTGTAAATAAAGGCGTGGATCTGTCCATTACTGGTGTCCGATCTTCCGACTATCTGTCCGGCGTTGTTAAGCCTGTAGCCATAGCTTTCATTGCCACCAAGGGTGTTCAGATCTGTGATTGTTCCGTTGCTGTAAAGAAATGCATGGCCATAACCGTTGCTTGTATCTGCTGTGCCGGTTACCTGGCCAAAGTCGTTTATGCCATGGCCGACGCTATACGAACCTCCAAGGGTACCGAGATCGGTCATCGAGCCATCGCTATAAATGAAGGCGTGAAATGGTTGGCTTCCAGCAAACACTAAGTTTCCCGTTACCTCTCCGTAGCTATTGATGCCCGCGCCCCAACTCCAGCTCTTGGCACTTCCGTAGGAACCAAGATCAGTCATCGTCCCACTACTGTAGAGAAAGGCATGAATAAAGAACATCTCGCCAACTCCTGATGAACCGGCAACCTGAGCGGCGTTGTTGATATCATAACCACAACTTCCTTTGTCTCCTTCGATAGCTCCGATGTCGGTCATTACACCCGCGCTGTAAATAAAAGCATGAGAGTAGGCATCTCCTGTTAGATGTGAATAACCGGTGACTTGGCCTAAGTCGTTAATGGCATGACTTTCACTATATCCCCCTCCCAGGGTTCCCAGGTCCGTTATGGCGTATTTGACTGAACTGCCAGTGGCGTCAAGCTCCTGCAGTAACGAGGCGTCAATGTTATTGCCTGGCCCGGCTTCGCTTGATGCGGCATTCACAGTGAACGTTGCCGTTTCCTCCTGGGCGCCGGTGCGGATGGTTATGGTCCTGGGACCGGTCTTTGCCTGCGGGTCGATCTTCACTATCGCCGTGGCGCTGGTGGGACTGGTGACCACCAGGTGTCCCCAGCCACTGGGTGAACCTTTTCCGACCGAGATGCCGGGACCGAAGTTGGCGGCGGTGATTCTCCTGGCAAAGTTCGTATAGGTGCCGGTAATATCGACCTGGACGGTCTGGCCTGCCGCGCCGGAGGTGGTGGACAGCGTTATGCCGGGGGGAGGATTCACCGTAAGAGTCAGCGTGTTCACACTGGTAAACTGCTCTTTGTTGAGTGCGGTTCCGCTGAGGGAGACCTCGTATTGCGTGGGAGAAGTGACCGAGATGGATGTGGGTACGACGAATGATACGGCCTGCCTCTCACCTCCAAACCTGGTCATGGGAAACGCGGGTGTTGTTAC
>CAZRPI010000133.1:0-6972 GCA_964601865.1 uncultured Pelobacter sp. | reverse complement strand
GTGAACATTTCTCATCTCTCCAACCAAGATTTGACAGAATCACTTCCAACGCCATGTTGTTGGTGTCATGTTTTGAATTTTTAAAATTGATAATTAACTACAACCAACAGCTTTTGGTGTCAATAATTATGTTTGAAGCTGGGCTGATAATTCATTGCTTCTGGTGGAGGGCAAACAGTCTGGGGGCTCACTCGGGTGGAAGACGGAATAATGTTAAGTGTAAAATGTCAGAATTCTTAGAAGTAGTTGTCGCGCGCTTTTTGTGGTACGTTCGCAGAAAACATCGGCTTCGTTCCCCTGTGGGATGACATGAAAACTTTTCTTCCAGTTTTATTCGCCACAATTGCTGCCATCGGCAATGCCATGTTTGCTCTCGGCCAGAAAAAATCCGCCGGAGCGGAAAACGGGCTGCTCTTCGTTGCCGCATCCGCGCTGGTGGCGGTAGTATGCGCCCTTTGCTTCGCGCCTTTTCTGGGCGTCTTCGACATTGGAAATACGTTGAGGGGCAACTGCAGGGCCGTGCTCCTGAGCGGCTTCGGCCTCTTCCTCACCTATGTCGGCTTCAATCTCCTGTATTCCAGGTATGGGGCCTCCCAGTACATCCTCTACGCGGTCCTCTCCATCATCACCACCACCATAATCGTCGGCGTGTTCTGGCTGAGGGAGCCGGTCAACGCCTACCAGAGGGCCGCCATTGTCGTCGCCATCGCGGCGGTGGCGCTGTTCTCCATGGGGCGAAATTAGTTCTGTTAACGGGGTGTTGAAAGTTTTGCGTATAACTGTAGTTCTGGTTCCGGGCCGGTTTCTGTCGAGTTCCGGCCATGATGGTAGGGTTATTCGGACAACGGAGTATCATGCTTTGCGTCTGGAGAGGAGGATGGAACGGGCGGAAGAATTCCGATGAGGCTACCGGTGCGCGGTGACCACCCGGTTCCTCCCCGTGTTTTTTGCCCTGTAGAGGGCCTTGTCCGCCAGATCCAGCAGTCTGGTGATGGACCTGCTGTCGGTTGGCGAATCCCAGGCCGCAACCCCGGCGCTGATCGTGGCTTTCACGACCTGGCCCCTGATGGGCACACTCAGCTCTTCTATCCCCTTTCTCAGACGTTCACCCATTGCTACGGCCTTGCGCAACTCCGTCCGGGGCATGACAACGATGAATTCCTCGCCGCCGTAGCGCGCCAGCAGGCCGGTGTCTCCTTTGATTGCTCGGGCTTTTGCGCTGATGGCCTTGAGTACGTTGTCTCCAACCTTGTGTCCGTGGGTGTCGTTGATCTTTTTGAAGAAATCAACATCAAAGATAATGATGGCCAGGGAATCACCGCAGGCCTTTGTCCGGTTTACCTCCTGTTCGAGAAAATCAAACAGATACCTGCGGTTGTAAAGCCCGGTGAGATAATCAAGATTCACGGCATCCTTCAGTTTTTCATACGCAATTTGCAATTCCTCCGCCAGCGTCTGTGCCTGCAGCTTCTCTTTTCTGTACTCCTCGAGGAGTCGTTCATAGGACAGATTCAGGTCGCTCAGCCCCTCGTTCGCCTCCTGCAGCAGGATTGCCAGCGGCTTGATGTTCTCGGCGGATATCTCGAAACTCGAACAGATCTCGATGACTTTTTTCCCTCCCCGGTCCACGAGCGCTTCCAGATCGGAATCGGAAATGGATAGGTCATTCCTGATAACGCCGGAGTAGTGTTTGATTGTGTCGCAGGATTCGGTATCGCTGTAAATGGATGATAATGCGTTAGAAAGATAGAGAATCCTGGCGGTATGGCGGTACTGTTCCGGGGCGTTCCCGTAGCGGTGATGGTATCTGATGGGGATATACACGCTTTCAGACAGCCCCCATCTTTTGAGGATTTCCGAGCAGAGCTCCTGGTGATTGAAACCGTATTTTTCCTCTTCGAGTACCTCGATGGGTAGCCGGACTGTGTTTTTCCTTTCGATCAGTTCCGAGTATTCATCGAGGAAATTCGAATGGAGGATGAGTATTCCCAGGTCCTGAAGCAGAGCGGTTACAAAGAGGTCGTTGTTCCTGATGTTGAAATGTTCCGTGAACAGTTCCGTGGCGATCGCGGCGATGATGGACCTCTTCCAGAAATAGTCGATGTTGAAGTTCTGCTTCTCATTGAATTTCAGGGCGCTTACGAGGGTGAAGGAAAATACGATGTTTTTTACGACGTGGACTCCCATGACTACCAATGCCTGCTCGATGGATGAGACCCTGTTCGGCAGGGAATAGTAGGGGGAGTTTACCGCCTTGAGCACTTTTGCGGTGAGGGCGGGATCATATTGAATAATTTGCGCTATTTCGGTAAAAGTAAAATTGTCTTTCTTGAGGATTTCCAGCAGCCGCAGCGCTATGCTCGGCGGTGAAGGCAGCCTGAAATTGCTGCGGGACAACAGCTCTTCGAGTCTGGTCATGTGATGTTCCCGTTCCATGCCTGGGCAGGAATACTCGTAACGCCCGGCCGTCAAATTCAGGCAACCGCCATCAAGGAAACATTACCATACTTTTATCGCATTGGTATGAGTCCCGTTCCGGCCTGGCAGGCCGCATGCCGTTTCCGGGGCGAGCGCCGTGCCGCCGGATTACAACGGTTTTTTCGCAGGACGTTTCACGGTCCTGGCACTCTTCTGGAGGATCTATGCCGATTACGAGACAGATAGCCCTGCTGGGCCAGCCGGTTCTGAGGATGGTTGCGGATCAGGTTCCGGATCCCGGCGTCCCCGCGATTCAGAAACTTGTCGAGGAGATGTTGGTGACCGTCAGGGAGGTGAACGGGGTGGGCCTTGCCGCGCCGCAACTCTTTGAGTCCCTCTCCCTGTTCGTTGTGGCTTCCGGGCCGAACCCGCGCTATCCGGATGCGCCGGAGATGGAGCCGGTGGTGGTCGTGAACCCCGAGATTCTGTGGGTGTCCGATGAGGTTGAGGAAGGGTGGGAAGGATGTCTCAGCATTACGGGAGTGCGCGGCCTGGTGCCGCGGCATGTCAGGATCGGAGTTCGATATCTGACCGGATCCGGGGAGACGCGTGAAGAGGAGTTCGCCGGTTTTCCGGCACGGGTGTTCCAGCACGAGTACGATCATCTGATGGGGGTGGTTTTGACGTACAGGGTGGAGAGCCCGCTTGGTATTGTCACCGAGGAGGAGTATCTGAGACGTCCGGTTTGATGCGCTGGCAGTTTCCCCTTATCCCGATCACCCCGCCGGGAGCCTGCTCATACCTGCTGTTTCCGTGCGGTGTTCAGCCGGAAACTGGGGCGGATGGGTGCCCTCCATCCGCCCGGCCGGCTTCCAGTTGTTCGCCGATGCGGGCGTGGAGCCGCTGCATGTTCCGGTAGCCCTGGTCATGCAGAACCTGCTCCGGATTGCGGGGATCCACCGGGTGGACGGCCAGCCACGCACCGTCGCGCAGTTTTCCCTCGAAACCGGACAGCCCTTCGTTCAGAAACAGGTAAAGGCGGTCGTGCAGGCCGTCGAAGCATCCCTCCGCGAATCCGGCCATGGGGACCTCTTTTCTGAACGCGGCGTCACCTGCCGATGTGAACTGCCGGAAGTCAAGCCGGTATTCACCGTCGAGTTCCAGCGGCAGAAACAGCGATACGGATCTGGCGGCCTTCTCGGCGATGACCGCTCTGGCGGCGCCGTGGGCCTGGGAATTGTCGTAGAGCCCGTACAGGGTGGCGCAGAGCATGTCGGCAAAGCAGTCCGCATGCAGGAAACCGCGCGCGACCCGGTCCGACGATTCGTAATAGTAGCCGCGAGCCTCCGGTTTTTCGGCGAGCCGCGCGCCGCAGATGGGGCAGCGCTCCGCCAGCCCTTCCAGCCGCGCCAGGTAAGACTCCTTTTTCCGTCCCTCCTTTTCGGCCAGCCAGCGCGCGTACAGAAAGGCGCGCGGTTCCGGCGTCGCGTCGTAGGAACGCAGCACATCGCGGGTGATCCTGATGAACTGGCCGTGGACCTCCGTTCCGCGGGCATGGGTCAGAATCGGGTAGATCCTGCCGTCCGGGTTGGTGTTGAGGCTTTCCACCTTGGGGCTTTTGGAGATGTAGGTGTCCATCGAGCGGTAGCCCCGGTTGGCGGCAAACGCCCGCAGGAGAGTCTTCTGATCCCTGAACATGCCGTCGAACTTGATGCGGGAGTCGATCAGGCAGGGAAGGAGGGCCAGGTTCTTCTTGTCGAGATTATGCCGGTCGAAGAGGGCGAAGATGTTCTTGCAGTTTTCCAGGCTCGGCATGTCCTTGACCGGTATCAGAACCCGGTCGGCGGCGAAGAGGGCGTTCTGGGTCAGCAGGTTGAGGTCGGGACGGGTATCAATGATCACTATTCCGGAGATGCCCGACTCCGACAGCATGCGCGACAGCGTCATCGGCCCCCTGAAGCGTTCCATGAGATCCCCGAGTTCCGGGGAAGAAGGGATGTAATTCACTCCGTACTGGCCGGTGTGGGCCAGGTCCGCTCCCTTTTCACCCAGCAGGAACTCGCGAACCGAGCCCCTCAGCTTCTGGCTCCTGATCTCGAACATGTGGTCGATGGTGAAGTGGTTGTCGAAGGAAAAGATCGTAACACCCTGGTCCTTGCGCATGGCGCCCAGATAGATGGCCAGATTGGTTGCCAGGGTCGTTTTGCCCACACCCCCCTTTTCCGAGGCAATGGTGATGATGTAGGGATAATTCTGCATGTCTTTTCCGTCCGCAGTGATAAATTATTGGGTGATGCGTAATTCCGCTTCGTCATGGTCGCCCTTCATACCCCATCCCCACCCTGACCCTCCCCTTGAAGGGGAGGGAATATTGGGGCGACTCTCCCCTCGAACGGGAGGGACTCGTAAGGCTCTTCACCCTTCAAGGGGGAGGCTGGGAGGGGGATGGGGCAGAGAATATTGTAATGCCGAGCAATGCGACGAAGCAGAATGGCCGAAGGCGTCTGATACTAGACAATTTGCCGCTCGTGGTCAACCGGTTTGACACCTTTTCAAAGGGTGTGATAGGGTGCGGGCACATGGATCTCTTTTCCGAAAAAACCATCCTCACGGTCAGTCGTCTGACCGCCCTTCTGAGGGGAGTTCTGGAGGAGAATTTCGAACTGGTCTGGGTGCGCGGTGAAGTATCGAACTTCTCCCAGCCTTCATCCGGGCACTACTACTTTTCCCTCAAGGACAGCGGCGCCCAGTTGCGCTGCGTGATGTTCAGGGGCTCGGCCAGAAACCTCAGGTTCCGCCCGCAGGACGGCATGGAGCTCATCGTGCGGGGCCGCATTTCGGTCTACGACCAGCGCGGGGAGTACCAGCTCATCTGCGAGTACCTGGAACCCGCGGGGCTTGGCGCCCTGCAGGCGGCCTTTATCCAGCTTAGGGAACGGCTGGCGCGGGAGGGGCTCTTCGACGAGAAGCGTAAGCGCCCCCTGCCATGCCTCCCCCGACGCATCGGGGTCGTTACCTCCGCTACGGGAGCGGCCATCCACGACATCCTCAACGTGCTCAAGCGGCGTTTCGCCTCCCTGGATGTCCTGCTCTATCCGGTGAGGGTGCAGGGGGAGGGGGCGGCCCTGGAAATCGCCCGCGCCATCGAAGACATGAACCGGCTGAAACTGGCGGATGTGCTGATCGTGGGGCGGGGCGGAGGATCGCTGGAGGACCTCTGGGCATTCAACGAAGAGGTTGTGGCGCGGGCCGTTTACCGTTCAACTATTCCGGTCATCTCGGCCGTCGGCCATGAAACCGACTGGACCATCTGTGATTTTACGGCGGACCTGCGCGCGCCCACTCCTTCCGCCGCCGCTGAGCTGGTGATCGCCAGCGCCGACGAGTTGCGGGTGAAGGTGGAGGCGCTCGGCCACCGGTTGCGCCTGGCCGTTGAGAACCGCATCTCCGCCCTGGATGCGCGGGTTTCTTCCCTGCGGCGTCTGCTGGCGGACCCGACCGCCACCCTGGGGCATCTCTCCCAGCGGGTGGACGACCTGACCGCGCGGCTGGAACTTGCGCCGCGCAACTCCGTCGTACGGTTGCGGGAGAATTTCAGGTGGCTGGAAGAACGGCTCCTGCAGCACTCTCCGGCTGCCGGGGTGGAGAGGATACGGCAGCGTCTGGCGCTGCTCCTTTCCAGGGCGGAGCGGATGGCCCTGCTGCGCCTGGAGGCCGCCAGGCAGGAGTTCGGCGCCAACTCCGCCAGGCTCGACGTGCTGTCCCCTCTGGCAACCCTTTCGCGCGGCTACTCCATCACCACCCGTCTGGACGATGGGACCGTGGTAAGGGACGCGGCCAGCCTGACGGCCGGGGAGCGTCTCCGGATCACCCTCGGCCGTGGCGGGGCGCTCTGTCTGGTGGAGGAGCTGGAGTTCGCCGCGGATCCCTGATGCTTGACGACTGATGCCGATTCTGAAATACTGACTGACCGACCAATCGAGGTTCAAGCATGGCAACGGAAAAATTCGAAACCTCCCTGAAGAAACTGGAAGATATCGTCCGCCGGCTTGAGGGGGGCTCCCTCTCCCTGGACGATTCCCTCAAGGCATTTGAGGAAGGAGTGAAGCACGCCTCCTTCTGCGCCAAAAAACTGGATGAGGCCGAACGCAAGGTGGAGGTGCTGCTGAAGCGCAAGGACGGCGCCTTCAGTCGCGAGCCGTTCCAGCCGGAAGAGTAGTGTTTTTGGATAAGTAAATAAATTACAAGAGGATACCATATGGATCTTAAAGCCTACCTCAAAGAACAGTGCGCCCGGGTTGATGCGGCGCTGGACAGGTACCTCCCCAGGGAAACGGAACTTCCCCACAGCGTGCACAAGGCCATGCGCTACTCGGTTTTTGCCGGCGGCAAGCGGGTCCGCCCCATCCTGATGCTGGCGGCCTGCCAGGCGGTGGGGGGCGATACCGAGGTCGTCATGCCCGCTGCCTGCGCCATGGAGATGATCCATACCTATTCGCTGATCCATGACGATCTGCCGGCCATGGACGACGACGATTTCCGGCGCGGCAATCC
>CAZRPI010000132.1:0-9383 GCA_964601865.1 uncultured Pelobacter sp. | reverse complement strand
TGGATGGACATCCGCATGCCGGTGATGGACGGTCTGGAAGCTACCCGGCGCATCAGGGCGACCGAGGCCGGCAAGTCGACGATTATTGTGGCGATCACCGCCAGCGCCTGGCTCGAGGAGCGGGAACCGATCCTGGCGGCCGGGTGCGATGCCATCGTGCGGAAGCCGTACCGCGAACAGGAAATATTCGATATCATGCTGAAGCACCTCGGGTTGAAATACATCTATGATGATAAACGGGCGGAGGAAGAATCCGGAGAGCCTGCAACGGAACTGCAGGCCGAACAACTGGAAGCTCTGCCTGCTGATCTGCGGAGCGAACTGCACACTGCGATCCTGCGGCTGGATACCATGCGGACGCAGGAAGTGATTAACAGGATCGCAGCATGGGACTCCGCCATAGGCACCGTTTTGAAAAGACTGGCCGACAATCTGGACTATGAGCGTCTCCTGGCTCTTACCGAGGAGACGAACGCCCTCCGGGAAAACAGCGCATGAACGGACACCACATGGAAAGAGATGAAACGGCCCGGATCATGGTCGTGGACGATGTCCCGGCCAACCTCAAACTGCTTTCGGAGATTATCGCCGGTCATGGATACCATGTTCGACCGGCCTCCAGCGGACAACTGGCGCTGCGGTCGGTGGCGGCCGAAACTCCGGACCTGATCCTCCTGGACGTGAGAATGCCGGAGATGGATGGCTTCGAGGTGTGCCGGCGACTGAAGTCCGACGCCAAAACATCCTCGATTCCGGTGATCTTCATCAGCGCGCTGGGAGATTCCGAGGACAAGATCAGGGGGTTCGAGGCAGGCGCCGTCGACTACATCACCAAACCGTTCCATCCCTCAGAGGTTCTGAAGCGGATTGAGACCCACCTCTCGCTACGGCGTCTGCAGCAGCGTCTGGAGGATCAGAACCGACGGCTCCAGCAGGAGATCGTCGAGAGGGCGAGAGCCGAGGAGGAGCTGATACGGCACAGGGCGTGCCTGGAGGAACTGGTGAGCGAGCGAACCGCCGATCTCAGCCAGGAAGTCCGGAAACGAAGGGAAGCGGAGGAGAAGCTCAGGGAAAAAGCTCATTTTCTGCAGACCCTGATGGACGCCATTCCCAACCCCATCTTCTATAAGGACATCAACGGCAGGTATCGGGGGTGCAATACGGCCTTTGAGAGGTACCTCGGCCGGCAGAGGTGCGAGATCATCGGCGCGTCGGTCTATGATATTTCCCCCAGGGAACTGGCCGACCGGTACTACGAGATGGATTCCGCCCTGCTGCGCCAGGGAGGCGTCCAAATCTACGAATCATCCCTCAGATACGCCGACGGCGTCCTGCGCGACGTGATCTTCAGCAAGGCGACCTACACCGACGCAAACGGCAACCTGGGCGGACTGGTGGGCGTAATCCTGGACATCAGCGAACGCAAGCGGGCGGAGACGAAGATCCGCGAGGCGAACGAGCGCTTCAGGAGCGTATTGCGGGCCGCCACGGCCTATTCCATCATCGGCACGGACACGGACGGCGTCATCAGAATTTTCAACGAGGGGGCGGAACGGATGCTCGGGTATCGGGCGGAAGAGATCATCGACAAGGCAACGCCGGAACTCTTTCATGATCCGGACGAGGTCGCGGCCCGCGCGGCCGAGATGGAGATCAAGCCAGGTTTCGAAGTCTTCGTCGCCGCGGCTCGAAACGGCGAAACAGAAACGCGCGAGTGGACCTATATCCAGAAGGACGGCTCCCGCCTCACCGTATCCCTGACCGTAACCGCGATGCTGAGCGAGAAAGGCGTCCTGACCGGTTTCATCGGCATCGCCCGCGATATCACCCTTGAGAAGAAACTGGAGCAGCAACTGATACAATCGCAGAAGATGGAATGCGTCGGCCTGCTGGCAGGAGGGGTCGCCCACGACTTCAACAATCTGCTGACGCCGATCCTTGGGTACAGTGAGCTCCTGATGGCGGCCTTCCCGGAAGACGACCCCCGCCACAAGCGCCTGCAGCAGGTGAAGGAAGCCGCTGAGCGGGCAAAAGACCTGACCCGCCGCCTTCTCGCCTTCAGCCGGAAACAGATCATCGAACTGAAGCCGGTTGACCTGGGCGACGTCATACGTCACTTCCAGAACATCCTGCGCCGCACCATCCGGGAAAATGTCGCTATCAACGTGGTGATTTCACCGACACTGGGCAAAATACGGGCCGATGCCGGACAGCTGGAACTGATGCTGCTGAACCTGTCGATCAATGCGCAGGACGCCATGTCCGATGGCGGGCAGATGACGATCGAAGCGCGCAATGCGGAGCTGGACCAGGGATATACGGCACTGCACCCCGAACTTGCGCCGGGTCCCTACGTCATGCTGGCGGTGAGCGATACGGGTCACGGCATGGACGAGAAAGTCATGGAGCATATCTTCGAGCCGTTCTTCACCACCAAGGAACTGGGAAAGGGAACGGGTCTCGGGCTGTCAACCGTATACGGCATTGTCAGGCAGCATGGCGGGTCGATCCACGTCTATTCCGAAAAAGGGCATGGGACCGTATTCAGGATATTCCTGCCGCGACTGACCGACGCGACGGCAACGCTCGACCCGCCCGTACAACTGCCCGAAACGGCTCCTCATGGCGCCGAGACGGTTCTGGTGGTGGAAGATAACGACATGGTCAGGACCCTTGCCTGCGAGATGCTGAAAACCCTTGGATACCGGGTGCTGGCGGGGGAAAATCCCGACCGCGGCATCGAGCTTGTCAGGGAATACCAGGGGAGCATCAGCCTGCTCCTGACGGACGTGGTCATGCCCGGCATGAACGGGAGGGAACTGTTCGAGATGCTCGGACGGATCAGGCCGGATCTGAAGGTACTGTTCATGTCGGGTTACACCAGCGACGTGATCGGGCATCAGGGGGTTCTGGACGAGGGGGTGGATTACATCCAGAAGCCGTTTTCCCTGCAGCTGCTGTCGGAAAAGGTCCGGGCCATGCTGGATTCCTGATTTTTACGGTTTCCGTAACGGCGGTGCGTCAGGCGCCGGACTTCTTTTCCAGGAACATCCTTATCAGGTCGATGGGAACCGGGAAAATGGTGGTGGAGTTCTTCTCCGCGGCAACCTCGGTCAGGGTCTGCAGATAGCGGAGCTGCAGGGCGGTCGGTTCCTCGGCCAGAACCATGGCGGCCTGGGCCAGTTTTTCCGAGGCCTGCAGTTCCCCCTCGGCGTGGATCACCTTGGCGCGCCGCTCCCGCTCCGCCTCGGCCTGTTTGGCGATGGCCCGCTGCATCTCCTGGGGAAGATCGATGTTCTTGACCTCGACGTTGGCCACCTTCACGCCCCAGGGGCCGGTGTGCCGGTCCAGGATCTGCTGCAGCTCGATGTTGATCTTCTCCCGGTTGGAGAGGAGCTCGTCCAGGTCCACCTGGCCGAGTACGCTGCGCAGGGTGGTCTGGGAGAGCTGACTGGTGGCGTAGAGGTAGTCCGCCACCTCCACGATGGCCTTCTGCGGTTCCATCACCCGGAAGTAGACCACCGCCGAGACCTTGACCGTCACATTGTCGCGCGTGATCACGTCCTGGGGGGGAACATCGAAGACCACGGTGCGTAGCGTGACCCTCACCAGCCTGTCCACGCCGGGTATGATGAAGAACAGGCCCGGCCCCCTCACCCCGGAAAGCCGTCCCAGACGGAACAGCACCCCCCGTTCATACTCCGGCAGAATGCGCACCGCGCTGCTGACGAACATGATGAAGAGCACGAGCAGGAAGAGAAACGGCACATAGTTGAACAGGTTGAATAGTTGATACATGGTTGACCTCCATTTTCCGTCGGGGAAATTCCAATTATCGCATAATCATGTAATTCGCATTCGACAGAGCATCTTGCAAAAGTATTCCGTTCATGGTTCGATAAGCTCACCACGAACGGAATATCAGTATGTTATCAGTCTATGCCCGTTCGCCCTGAGCCTGTCGAAGGACAGAATATGACTTTTACAAGAGGCTCGACATGGTATTTTTTTCGCACGACCCCGGAAACGAAGCCGAGCCAGACACAAACTGCGCCGCTACCCGAGTTTCCGGACCTTGAGCCGCATTCCCTCCACCGCCTCGACGCTGACCCGGCTGCCGGCGCTGATCGGCCCGTCACTAGTGGCATCCCAGTACTCGCCGCGCACGAACACCCTGCCGCCGGGGTCGATTCCGGTCTCGGCAACCCCCTCCTCCCCGACCAGCCCCTCCCGGCCGGTGGCGGGCCTGCGGCGGTGAGCCGAGAGGGCCTTGGCAACCACGACGGTGAAGAACCCCGCCGTGGACAGCACCGTAACCAGGATCAGGCTCCAGGAGACCCGCAGATTTGAATCCGGTGTTTCGAACAGCAGCATGGATCCCAGCAGCATGGCGATGATCCCGCCCACGGTCAGCATGCCGTGGGAAACGATCTTGATCTCGGCGATGAAGAGGACCAGCGCCAGCAGGATCAGCAGCATCCCGGCATAATTGACCGGCAGCGTCTGGAAGGCGAAGAACGCCAGGATCAGGGAGATTCCCCCGATCACCCCCGGCAGGATGGCGCCCGGAGTGGAGAGTTCGAAGAAGATCCCCAGCACGCCAACCATCATCAGGACATAGGCCACATTGGGATTGCTGATGGTGCTCAGTATCCTCTCCACACCGCCCATTTCCGCGGAAACAACCCCGGCGCCGGAGAGGCGGAGAACTACGTCGCGTCCGGCATGCCGTACGGTGCGTCCCTCCAGCTGCCGCAGCAGTTCGTTCCGGTCACGGGCGATCAGATCGATCATCCGGCCGTCCAGCGCCTTCTCTGCGCTCAGCGACATGCTCTCCCGCACCATCCGCCGCGCCAGGGCCTCATCCCGGCCGCGCTGGCGGGCGATCCCCTCCGCATAGGCCTCGGCGTCGTTGACCTGCTTGGCCTCCATGGTCGGGTCTTTCCTGTCGGAAAGCGAAACCGGATGGGCGGCGCCGATGTTGGTGCCTGGCGCCATGGCGCACAGATCCGCTGCCAGGGCGATTATCGCCCCGGCCGACGCGGCACGGGCACCGGACGGCGCCACATACACCGCCACAGGCACCGGGCTGGCAAAGATATCCTTCACGATCTCCCGCATGGCCGTGTCCAGCCCGCCCGGGGTGTCCATCTCGATCAGTGCCAGCCGGTCTCCCCGCCGGGCCGCCTCCACCAGGTTGCGGCGCAGGAAACTGGCGGTCACCGGGGTAACGGAATCACGGATGCCGACCACAACGACCCCGCCCCGCCCGGCTGCCACGGGCTCGATGCAGGCCAGCACAGCCATGAGAATCAGGATGAACAGACGCATTTCCCCTCCCACACCACTGTTTCAAGTATACCCCCTTTCCGGATCTTGGCCACGCCGGCCCTGCCCGATTCCGTGCGGCGCCCTTGAGGCGAATCCCCGCGCCGGATCAATCCGGGCGATCCAATTGGCTTTGACGGAAACCTTCAGCGATGCTATATAACCGGCACTAAATACGTAAACAGCCCGTCCGGCCGAACGCAGACAACCTCCGACTGCCGGGGCCGGAATGGACTTTTCGGGGAGAATCGCACCATGGGCGAGATGAACGACCTGCAGCAGAGGCTGGATACTTCCGAGGCGAGAAACCGCCTCAACAACCTGGTGGCCATAACGGTGGCCATCATTTCCGTGGTCATGGCGGTGGGAAAAGTGAAGGACGACAACATCGTCCAGGCCATGCTGCAGGCCAAGTCGGACGCGGTGGATACCTGGAACGAATACCAGTCCAAGAAGCTCAAACAGCACCTGGCCGAACTCGGCCTGAATCAGGTTCAGGCCATGCAGGTGCTGACAGGGAGCGGCGGGCGCGAGGTGCTGCTGTCCCAGAAGAGGCAGTACGACGACGCGATAGCGCGCTATCGCAGGGAGGGAGACGGTTTGATGAAGAAGGCCAGGGGGTTCGAGAAGCAGTACGACGATCTCAACTACCGGGACGATCAGTTCGACCTTTCCGACGCCGCCCTCTCCATCTCCCTGGGCATGCTGGCGATCGTGGGCCTGACCGGAAAGCGGCGCCTGCTGTTCCTGGCCTGGTTCTTCGCGGCGTTCGGGATCGTCATGACGCTGGCCGGCCTGACCGGAATGCCGCTGCACCCCTCGACGCTGACCAGCCTGCTGTCATGAAATAAGCCGATTGGCACTAATCTCCAGCTTACTTGTAGTTTGTCCTCCCCCCTTTAAAAAAGGGGGGGCTGGGGGGGATTTGGCAGCGCCGATATCAAAAAAAATCCCCCTGAATCCCCCTTTTTCAAAGGGGGACTTTCCACATCGGCAATTCCGGCTGAAGATTGTAACTAATCGGGTAAAACAATAACAATTTACTGCACCGCCACGTTCCGGATCCCCGCCGGCCGCCAGGCAGGGGAGATGACATGGCTTCCCTTCCCCTCCTGGTGGAGCAGGCTGCCGAACATGACCGTAAAGTCGCCATGGCGGTTGTTCACCCTGTCCATGGCCTCGGTCAGCCTGAGCCTGGTCTGCTCCTCGGGGAAGAGGGGGAGTTGGCTGGACGCGTACCGCAGGCTGGTGATCCTGACCCCCAGCAGCCGGACCGGCTGGGCCAGTTCCAGGCTGTCCAGGATTTTAACGGCGGCCCGGTAGATATCGTCACTCATGTTGATGTACCCGGGCTGGCTCTCCTGCCTGCCGAAGGTGGTGAAATCGGCGTAGCGGACCGTCAGGTGGACGGTCCGGCCCCAGACGCCGTACCTCCTGGCCCTGCGGCCGACCATCTCCGACAGCTGCAGCAGGATTCGGAGGATGTCGGCCCGCTCCCGGATGTCCCTCCTCAGGGTCATGCTGTGGCCCACCGACTTGACCTCCTCCGCATCCTCCGCCGCCACCACCGGTGAATGGTCGATCCCCTGCCCCATCTGCTTCAGCCTGGTACCCACAATCCCGAACTTCCTGGTGAGCCTCTCCTCGTCGCAGCGCCCCAGCTGGCCGCAGGTGAAGATGTTCATCATGTTCAGATGGCGCTCCATCTTTCTGCCGATGCCGCACAGATCCTTTATGGGCAGGTGCTCCAGGATGGCCGCCTTGCTCTCCTCGGTGATGAAGACCAGGCCGTCCGGCTTCTTCATGTCGCTGGCCAGCTTGGCCAGCAGCTTGTTAGGCGCCACCCCGATGGAGCAGGTGATGCCGAACCCGGCCCTGATGCGGGACTTGATCAGGTAGCAGATCCGCTCCACGCCGCCGAACATGGTGAGGGAGCCGGTGATGTCCAGGAAGGCCTCGTCGATGGAGAAGGTCTCGACCGCCGGCGTATAGTCCAGGAAGATCCTGTTTATCCGGGATGAAACGTGAGTGTACAGGCGGTTGTGTGCGGGGACCAGGATCAGTTGGGGGCATTTCTGCTTCGCCTCCCACAGGGTGAGGCCGGTCCTGACCCCGCAGGCCCTGGCCTCATAGCTGGCGGTCAGGATCACGGTGCGCTGTTCGCTGCCGGTTACCGCGATCGGCTTTCCCCTCAGCGCCGGGTTGGACTGCTGCTCCACCGAGGCGAAGAAGGCGTTCATGTCGATGTGGAGAATCACTCTCCGGCCAGCCTGCATTACTGAATCCATTTCTCATCCCAAATGGAACTTCTCGCAAAAGTCTTTAAAACCAACTCCTCCTCCCTTGACGGGAGGGGATTTTTTGGGCTTTTGCAAATAGCTCAAATGGTATGCATTTATTCGTAGAGACGCGCCAGCGGCGCGTCTCTACATACAGTATCACCTTGAATGCAATCCGGGTTGAGCCCCCTGACGCAGCCATCGTCCGGAGCGGGCGAAGCGCACCAGCGGGGGGATGCCGAACATGGCCAGGAGCACGATCCACATGGTGGTGTCCGGGTCCCGGATGTACGTATTCAGCCGCAGGGTGGTAAGCGCAATGACGCCGAAATAGAGCATGTCCCCGGCAATGGCGATGGTCCATCCGCCGATGATCCCGTACCCGGCCGCCAGAGCGGAGGCGCGTCCGGTCATGGGATCGACGCCGAAGGCGATCATGACGAGCGCGATTGGGCCGGCGCCGGTTCCGAAATGGGACGTGCTCCGTGCCATGGCCGTTTTCATGGCGCAGCCGAAACGAGCCAGGAACGAGACCTTCCCGCACAGAAACGCCATGAAACGGAGGACCGGTTCAAAGGCAACAGCCAGGAGAACGTCCGAAACCAGGTAGACAAGGGTGGTGGCGGGCCAGGTCAGACCTTTGGCCTGGGCGAGCAGGACACCGGCCGGTATCCCCCCTCCCACCGGTATGAGGAAAAGCTTGAGCACGGCCAGCATGGCCGATGCCGGTGCAACTGCATTTATGAACATCGTGGAACCGGGCATGAAAATCCCTTTCAGGTAAAAAGACTGAAGACCGAAGGCTGATTGATTCAAAAAAACACGGCTTACCTTCAGCCTTCAGCCTTCAACCTCACACTCCCTCACAGCGTCTCGATCAGCTCCAGCCTCCAGGTCAGGTCGGACATATCGCAGACCAGTTCGTACAGGGCCCCTTCATCGGTGACGTGGAAGTGGAGGAAGGCGGTTTCTCCCCTTCTCTCTCTCCAGATGTTGGTGATCTGCCGGATATTGTGCTGCCGCCGGTTCAGGTCGAACCACACCGGCCGGATCCTCAGGCCCGGGCCGAATACCACGGCCACCCGTATGTCGGAGGAACGGGGCTGCATGCGTCAATCCAGGGAGCGGTAGATGGCCACCACCTTGCCCACGATGGCAATATCCCCCTCCCCCTCCCCCTCCCGGATGATGATGGGGGGATAGTCGGGATTCTCCGGCTGCAGCCGGATGTGGTCCGCCTCCCGATAGAAGCGTTTCAGGGTTGCCTCGCCATTCACCAGAGCCACCACGATATCACGGCTCCGGGCGGTTTCCTGCGGCCTGACGAGCGCCAGGTCCCCCTCGCTGATGGCTGCGTTGATCATGGAGTCCCCCCTGACCCGCAGCAGGAAGGTGGCGCCGGACCGGGCCGCACTGCGGTCGATGGAGCGGTACTCCTGGATGTCCTCCGCCGGCGGCTGGGGCATGCCCGCGCGCACCGTGCCCACCACCGGGAGAAACAGGGAGAAATCGTCGTCGCTCCCCGTGTAGAGACGTTCTTCCGTTTCCGGATAGCGGGAGCCCTTCGGGGTGATCCTGATCCCCCGGGAACTGCCCGGATTGCGGGTGATGACCCCCTTCCTCTCCAGGGCCTTCAGGTGCTTGATGACCCCCAGGTTGCCGCTGATGCCCAGGTGCTCGGCGATCTCCTGCATGGTCGGCGGAAAGCCGTGGCGTTCGATGAAGGACGCTATGTAGTCGTAAACGGCGCGCTGCCGGTCCGTCAGCTCGTGCATG
>CAZRPI010000131.1:0-9400 GCA_964601865.1 uncultured Pelobacter sp. | reverse complement strand
GGATATGGTTGAAGGCTATCCAAAGAACCCGGTTCTGTCAAGCCAAATCAGGACGACCGGGCCAACGTCGGGAGCCGGATCCGGAGTTCAGTTGGCGCGTTTTTACCGCCACCGCGCGGCGTTCTGCCGGGATTGGAGGGAGCGGGCGCCACCCCCCGCTTTTTTCACGATCACCGTGCAGGTCATTCCCGCGGCAAGCGGGACGCCGTCAGGGATGCGGTCGATGCTGATCCGGACCGGGACCCGCTGCGCGAGGCGGACCCAGTTGAAGATCGGGTTGACGTCCAGAAGGAGTTCGCGGCCGGTGGGATTGTCGTGGTCGGTGATGCCCCGGCAGATGCTCTCGATGCGTCCCGTCAGTATGGGGAGATTGCCCATGAGCCTGATTTCTACCGGATCGCCCGGCCGGAACAGGTTGAGCTTGGTCTCCTCGAAGTAGCCGTAGACCCAGAACGATTTTTTGTCGATCAGCGCCAGTCTGGGCGTTCCCGCCGTGGCGAAATCGCCGGGATGGATGTTCAGGTTGGCGATGTAGCCGTCAGCCGGCGCGCGCACCTCGGTGCGGCTCAGGTTCAGTCGGGCCGTTTCCACGGCAACCCTGGCGTCCTGATACGCCGCCTCGGCCGCGTCGGCCTCCGACCTGGCCTTTTCGCGGTTTTCGGCGGACACCACGACAGCGTCCAGACGGGCGCGCCGCTCGGCCTCCTGCTCCCGCATCTTCAGCACGGCCCTGCTAGCAGCCAGACGGGCCTCCGCCTGGGCCAGCGCCAGGGCGTAGCGCTCGCGATCGACCGTGAAGAGCAGCTCGCCCCTGTGTACCGGCTGGTTGTCCCGGACCGCCACCCGGACCACGATGCCGGAAACGTCGGACGCGATGTTTATGACGTCGGCGCGGACCCGGCCGTCACGGGTCCAGGGTGAATTCATGTACCGGTTCCACAGCGCCCTGCTGAGCAGAACGGCGGTGGCGACGATGGCCAGGGTCATGGCAAATCGGAAGAAACCTCTCAGTTTCATGATGCAGTCCTTGTGCTCCGTGGCGTCTCCGACGCTCCGTTTCCGGGGTTGCGCTAACGGAGGATGATGAGGCCGATGAAGCCGAAAATACAGAAGAAGATTGACACCCGGAATAGTGACGGATGCCAGACATGCTGATAGACTCCGATTCGCCCCAGAATCCTGTCTACAAGCGCCTGCAGCAGCACGCTGGCGAGAAAGACCAGGAACAGGGTCGGCATCAGGGCGTCAAGCATGGAAAACTCACGTGGCACAGGCAATTCCCTCCATTGCTGCGTGGTCGGGTGCGGAGCCGATGGCGGCGGCGAGAGCCGTTTCATCGTCGAGCAGGGCGGTTCTGATGAGATGCAGCGACCCGAGCAGACGGCGCAGGATCTCTCTTTTGCGGTGGCCGGCCGATTCGGAAGCAGCCTCATCGTGGATCGCGTCGATGGCCATGGTTACGCTTTCAATGGCCTCCTGGCGGCGCTGCGCGGAAAGCCTTTCGAAGAGGCGGGCGGTTGAACGGACGCTTTCCCGCACCCTGTCCGATACCGGGCCGGGCGCCTGAATCATGGCCGCGTCGCCGCGCAGGTGGATGATGGCCCGGCCGATCTCCCTCACCGAAAACATCCATTCGACAAACCGGGCGTTTCCGTCCCTTTCCAGGTGGCTGGTAACGTCCAGCCGGTGCAGCAGGTCGCAGTTGGCGCTTTCGAAACGGCTGATGAGGCCGGAGAGCGGATCGGAACAGGCCCTGACCACCTGCCGCCGGATCCGGTCGGCCATCCTGCGTTTGTGCCACTCTCCCGTGGCAGGCGCCAGGGTCATGAATACCAGGCCCACGACTACGGTGCCCAGGATCGCGGCGCCGCCATCGTTGATCACCCCCACCGGGTTGAACACCATGGGGTTCGTGGGCGCCAGCACCATGCAGAAGAAGAGCGTGAGGCCGGTCCCGAGGCCGGCCCATTGGGGATAGGTGCTGATATAGATCCCGAGAATCAGGATGGGAGCGAGCGCCGCGCAGAGAAGCGCGAATCCGTCCAGCGACGGGATGACGAAACAGGTATACAGGATGACGATGATGTACGACACCAGGTGGCCGATGATCATCTGCCGCACCTCTCGCTTCTGATTCGGGACGGAGCCGAAAAAGGCGCTGGTTATGGCTACAAAGGTCAGGGCGCTGGCGCCGTACGGCCATGCGGACGCAATCCAGAAGAGTCCGATCAGCAGCAGCGATACCAAGGCCCTCGTTCCGATAAGAAGCGCAACCAGGGGGTCGGTGTGGGTCGAGAAGCAGATGTCGTCCGGCGGCTCCGGTTCCTCTCCCCTTTCCGACAGGGTGGCGTATGTTCTCGTGAAGGCGTGCAGTTCACGGATGAAGCGGCGGAGGAGCCCGATTGCCGTTTCGAAATCCATCAGGTTCTCCGGCTGGTTGAGGTATGGCGTGTTTCTTGTCGCCGCTGCCGCTTCTTTCGACAGGATTGTCCGGAAGGCGGCGATCCGTCTGGCGGCCGTTTCCGCTTCGCCGGCGCTGCGCGGGGATGCCCCGGTCGTCGCGAGAACCGGTCCCAGGGACGCGTATATTCCGTTCAGGGCCCGGCCGGCCGGAGTGACGTTTCCGGTCAGGCGCCCCATGAGCCGGTGAAAGGAGTGGAATGTGGTGGTCACCGCCATGAATTCACCGTTCAGCCTCCGGAGTCTCCGGTTGCGGGAACGCGCCTCGTGGTCTTCCAGGATGGCCGCGCTGCGTATGGCTTCCAGGCCGATCACGGCGCGGACCAGCCTGAACTGCATGGCCGCCAGCTCCATCTTGCCGGCCGCGCCGGAAAGCGACGCGCGCACCAGAACCATGAACTCCGTGTAGCGGCTCTGTACGTTGCCGATTATCTGGTCATAGAGGCGCTGGGGGAAGATGAGGTCATTGACCACGCCGGCGCAGAGGATGCCGAGAGTCACTTCCGAGAGCCGGGTGACCGTGAGCTGGAAAAAATCATAGGGGTGCGGAACCGCCACCAGCCCCACGAACGTCGTCGAATAGCCGGCTAGGATGCAGGCGTAGGATTTGAAGTCGCGGTAAAATGCCGCCCCGGCCGTGCAGATGCCTATCCAGAGCGACAACGCCAGCAGGAACAGCACCCGTTCCTGGGCGAACAGGCTGACGAGCAGCAGGCTTGCCACGAGGCCCGCCGCCGAACCGCCGATGCGATACAGGCTTTTTCTCAGGATCAGCCCGGTCTGGGGCCGCATGACGATGAAGACCCCCACCAGCGCCATGCGCGGCTGGTCGAGGCTGAACAGCATGGCCAGTCCCATGGCCAGGAGCATCCCCAGGACGCACTTGAAAACGTAGAGCCATCTGGATTTTTCCGCCCTGAACCAGGCGCTGAGCTCCCGCCTCATCACGCGCAGCCAGAATGCCGCGCTGCGTGACCCGAAAAGGCTCATCGCGAATCCCCGGGTTGGGGTGGCGGGGTGACCGGGATTCCTCCTCCGACCGACTGCATCAGCGCCGCGTACGCATCCAGGAAGCGTGCCTCGACCTGGCACTTTCGCTGCGCCTCCACGAGAGTCTGGGTCTGGGCGTTGAGGACGTTCAGATAGTCGGTCAGTCCGGAGCGGAAGCCCTGGAGGGCGATGGCGTATGCTCTGTCGGCCAGCGCGCTGGATCGGTTCGATTCCGTGCGCTGGATTTCCAGCGATCGCAGCGACACGATCTGGTCGGCGACGTTTTCCAGGGCGCGGATCAGCGTGGAGTTGTAGGACTCAACGGCGATGTTGTAGTCGGCCCTGGAGGCATCGAGTTGGCTGCGCAGCCGTCCCCCCTCGAAGACCGGCAGCGTAATTGCCGGACCGAATCCCTGGATGAATGAGCCTGGCGACAGGAATTTCGCGAAGCCGAGGGATTGCCAGCCCGCAAAGGCCGTCAGGTTTATGTTCGGGTAAAAGGCGGTCTTTGCCACGTCGATGTTTCTGGCGGCCGCCTCCACCCACCAGCGCTGAGCCACCACATCGGGCCGCCGCCCGAGGAGGTCTGCCGGCAGGGTATCGGGCAGCCGGATCGGGAGGTTGAATGAGAGGGCGGGACGGCTGATCCGCTCCCCGTCGCCCGGCCCCCTGCCAATGAGCGCGCTCAACTGGAAGCGCAGCCGTTCGATCTGTTCGGAGATTCTCTCGATTTCCGCACGGGCGGAGGGAAGGGGCGTTTCAGCCTGCCTCAGGTCGAGTTCGGTCCCGAGCCCGGCTTCAAGGCGCTTCCGGGTTATGACCAGGATCTCCCGGCGCTGCCTGAGGGTTGCCCGGGCGATATCCGCCATGACGTGCTGGAGGGAGAGCTGGACGTACGTCCTGACTACCGCCGTCTCAAGGCCGAGCTGGACTTCCTGCGCTTCCGCCTCGGACATCCGTTCATAGTTCAGGGCCGCCGCGAGAGCACTCCGGTTCCTTCCCCAGAGGTCGAGGTCATAGACGAGGCCCGCGGTTGCGATGTTGGTCCAGGCCCAGTTTCCCGCGTAGGGCGCCGGTATGAACTGGTTCTCGGTGAACTGCTGCCTGGTCAGCGTCGCCTCGGCCTGGAGGGACGGGAAGAGGGACGATCTGGCGATGCCGCCCCAGGCCTTCATTCTGGCGATCCGGGCCTGGGCAATGCGCATGGTCGGGTTTCCGGCGGTCGCTTCCGCCACCAGACGGTCGAGCTGGGGATCGGCGTACGCCTTCCACCACTGGTGCGAAGGCCAGGGGGATGGCTGTCTGGTCGCCGCTGTGAGCAGGCCGCCCGTGTTGAGCCGGTTGGGGTCGAGCCGGTGGGCGGCCGGCGTGCCGGTGCGCGGAAGGATGGCGCAACCGCCGACGAAAAGCGTCAGTGTGATCTGTATGAAAAGGATTGACGGCCGCAAGAACCGTGGGAAAAGCGCGTCTGTTGCGAACATTGTTCTTGGATTGCCATTGTGTGGAATAAGCCGGTACTGAAATATGCCGATACTTTAGTTGCCATGACAACTAAAGTCAATAGATAAAATGGTCAAGACAATAATTGTTATAACAACTATTTGGATAAAAATTAATCCAGGTTGTTCAGCGCCCTGTCAATCAGCGCTGAAAACGTCCGGATTTCCCGCTCCGTCATCCCGGTCGTAACCCTTTCCTTGACCTGACTTACGATCGGATTCGTTGACTGAAAGAGCTGTTTTCCCCTGTCAGTCAGATAGATGAGGTAAGCCCGCCTGTCGTCGGCGGCGGTGACGCGTTGGACCAGCTCTTTCCGGACCAGTTTGTCGAGGATGCGGGTCATGTTTGCCTGGTCCTTCAGGTTCTTCCGGGCCAGTTCCTTCTGGTTCAGTCCGTCCTGCTCCCACAGGCGGGCCAGTATTCCCAGCTGTTCGCTGGTTATATCCAGGGGCCTCAGTAGCCTGCCGATGTGGTACTTGACCTTGTTGCCCAGGATCACCATCTTGAAGTCAAGGGAGTCATCCAGTTTCTGTTCGCCAGCAGTAAGCATAATAGGTACCCCTGATAACAGCCGGTCCGGAACGGCGGGATTCCAGCCCGCCGAAACGGATGAAGACAAAGCGGAGAAGCCGGTTCCATCGGGCGGAATCCGGAAGTCGATTCATTTCGATGCCGGGCTCCGACATTTTAATTTCCGGAATAGCTCCACATCCTGTTGGGAACGATCATGCGCACCGATTCTCCGTCAACCGTGGTTGACACGGTCAGTATTCCGGATTTCTCCACGAAGGCGTGGTCCTGTTCGATTGTGACCACCTTGAGATTCTTCTGCAGTCGAAGGGATGCGGCGATATCCGCCAGCGAATTGAGCCAGATCTCCATGACCGGGGCCTTGATCTGCACCTGATGAAATACATCCTGCCTCGGCGGTCCTGACTTACTCATACTAAAACCTCCAGATTCCATTGATTGATTCCACGCAGCCGGCTGTCTCCATTCGACGGCGCTGGCATACTACCCATGACCTGCGGAAGAGTGGCTGGCGGAACCGGTATACTACTGTTTAATGCAAAGCTCTCATTTTTACAATACCCCGATGACATCCGCCAGGGGGATGGATGACCGGACCCGCGTTTTCATCTGCCGGTTTACCTGATTTCCCTTCCCTGGCTGACGAAAGAAATGCCCTGTCCCGATTTCATGCCGATCATCACGCTTTCTATGATGGGGGCGTTTACCTCTCTGGCCGCATTCCATCTGACGATGAAATTGGCGCCGGTTCCTCCCTTCGTATCCTCTTCGGGAACGAAAATGGAAACCGATTCCAGCGGGGCGAGGGTAAGGGGCTGCCTGTAATACCTCCGCACCAGCCTTCCCTTGGTGTCGTAGTAGTCGGCGCAGAGAATTCTGATGGAGTGCGACATGTCCGTGTTGCGGATGCTCAGCAGTGTCGCCAGATTATAGGGGAGCATTCTGGGCGCGCTGAAAATGTTTGAGTACACGGCAACATAGACCGTTTGGCCCCTCGACAGGGGCGGCGCCGCGGATAATGCCGGAACGGTCAGAAAACAGAGGAAAAGCGAAACGGCCAGTAAGAGGCGGATACACGTGCGCTGGAGCGGACGGCGCTCTGTCATGGAAACCTCCCTGATGTGATTTTTCAGCGGTCAAAGGCTTGATCCCGGAGACATGACGCATCCCGGATGCCATGGGGGGTGTAACCTACCAGTATTTCTTGGGTGGCTCGGTTTTGCCGATCAAACGTATGACGCCATCCTCCACCCTGAACCTGTCCCCCAGCTCGTTGGTCCAGGCGTCGCCATCCTCAAGGGGCGTGGGCACTTCCCGCTTGCCCAGGTACACCGCCTCCTCACCGATGTAGGTGAACCACTCCAGGCTGCCGTTCATCCATAGTTTGCTCTTCAGGGTCATGACAGGATCCGTTGCGCCACTATGACAGTCTGGCCCTGAAGTCCGGATAGCCGAAGCGGCGCCGGACCCGCAGTTCGCCGGTTTCCGGCTCATGGGTGCAGATGGCCGGGTGCTGGATGCCGTTGAAGGTGGTGGTCTTGACCATGGTGTAGTGGGCCATGTCCAGGAATGCCAGGCGGTCTCCCGGCCGGAGCGGCTTTTCGAAGGACCAGTCGCCGATGACGTCGCCGGCCAGACAGGAAGGCCCGGCGAGGCGGTAGGTGTGGGGCTTGACTCCGGGGTCGAAGCCGTTTTCTATTTCCGGCCGGTAGGGCATCTCCAGGATGTCCGGCATGTGGCAGGTGGCGGAGACGTCCAGGATGGCGATCTCCATGCCGTTGCGGACCACGTCCAGCACCTCTGACACCAGGATGCCGGTGCCGATGGCGATGGCTTCCCCCGGCTCCAGGTAGACCTGAACGCCGTATTTGCCGCTGAAATGCCGCACCAGTTCCACCAGTCCCCCGATATCGTACCCCTCGCGGGTGATGTGGTGTCCGCCCCCCAGGTTGAGCCACTTCATGCCGGGCAGGAGGCGGCCGAACTTCTCCTCGAACACCCGGGCGGTGCGCTGCAGCGGTTCGAACAGCTGCTCGCAGAGGGTGTGGAAATGCAGCCCTTCGACTCCGCTCAGGGCGGCCCCTTCTCCGACCTCGCCGATTCTCCGTTCGAATTCCGCCATCGGGATGCCGAGGCGCGAACAGGGGGCGCAGGGGTCATAGATGGCGGTGTGCCCCTCGGTGTGCTCGGGGTTGACCCGCAGGCCGATGGAGACGCGTCCTTTTTCCCTCTCCCACAGGGGACGGAACCGCTCCAGCTGGTTGAAGGAGTTGAAGACCAGGTGGTTGGAGATCTCCAGCAATTCCACCACGTCGCTCTCCCTGAAGGCGGCGGCAAAGCTGTGCACCTCACGGCCGAACTCCTCCCGTCCCAGGCGCGCCTCCCAGGGGGAGCTGGCGCATACCCCGCACAGGGTTTCGCGGATGACCGGAAAAACGCTCCACATGGAGAACGCCTTCAGCGCCATGAGTATCCTGGCGCCGCTTTGCTTCTGCACGTCGTCCAGGATGGCCAGGTTATGGCGCAGACGCCCCAGGTCCACCACGTAGGCGGGGGAGGGGGCGAGCCTGAGGATGTTTTCGATGTCGATACCGGTCATTTGCTTCCATTTCACTGAATCTGAATGTGGTGGCAGTTATCCACCGATTACCATATCACCTGAACTCCGTAGTCGCAGAATACGGGATCGGCAGTTACAATCTTCGTTCCCTGGACCATTGCCTGGGCAATGAGCAGACGGTCGAATGGATCTCTGTGATGGAAAGGGAGGTTCTCAACTTTGGTAACATGTCGGAAATCTATGGGAAGCAACTTGAATCCGTTTTCCGTCAGTTGTTCCATCACGAAGCGATCCACCGATTGCGCAAGGCGGAGTTTGCCGATACTGGACTTGATTGCCAGTTCCCAGCAACTGGCGATACTGAAATAACAGTCGTTGCGCCTGTTGGCGATAGCATCCCTGGCCGTGGCGGAAAGGGCGGTATCATCGTCGGCCCACCAGAGGAAGGCGTGGGTGTCGAGCAGGAGGCGCATCAGCTGTAATCCGAGAAATCTTCGGGAGTCTGGTCGAAGTCGGGCGCGACGAACAGAATTTTTCCCTTTCCCGACCCGGGGCGACGTTCTTTCGCGCCCTCGTCAACTGGGACGAGTTTGAGCAGGGGCTTGTTGCCGCGGGCAATGACGACCTCTTCTCCCAGGAGTGCCCTGTCCACCAGCTCGGAAAAATGAGCTTTTGCGTCAGCAATGTTGAATTGCGCCATGGTACGCTCCTTATATGGTCATCTTACATGACCAACTTGTTGGGGTCAAGGCTGGATATTCGGTTCGAATACGGAAATGGTTCAGCGATAATGGGGGTAGTGAAATTTAAGTCATTCATATACGAAACGGGCAGCCAAGTGGCTGCCCGTTTGGAGATAGAATTCAATGATTCCGGCTATAACTCCGGCCAGTCGCCGCCGTCCACCACCACGGTGGGGAGCCCCATGGGCGCGAGTTCTTCCAGGAACGGCTCCGGATCGAACTGCTCCATGTTGAAGACGCCGGCGCCGCGCCATTTGCCGGTCAGCATCATGATGGCGCCTGTCACCGCCGGTACTCCGGTGGTGTAGCTGATGGCCTGGGACCTGACCTCTCTGTAGCACGCCTCGTGGTCGCAGATGTTGTAGATGTACACCTGTCTGCGCTTGCCGTCCCTCAGGCCGCGGGCGATGACGCCGATGCAGGTCTTCCCCTTGGTGAGGGGGCCGAGGGAGGCCGGGTCGGGGAGGAGCGCCTTCAGGAACTGGATCGGCACGATCTTGTGCCCCTGGAATTCAACCTCGTCGATACGGGTCATCCCCACGTTCTGCAGCACCTCCAGATGCTTCAGGTAGTTGTCCGAGAAGGTCATCCAGAACTGGGCCTTTCTGATGGTGGG
>CAZRPI010000130.1:0-9647 GCA_964601865.1 uncultured Pelobacter sp. | reverse complement strand
GGAGTGGAGATCCCGGTCCGTCATCCTCTGCAAATGGCCCGTCCGGTTGAACGGACGGAGGCAGCCCCGACTGCCGGATCAGGCTAATAAGGTGTTGTTTTATAACGGCGGAACATGTATCTTCATCCATCCTGAAAATGCCATTCAAAGAGTATCCCATGACTAACGCCGGCAACGCGCCACCACAACCAAAGCCCCCCCAGATCCCTGAAACGGGGATCATCGTTTCGCTCCTGCACAAGGAAGGTGTCATCAGCGACAGGCAGTTCGCCTATGCGGTCAGGGTGCGGTCAAAGCTCACCACTCCCAAGACCATGATCGACACTCTGCTGGATCTGGACTACGTGACTCAGGAACAGATCCGGAACACGCTTCGCGCCAATCAGACTCACATACGCCTGGGCGATCTGCTGGTTGAACTCGGTTATCTGAAGGAGGCGGATCTCCATCAGGCGCTCGGTATCCAGAGGGAGTACAAGGAAAAGAAACGACTGGGTGAAATACTGGTCGAACGCGGTTTCATAGGGGAACGCTCCATTCTGGAGTGTCTTGCCTACCAGCTTGGTTATCCCCTCATGGAGCTAAGTTTCGTCAATGTGGACAAGACACTGCTGGCGCACATCCCCCTTGCCGTGTGCCGCGAACACAGACTGGTTCCGGTGAGGCGTGATGAAGGCCTGATCACCGTGGCTTTTTCCGATCCCCTTGACCAGAAGGCCAAGGATGCTGTCCGGAACATCCTGGGGCAAAACGTAAGGATTGTCATTGCCCTCAGAGAGTCGATCCAGGAGATGATCGCCGCCCTTGAACGCTCGACGAGCCAGCTCGCTCTCGATGACTCAACGATTATCGGGATGGTGGAAAATCTCATCGACGAGGCCATCGAGCAGTCCGCCAGCGACATACACGTCGAACCGATGAAGGATCGACTGCGGATTCGATTCCGATGCGACGGCGTCATGCAGCACCACAAGGACTTTCCCATCGAGATCGCGCCCCAACTCACCACCAGGATCAAGGTGCTGGCGCAGGCCGATATTGCGGAGCGGCGTCGTCATCAGGACGGCCGTATCCTGTTCGACAGTACGAAGCACGGCGTCAGCCTCGACATGCGCATATCCTTCTTCATCACCATCTACGGCGAAAAAATCGTACTCAGATTGCTGAACAACAAGAGGTCGCTCCTGGATATCAGGCAGATCGGCATGGCGCCGCGCATGCTGGAGCACTTCATCGAAGAGGCGCTAGAGACCCCCACAGGCGTCATGATCATCACCGGTCCCACCGGCGCCGGCAAGACCAGTACCATGTACAGCTGCATCAACTACCTTAACAACATCAATACCAGTATCATTACCGCCGAGGATCCGGTGGAATACATCCTTGACGGCATCAACCAGTGCTCCATCAATACCAAGATCGGCGTAACCTTCGAGGAATCGCTGCGTCACATCGTCAGGCAGGACCCCGATATCATCGTTCTCGGTGAAATCCGCGACCACTTCTCGGCGGAAACCGCCATTAACGCGGCCCTGACCGGACACAAGGTTCTCACCACCTTCCATACCGAGGACAGCATCGGCGGCCTGATCCGGCTGATGAACATGGATATCGAGGCGTTCCTGATTTCATCCACCGTTCTCTGCGTCGTCGCGCAGCGCCTGCTGCGCCGCGTCTGCCCCGACTGCGCCGAGACCTATATCCCCACTCCGCACGACCTGAGCCGTCTGGGGCTGACTCCCAACGATATCGTGGGAGCGGAGTTCAAGAAAGGTCGGGGATGCAAGTCCTGCCGCTTCACCGGCTACCGCGGCAGGGTCGGGATCTTCGAGCTGCTGATTTTGAACGAGATGGTCAAGAACGCCATCCTGAACAACAGAAGTTCGTATGATATCCGTAAGATCAGCATTGAGAGCTCGGGAATGGTGACACTTCTCGAGGATGGGATTGTCAAGGGCGCGCAGGGACTGGTTTCCATGAAGGAGATCATCACCGATCTGCCCCGCCTCGGCAAGCCGCGCCCCCTCGCCGAACTTCGAAGAATACTGGGAGTAACACGACAATGACCATGGCAACACCCCTTGTTGAGCTGATTAATCAGCGTCTCGCCGGAGATTTGCGGTCTCTGCCCGTTTTTCATTCCGTGGCGGTCAGGCTGCACCAGATGTTCGTCAAGCGTAATTTCCACATCGACGAGGTCATAGACCTGATCAGCGAGGATCAGGCTCTGGCCAGTCAGGTGCTGAAGATCGCCAATTCGTCATTCTACAGCGGGCTCTCAAAAATTGGTACGATCAAGAACGCCGTCATCCGGTTGGGCGCCCAGGAGATCGCCAATCTGGCCATGTTTGCCTCCCAGTCCGAGAGTTACAGATCAGAGAACGAGGTTCTCAACCATACCATGCACCGTCTCTGGGAGCATGCTCTCTCATGCGCCACCGGCGCCAGATGGCTGGCCGTCAAATCGGGTTACCCGGCGCTGGCATCCGAGGCCTTCATGGGCGGCCTGCTGCACGACATCGGAAAACTGGCGATTATCAAGGCCCTGGACGAACTCCTGCAGACTTCGGCCTCGCAAATAGCCCTGTCGGATACGCTTATCAACGAGATACTCAAAACCATGCATGAAGATGTCGGGCACAGGCTGATGGCCACCTGGAGTCTGCCGGATGTTTACTGCGCCATTACCGTCAATCACCACAGACCTGATTTTGACGGCAACGATATCCTGCTGGTTCTGGTAAGGCTCTCCAACCTCGCCTGCCGCAAAGTGGGCAAGGCCATGAGCCCCGATCCGGAAACCCCTCTTTTTTCCGCTCCCGAGGCCCATTTCCTGGGAGTCAGGGAGATCACCCTGGCCGAACTGGAGATTGTGGTCGAGGACGCGGATTCAGAGCAGGTGCGGGATTAGGTTCGGGGAGAGGGGGACGTGTGGCTTAGTGTTCTCCGGGGCAGGCCGGAGTAACGGACAATAGGGCTGAATCTGGGGAAACCGGATATGGGGTGGTCGCAAGCCATGATGGGGTAAGGAAAAATCCGCGCCATGCATCAGGGGGATAAAAATCCCCATGTGTCGGGTGGTTATGTTGTTTGTGCTCATGGCATGCTTGATGCTGATATCAAGATCAAGAGGTGCTTGGATATTCCGGGATTCCTGGTTCTCCTTTTGCCTGGGGATCAAGACTTCCCATGATGTGCCGATATGTTAAAACATGAAGGTTGAGCTTGACAAACATGAGCAATGGCGTCGGATACCATCGACGTTCATTCAACCGGAAACGGATTCCTTGAAGTAGCGCAGGCCGGAAGGGAGTTGAGGAACATGCCGTGGTACAACAATCCGGTCATAACCCGCAGGGTCCTGAACAGGATTGCCAACCGTTACCCGAGGGCGACTCTCCAGGATCTGAACAGCACCCTTGACTACGTCACCCAACTGATCTGGAGCAAACAGGAACGCTACTTCGAGAATGCGCTGCAGATTGATAAACGGTAGGTGAACGGGGAGGAGTGGGCTTGCTCCCTTCCGTTCGTGATCTTCATTGACAATCTCCTGAAAAACCAATCCTTTCCATTTTTTCCCCCGGATCAGCGCCTTACTCTGCCGCCGAAATCCGGTGTCATTGACTCTCCAGCCGCGACATGGAAAACTTCCAGCAATCCGCCCTGCCGTTCATGTCGGCCCTTACCCCCCGATCCGGATTGGCCGACAGATGGCGCAGGATCGCGAACAGCTCTTCGGTCCGCTCCTCCCTGTCCAGGGCGGCCGCGATCTCGCCCGCGGTCATGGCCCTGTCCTGGCCGGACAGATACTCCACCACCTCTTTCTGCAGCGAAATAACGACTCCGGCGGCCTTCTTGCCCGCCTCAACCCCCGGCTGGTGGTAGGCGTTGATATTGACCAGAGCTGCGTACAGCCCCACGCTCCGCTCGAACAGCGCGATCAGGACGCCGATGGTGAAGGCGTCGATCTTCTCCACGGTGATCGTCATGGACTGCCGTCCCTTCTCACTCAGGGCCGCCCTGGTGCCGCGGAGAAATCCGAAGAGGAAGTCGCCGCTGGTGACCCCCGGTTCAACATGGCCCGAATACCCTCCACGATCCCTCAGTACCTCGATGAAGGTGACGAAGAAGTTGTCCAGGCCGTCCCGCAGCTGCTGCACGTAGGCGTGCTGGTCGGTGGAGCCCTTGTTGCCGTAGACCGCCAGCCCCTGGTTCACGACGATACCATCCCGGTCCAGTTCCTTGCCCAGGGATTCCATCAGCAGCTGCTGCAGGTAACGGGAGAAGAGGAGGAGACGGTCCTTGTAGGGAAGCATGACCAGATCCCGGTCCCCGCTGCCGTTGCCCGCGAAAAACCACATGAGCGCCATCAGGGCGGCCGGGTTGCGGTAACTGTCGCTGCGTCGGGTTACGGCGTCGCAGGAGGCAGCCCCCTCCAGCAGGGCGCCGATGTCGATCCCCTGCAGCGCGGCCGGCAGCAGCCCCACGGCCGAGGTTACGGAGGTGCGGCCGCCGACCCAGTCCCACATGGGAAAACGCTCCAGCCAATCCTGTTCGGCTGCCAGCCGGTCCAGTTCGCTGCCGGCTCCGGTAACGGCCACGGCGTGCCGGCCAAACACCAGGTTGCGGCGGCGGTAGGCTGCCATGGCTTCCAGCATACCGTTGCGGGTCTCCTTGGTGGAGCCGCTCTTGGAGATCACGATGGTCAGGGTGCGGCCCAGTTCGCTGTCAAGCTGGTCCAGTACCCGGTCGATGCCGTCCGGGTCGGTGTTGTCCAGGAAGAACGGATTCATGGGGTCGCCGGTGGAGGAGAGGGCGTCGGCCACGAACTGCGGTCCCAGGGCCGAGCCGCCGATGCCGATGATCAGCAGGTTGATGAACGGTTCTCCTCCCTGGCCGGTGATTTCGCCCCCATGGATCCTGGCGGCGAAATCCCGGATCTGTTTTGACGTCTCCTCGATTTCAAGGCGAATCGAATCGTTCGGCGCCAGGGAAGGGGCGCGGAGCCAGTAATGCCCCACCATGCGGCCCTCGTCGGGGTTCGCGACGGCGCCTTCTTCCAGTTCCCTCATTTCGGCATACGCCTTTTTCATGGCAGGAGCCATCCGCTCCAGAAATTCGTCGTCGTGGCTCATCCTGCTAATATCGAGGGAAAGGCCGATTTCGGGGCAATGGCAGAGGTAGCGGCAATAGCGGTCCCAGAGGGAGGATGGGTTCATGGTCGACTCCTGGATTTCGGTTATTACTGTTAAAACATTTCACAGAAACCATGCGGTGTCAACCGGCTCCGGGCAATTGAGGAGGGTTTTCGGTAAACTGGCGGGAATGGTGTAAAGAGGGCAGGGACCGGTCGAAACCGGTCCCTGCCCGTGAAACATGGTGAGCGAACGGCTATTCCGTCGGTGTGGGCGGGGCTTGTTCCACGGATTCCGGGTCCGTTTGGGTTCCGGTTGCCGGTTTCTTACTTCTCCTGCGGCGGCGTTTCCTGGCCGTCCCGACCTCCCCGCCGGCAGCTTCCTGCGCGCTGTCCGTCTGCTGGCGCGGCGCCTCTAACGGCGCCGTCTCCTGGCTTTTGCCCGACTCGCGCTTGCTTCGGGGGCGTTTCCCGGTCCGTCCCCCCACCGGTTTCTTGTCCCTGGTGGGAAGCGTGTCCCTCTTGCGGCGGGCAACCCGGCTATAGTCGTTGACGAAAAGTTCGTCACCGGCCCATTCGCAGGGAATCTTGGTCTTGATGTACTCCTCGATCGCTTCCAGGTTGAGCACGCCGTCCTCATCGGCCAGGGAGATGGCCTTCCCCTCGGCGCCGGCCCGGGCGGTGCGGCCGATGCGGTGGACGTAATCCTCGCAATCCTGGGGGAGGTCATAGTTGACGACGTGGGAGACCCCCTCGATGTGCAGGCCGCGCGAGGCCACGTCCGTGGCGATCAGGATCGACAGCTTGCCGTTCTTGAAGTCGTTCAGGATGCGGAGACGCTTCTTCTGGTCAACGTCGCCGGAGATGAAGCGGGCGGGAAAGTCGTTGGCGTTCAGGCGGTCATGGAGGAATTCCCCCTCACGTTTGGTGTTGACGAAGATCATGGTCCTCTCCATGGCGTCCCGGCGCAGGAGGCCCAGAAGAAGAGGGAATTTCTCCTTGCGGGCGACGTGGTAGATGACCTGCTCGACCTTTTCCGCCGTCATCTTCTCCGGCGTGACCGATACCTTCTCCGGCATGTTCATGAATTCGTAGGCCAGTTCCATGACCCGCTGGTTGAGGGTCGCGGAAAACATCAGATTCTGGCGCTTGTCGTACGGCGGGAGACGGCGCAGGATGAAGCGTAGATCGGCGATGAAGCCCATGTCGAACATCCGGTCGGCCTCGTCAATGACCAGCATCTCGATCTTTTTCAGACTGTAGACCTTCTGCTTGAGATAGTCGATCAGCCTTCCCGGGGTGCCGATTACCACATCAGCCCCTTCGCGCAGGGCGTCACGCTGTTTCATGTAGTCCACGCCCCCATAGATGGCCTGGATGGAGAGACCGCACTGTTTTCCGAGAAGTTGCGCGTCCTGTTCGATCTGCACCACCAGTTCCCGCGTGGGCGCCAGGATCAGGGCGCGCGGATTCCTGTCGTCGCCGGTCCCGCTGTTCAGAAGCCTTGTGAAGAGGGTAACCAGAAAGGCCGCAGTCTTGCCGGTGCCGGTCTGTGCCTGCCCGGCCACATCCTTGCCGGCCAGGGAAAGGGGGAGGGTGCGTTCCTGGATCGGGGTGCAATCCTGAAAACCCGCTTCTTCTATGCCGGCGCGCAGCTGCTCCGGCAGGGGTAATTCACTGAATTTCATTCATGTTCCTTGTGTCTGATTGTATGCTGCCGCGTGTTGTCGGCATTTCAACATATACCCTGCGCGCCACTCTGGCAACGGAAACCTATATTCGGTTTATTGCCGTAGTGTCCGATTTGCTTTCTGCCAAAAGTCAAAATCCCCCCCATCCGCCCCGAATCAACCCTTCTCCCACCGGGAGAGGGTGGTCGAAGACCGGGTGTGAGGGGCTAGGGATATTGGCTGTAGAGACGCATTGCCGTAGAGACGCATTGCAATGCGTCTCTACGGGGGGGGCATCTGGAAAAATCAAAGCCCGTGACCTGCGGGATCACGGGCTTTGATGCGGCGTTCGGAAAACGACCGTTATTTCGAGGCCGCGGCCTTGACCATCAGTTCGCTCACCAGGCGGGTGAAGCGGAGGGGATCCTTGATGGGGGAGCCTTCCGTGAGCAGGGCCTGGTCGTAGAGCAGATCGGCGTAGTCGGATAGGCGGGCATCCTGTTTGTTCTCCCTGAAGATATCGGTCATAATCTTCATGAGCGGATGATCGGGGTTGAGTTCCAGCACGCGCTTGGACTCGGGAACCGGCTGGTTCATGGCCTTGAGGATGCGCTCCATGTTGGCGTTGACGCCGTACTCCTCGGCCACGAGGCAGCAGGCGCTGTCCGTCAGGCGCTTGGAGAGACGGGCATCCTTGATCCTGTCCTCCAGGTGGTCCCTGATGAAGGAGAGCAGGTCGCCGAACTCCTTCTGGGCCTGTTCCTGTCTGGTTTCCTTCTCCTTCTTCTCCTCCTCGGTGTCCAGGTCCACGTCGCCGCGGTCAACCGCCTTGAGGCTCTTCTCCCGGTACTCGTTCAGCGTCTGGACCACCCATTCGTCGACCGGGTCGGTCAGGAAGAGGACTTCATACCCCTTGGCCCTGAAGATCTCCAGGTGGGGAGATGTTTCGAGGTTGGCGCGGCTGTCGCCGGTAATGTAATAGATCTCCTTCTGGGATTCGGGCATCTTTTCCACGTAATCCTTCAGGGTGGTGTAGCTTCCGGCCTCGGTAAACGTGCTTTCGAACAGCGCCAGCTCCTGGAGTTTTTCCTTGTTGGCGTAGTCGAAGTGCAGCCCCTCCTTGAGTACCGGACCGAACTCCTTCCAGAACTTCACGTAATCGTCGAAGTTCTTATCCTTAAGCTCGGACAGGGTGGAGAGAATCTTGGAGACGAGGCTCTTCTGGATGCGCTTGATCTGCACATCCTCCTGGAGGATTTCGCGGGAGACGTTGAGCGGCAGGTCGCTGGAATCCACCACCCCCCTCACGAAACGGAGGTAGTCGGGAAGCAGCTCCTCGCAGCGGTCGGTGATGAAGACCCGTTTCACGTACAGCTGCAGCCCCTTCTTGCGGTCGATCATGAAGATGTCGACCGGTTTCTGCGACGGGATGTAGAGCAGGGCCTTGAACTCGCTGATCCCCTCCGCCGAGAAGTGGATGGTGTGGAAGGGAGCTTCAAAGTCGTGGGAGATGTGTTTGTAGAACTCCTGGTACTCCTCCTCCGTGACGTCGCTCTTCGGGCGGGCCCAGATCGCCTTCATGGAGTTCAGGGTCTGCTCCTCGGTCTTCTCGATCGTGCCTGCCCCTTCGATTTCCTTGCCGTCCACGCCCTTGGGGGTTTCGGTGCGGGTGATGTCCATGACGATCGGATACTGGATGTAGTCGGAGTACTTCTTCACGATGGAGCGGATCTTCCACTCCTCCAGATACTCCTTGTACTCGTCCTTCAGGTGCAGGACGATCTCCGTGCCCCGCTCGCCGCGGTTGTACTCCTCGATGGTGTAGGTGCCGTCCCCCACCGATTCCCAGCGGCAGCCGTCGTCCTTGTTGCCGGCCTTGCGGGTTTCCAGGGTGACCCGGTCCGCTACCATGAAGGAAGCGTAGAAACCGACACCGAACTGGCCGATCAGTTCCGGGTTGTCGGTGGACGCCTTGTCCTTGAGGGCCTGCATGAACGCCTTGGTGCCGGAACGGGCGATGGTGCCGATGTTGTCCTCCACCTCGGCCGGGGTCATGCCGATGCCGTTGTCGCGGATGGTCAGGGTTCCGGCCTTCTTGTCCGGAATCAGCTTGATTTTCCAGTCGCTGTTACCCTCCAGGAGTTCCTCGTTCGAATGGGCTTCGAAGCGGATCTTGTCGATGGCGTCCGAGGAGTTGGAGATCAGCTCCCGCAGGAAGATGTCCCGGTTGGAGTAGAGAGAATGGATCACCAGATCGAGGAGCTGCTGAACCTCGGTCTGAAACTGTTTGGTCGTTTTGGACATGTCTCGTGATTCTCCTTTGAGCAGATGGAAATGACATGCATAAACATAATAATCGGGGGACGGTTTTTCAAGGGGGAAGGCATTTTTTCGACTGAAGGCCGAAGGCAAAAACCACATGAATATCCAAAGATACCCTCAACCCTCCATCTTCAGCCTTCGGCCTGCTCCGTTCCCATTGACTCGGGTCGCCCGGAAGCCTATTATCCCTTTCATGACCGACATTACATGTGACAGTCCCGAGTGGGACTCTCTCTGCAGGCAGTGCGGCAGATGCTGTTTTGAAAAGCTGGAGGACGGCCGGGGTAAAATCATCTACACCCAGACCGCCTGCCGTTACCTCGACGTGATCAGCCGCCGCTGCAAGATCTTCGAGCGGCGCTTCGAGATCAATCCCCTTTGCATTAAGCTGACGCCGGAACTTGTCCCCCGGTTGCACTGGCTTCCCCCCGATTGCGGCTATCGCCCGCCGCCGGAGAAGTTCACCAGGAAGGGTGAGCGCGAAAAAAAACGCCGGGGCAGGGGGCGGCGCGGCCGGG
>CAZRPI010000129.1:0-9713 GCA_964601865.1 uncultured Pelobacter sp. | reverse complement strand
TGGCACGCCGGAGCATGGCAGGACGGGCCATGGCAGCCGGCCGCTGACGTGGCTCTCTTCTCGACTTTCCTGACTTTCAGCATGTTATCACCTCCTTTCCTCTGGAATGCAACTGAATTCGACGCGCTTCTCCGGCCCGGGAGCCTCAGGACCCGGACACTTGCCTCACGCTCGCCGGATGACCGGCCGCGGTCCGCAAAAAAAATCATCTCTGCAGCAGCTCCATTTCGCCCAGGGTAACCATCGCCTGACGGCACTCGTCCAGGAAATTCTCGAACTCCATGCCGGAACCGTACTGCCGGTACAGGCCGCCGGCAATTCTCTCCACGGAACTGGAGCCGTCTGACAGTTCCAGCAGGTCCCGCCCGAATTCGTTGATCTGGGTTACTTCGGCCCCGTTTTCCGAGGGGGAAAATACGAGCAGGGTCGGCTCCTCCGGATAGTTCTCCCTGAAGATGCCTGTCTTGAGGTCGTCGATGATTTCCGGTAGGTTGAAGTCGAACTCCCTGACCACCGCGGAGGCATTCCGTCTGGGGCAGGAGCCATCAGGAACGGACACGCGCGCCGTGCCGGTCGCGGGACTCGGCGCGACTCCTCCCGAGTCTAGGAACAGGGTTTCGTAGAGCGCGACTTCGGAGAGATGACTCCAGTTGGCGCCGCCGGTTTCACCCGAGATTCTGGCCGCGAAGGGGAGCAGGTATCTGCGGCATTCATCCGGATCAAGGGAGAGGTCCGTCCTCGATTCGGCTGCTGCCACATGTTCCAGAAAGCGGGTGAAAAGCGCGCTTGTGGATTCACCCAGCGCCAGTCCCAGGAGGAGGAAGGTCTTGGGAAAGAGGTTGACGATGATGGGGAAACAGCGCGAGATGCGGTCCAGTTCCGTCAGGGCAAGTCCTTTGCAGGGGAGGTTGTGGAACCCGCTGAAAATGTCGGGATTCGATCCGATCAGCCGCGAGTCGTCCTCCAGACGCATGCCCTCGTTGAATTCCAGTCCCAGGGAGAAATAGGTGTCGGTTTTGCGGACAAGCCGGTCGGCGTAGCGTTTGTACAGGTCCGTTCCCGGCAGTACGGTCGGCATCTGGATCAGGGGGTTGCTGTTCCCCTGGATTCCGGTTCTGAGGGCCAGGGTGAGGGTCTTGTCGATATCTTCGCGCTCTTCCTCCGGAAAGCCGATCACGAAGCTGAGCGTAGGGACCATCCCCTCCTCCGTGGTTTCCCTTACCCGGCGGTACAGGATGTTTTCGTCGATCCGTTTGCCGATGAAGGCCAGAGTCCGCTTCGAGCCCGAGTCGATGCCGTAGCACATGGATTCGCAGCCCGCCTCCCGCATCAGACGCAGCAGAGGCACGTCCATGGAATCGAGTCTGGAGATGCAGTACCAGGGGGTGTCGTTGAGGCCATCGTCGATCATCCGCCGGCAGAAATCCTCCACGAAACGACGATCGGCCGTGAACTGGTCATAGGCGAGGAGGAAACATTCGGCGCCCGACTCGTCGCGCAGCCGGCGCATCTCGCGGCTGATCCGGTCGATGGAAAAAGTCCTCGTCCTGCGCCGCCACATTACGGACTCGGAGCAGTAGACGCAGCTGTGGGGGCACCCCCGTCCCACCTCCACGATGGCAATGGAGCGCGGAATTCCGCAGGCGTCGCGGTAGGTCCGTAGGTCCGGGACGAATCCGTAGTCCGGCAGCGGAATGTCATCCAGGTTCCGGATCAGCCGGCGGTCGGGGTTGCAGACCACATCTCTGCCCCTTCTCCAGGTGACCCCTCTGATTCCCTCCCCCGATTCTCCGGACGAGAAGGCCGAAACCAGCTCCGGGAGGGTTGCCTCACCCTCGCCCCTGACGACCGCGTCTATCCATGGAAACCTTTCGATGGTTTTCTCAGCCACGAACGACACGTCGTGACCGCCGGCCACGATTTTTATTTCAGGCCTGATTCTCTTGAGTTCCTCCGAGATGCGGACAACGGCCGGAAAGGTCGCGCACTGCACGGAAAAACAGACCATTTCGGGCTCATTCTTGAGTATCATCCTGGCGGAGTCCGCGTAAATTATCGGTCCGGGGGAAAGGGTCCTGAGACGGAGGGCAAGGACGAGGTCGAGAACCTCAACCGCGTGACCGGCCTCCCTGAGGACGGTGGCGAGATTGAGCAGTCCCAGAGGCGGAAGGTTGTAGAGTGACTGCAGATAAAATGGCGGGAAGACCAGTGCTATCTTCATGGCGGATTACCCGTAACGCGGGCATTTTCCCAAAAGAGTCGATGCGGCGTTTAAGGAATATATACTACCATGCAATTTGCCCTTTGCAAAGAAACGTAAGATTCCATCGCTTGAAATTCAGTGGCCGGTTTTGTTGACATGTTGAAAAATTGCCCCCTCCCTATTTTTTTATGGGTAAGAAGGGGGCCATTGGAAAGGAAGAAATGCTCTGTGGGGACTGATTGATCTGCTGTTTTCTGCGGAGGGAGATCAAGCGTCCGGGCCTGGATTCCCCGCAGGGTTTACTGCTATTTGTATTGGAGTAACACTCGCACGTTCCTGTTATTTGTCAGAAACGATAACCGACTCCGACGCCGAAAACGTGCGGGTTTATGTCAAGCTTGTACCATGAAGGCCCGATTCCACTGACCTTGAAGCGGGTATCTGCGTTCAGGTATTTGTAGTCCACGTTAAGATAGAGGTGGTTATCGACTTTAATGTCTATACCGGTCTGCAGGGCATAACCGATGCTTGCATCGATTCTGATACGACCCAAACCGCTGTTCACGCGGTCGTTGAAGGGAAAAGTCATTTCAATGCCTGCACCCACGTATGGGCTGAACTTGGCGTCACCAAACGGGTGATACTTCAGGGTGAGGCTTGGGGGAAGCACGTAAGTCGAGCCTATTTCATTGTGACCGGATTTAATGGTGTGTTTGGTTACCCCCGCGATAAGTTCGGTGGAAATCTTGTTGGTGAAAAAATATTCCAGATCCGCGCAGGGGGCGAAGTTTTTCGATAGTGACAGATGAGAACTGTCCAGCCTTTTGTCGAAACTTTCGGTCGGAAACACATAGAGCCCCCTGAGCCCCACTCTGAAGTGTTTGACTTCCTCGGCTTTTGCGCTTTTTGTGCTGTCATCCGACTTCACGGCGTCTTCGGCCTTTGCTACTGACGAGAATGTCAACAGCGCCACAAAAGCCAGTGACAAAATTCTCAAAAAATTCCGTTTCATGCATCATCTCCTTTAAAGTAAGAATTTAGCGGAACCCATGTAATATTCCGCCATCCTGAATCTTTTTCCGTTTGTCCGGTTTACCATTCATACCGTTGCCAGCGCCTGTTCCAGGTCGGCAATGATGTCGTCCACATGCTCGATACCCACCGACAGCCGGATGAAGTCCGGGGTCACGCCGGTTGCCAGCTGCTCTTCGGCGGTCAGTTGCTGATGGGTCGTGGAGGCGGGGTGGATCACCAGCGATTTGGCGTCACCGATGTTTGCCAGCAACGAGTGCAGTTTGAGGTTGTTGATGAATTTTTTCCCTTCTTCCACACCGCCACCCCTGATGCCGAAACCGATCAGGGCGCCGAACAGGTTTCGATGGTGATACTTCTTCGCGATCTCGTACGAGGGGTGGTCGGGAAGTCCGGGGTAATTAACCCAGGCCACCCGGGGATGTTTTTTGAGATAGGTTGCCACAGCCAGTGCATTGGCGCTGTGCCGCTCCAGGCGCAGATGGAGGGTTTCCAGCCCCTGCAGAAGCAGGAACGAGTTGAACGGAGAAATCGTCGGCCCCAGATCGCGAAGCAGCTGAACCCGCACCTTGACGATGAACGCCAGGTTTCCCAGCGCCTCCCAGAGGTTGATCCCATGGTAGGAAGGGTCCGGCTCGGACAGTTGGGGGAATTTGCCGTTGCCCCAGTTGAAACTCCCGCCATCGACGATGACCCCGCCGAGGGATGTGCCGTGGCCGCCGATGAACTTGGTAGCGGAGTGCACCACGATGTCGGCGCCGTGTTTTAGCGGATTTACCAGGTAGGGGGAGGGTGTTGTGTTGTCGATGATCAGCGGTATGCCGTTGTCGTGTGCGATTGCCGCCACCTTCACGATATCAAGCGTGTCCAGCTTCGGATTGCCGAGCGTTTCGGCGAAAATCAGTTTTGTTTTCTCGTTGATGGCCCCGCGGAAATTTTCCGGGTCCGATGGATCGACGAACCTGACCGTGACTCCCAGCTGGGGCAAGGTGTAGTGAAACAGGTTGAAGGTTCCGCCGTAGAGACTGGTCGAGGAGACAATCTCGTCTCCGGCATGGGCCAGGGTGAGGATCGCCAGGCTGATCGCCGATTGGCCGGATGAGAGGGCCAGCGCGGCCACTCCTCCTTCAAGGGCTGCGACACGCTGTTCGAATACATCCGAGGTGGGGTTCATCAGCCGGCCGTAGATGTTGCCCGGTTCCTGCAGGCCGAAGAGACGGGCGGCGTGATCCGCGTCGTTGAAAACGTAGGCTACGGTCTGATAGATCGGCACCGCCCGCGAATTGGTCGCGGTGTCCGGCTTCTGGCCGGCATGCAGGGCCAGGGTTTCGGGTTTGTAAGCTGTTTGCTCGCTCATGCTGTCTCCTTGTTCCGTGATGGATATCAGTAGATATAATCTATGGCTGATATAGACAATAAGTTGAAAAAAATACGGGGTTTCTCCCGATAGATTACGATGCCGTCAGATTGTTTGGGTTTTGTTTTAAAATTATATCGCCTAGTAAAAATATAGATATAATTATAAATATAAATTGTCAAGTTAAAATTATTGTTCCGACCAATTTGGTCAAAAAAGATCTGACAAGAATGTATTGCTGCGGAGGTGGTCTGTTACGGCGAGTTATCGGATCGGGGAAGGGTTGGGTGGAAGCGGACAAAAACTAGGAAATCAGAAGGGTATCCATACTCCGATGTGACGAAAGAGAGACGGCATCCGGGGCCGCCGCAGGAATTCATCGTAACGTTATGGCGTGGAGTCGGGATTTGAGGGGGTTAATGCACGTGGCTGTGTGGTTCCGAACCGGTCATTTGCCCCTGTTTCATTGTAAAAAAAAGCAAACATTCATTTTTAAACCCGTATGAATCGTGCTAGAGTGGCGCAAATTTCGGCTATTGGAACAGGAGGGTCGTTGGTGGACACAGAATTCTTCAATCTCTACAACCATAATTTTATCCGCGTGGCGGTTGCCATTCCCGAGGTGAAGGTGGCCGATCCGCTTTACAACGCCGGCCAGACCGTGGCGATGATGCGTCGGGCCGCGGAAAACGGCGCCCTGCTGGCGGTGTTTCCGGAGCTGGGGCTTTCCGCCTATTCCTGCGAGGACCTTTTCCATCAGCAGACGCTTCTGGACGGTTCCCTCGCAGCCCTTGACAGGGTGCTGAAGGCGTCCGTCGATGTCCCGGTAATCACGGTGGTTGGCCTGCCGCTGCAGGTTCACAGCATGCTCTTCAACTGCGCCGTTGTGCTCCATCGCGGCAGAATCCTGGGAGTGGCGCCCAAAACCTTTCTTCCCGGCTACCGCGAATTCTACGAGCTGCGCCAGTTCGTTCCAGCGGCCTACGCTCCGGTGGACAGCATCGAACTGCTGGGACAGAAGGAAGTTCCCTTCGGCAACTGCCTGCTGTTCCAGGTTGAGGAGCAGCCACTGCTCACCTTTTACACCGAGATCTGCGAGGACGTCTGGGTGCCGATTCCACCATCGTCATTCGCCGCGCTGGCCGGCGCCACCGTGCTGATCAACCTTTCCGCCTCCAATATCACGGTGGGCAAGGCCGATTACCGGCGCAGCCTGGTGGCCAACCAGTCGGCCCGCTGTCTTGCCGCCTACATCTACAGCGCCGCCGGCGCGGGGGAATCCACCACGGACCTGGCCTGGGACGGCCACGGCATGATCTTCGAAAACGGCGTCCCTCTCGCCGAATCGAAACGCTTCTCATACGAATCCCAGCTGATTAGCGGTGATATCGATCTGGACCGTCTGAACCAGGAGCGCATGCGCCAGACCAGCTTCGGGCAATCGGTCCTGCGCCACCGGGATGAGATCTCCGGTTTTCGAACCGTGCGCTTCACGGCGGAACTTCCGGCGACGCGGAAACTGCCGCTGGAGCGTTTCTACGAGCGTTTCCCCTTCGTCCCCAGCGACCCTTCGCGGCGCGACGAACGCTGTCGGGAAGTGTACCAGATCCAGGTGCAGGGTCTGGTGAAGCGCTTCATGACCACCGGGGAGGGCAAGATGGTGATCGGCGTTTCCGGCGGCCTGGATTCCACCCAGGCGCTGCTGGTCTGCGCCAGGGCCATGGATGTCATGGGGCGCTCCAGAAAGGACATCCTTGCCTATACCATGCCTGGTTTCGCCACCAGCCAGCGCACCCTGGAGCAGGCCCGCAGCCTGATCCGGACGGTGGGCTGCAGCTACCACGAGATCGACATCCGTCCCAGCTGCCTGCAGATGCTCAAGGACATCGATCACCCCTTCTTCGGCGGCAAACCGCTCTACGACATCACCTTCGAGAATGTCCAGGCCGGGGAGCGGACCAGCCACCTGTTCCGCCTGGCCAACCAGCGCGGCGGGCTGGTGGTGGGAACCAGCGACCTGAGCGAACTGGGACTGGGATGGTGCACCTACGGCGTGGGGGACCATATGGCGCACTACCACGTCAATGCCAGCGTGCCCAAGACCCTGATCCAGTACCTGATCCGCTGGGCCGCCAACACCGACCAGCTCGGGCCGGAGGTGAGCGCCGTGCTCCGGGACGTGCTGGAGACCGAGATCAGCCCCGAACTGGTTCCGGGAGACAACGACGACAACCAGCCCGTTCAGCGTACCGAGGACAAGGTGGGGCCGTACGAACTGCAGGATTTCAACCTCTACTACATTCTGCGTCTCGGCTATCCGCCGCCCAAGGTGGCCTTCCTCTCCTGGAACGCCTGGCGCGACAGGAACCTTCACTTCTGGCCGGACATTCCTGAAGACAAACGCAACCAGTACGATCTGGCCGACATCAAGAAATGGCTCGGCGTCTTTTTAAGGCGCTTCTTCAGGATCAGCCAGTACAAACGCAGCTGCATGGCCAACGCCCCCAAGGTCGGTTCGGGCGGCTCCCTCTCGCCGCGCGGCGATTGGCGCGCTCCGAGCGATGGCGAGGCAAGCGCCTGGCTGGCCCAGCTCGACCGGATTCCGGAGGGGGAGAGCGATTAGGACAACGGATTCCGCACTCGATTCGTTGCCATCCTGCACCGGTTTCCGGACCCTGTTCGTCTCACCATGGAGGCCCGCATGTCGGAACAACTGACCATCGTCTGTCCCCATTGCGCTTTTTCCAGAATGGTCCCGAGGGGCGCCATTCCGGCCGGAGCTACCCGCGCCACCTGCCCCAGATGCGGAAGCTCCTTCTCCCTGTCTGATGACGGGGGAGGGGAACGGCCGTTGCGGGATAGTCTCCGGGATGCACTCCCTCAGGAACCGCCAGCGTCAACCGCGACCGGGGAGGGTGGAACGCCGCCACGGGAACCGGTTATCGTTCCCGGCCCGCCATCCCCTCCACCCCGGCTGAATCCCGGTTTTTCGTTCCACGGCACCGCCCGGGAGTATTTCGGCATCTGGATCGTCAATACGCTGCTGAAGATCCTTACGGTCGGTATCTATTCCGCATGGGCCAAGGTCCGCAGACGCCGTTTCTTCTTCGGCAGCACGACCCTGTACGGCCAGCAGTTCGAATACCTGGCCGATCCCATGGCGCTTTTCAGGGGATGGCTCATTGCCGCGGCCGCCTTTGTGCTCTACAGCATCGGCACAAGGATCAGCCCCATTCTCAGCATGGTTGTCGCGTTGATCGTCTATGCGGCCTTTCCCTGGCTCGTGGTCCGTTCGCGGATCTTCAACTGCCACAACTCCTCCTACCGGAACATCCGCTTCGCTTTCCGACCCGAATACCGGCAGGCGTACTTCGTGTTTGCCGCTCTGCCGCTCCTGACAGGGTTGAGCCTCGGCCTGCTGGCGCCGTACATGATCTACCGCCAGAAAAAATTCATGGTGGAGAACAGCAGCTACGGTTCGCTCCCCTTTTGTTTCAGCGCCAAGGCCAGGGATTTCTACATACTCTCATGCAAGATAGCGCTTGCCTTCATCGCCGTTTTCATCCTGGTCGGCATGGCGCTGGCAATGTCGGGCATCTATGCCGCCGGTTCTTCCGGCCGGCTGGCGCTGCAGGGAATGGCCGCGCTTCCGCTCCTCTCCTTCCCGGTTGTCTACTTCATCCTGGTCGTGTATGCCCAGACCGCAATGGCCAACCTCTGCTGGAACGCCACCATGCTCGGAAGCGGGAGTTTCCGCAGTACCCTCCGCACGCGCGACATGGCCCTCCTCTTCGTGACCAATGCCATGGCGATCCTGTTCAGCCTCGGACTCATGGTGCCGTGGGCAACGGTTCGCCTGGCGCGGTACCGCTTCCGCCATCTTGAACTGGAGGCAGTCGGGGGACTGGACGAAGTGATGGCCGTCGCCTCCAGCGGCCCATCGGTCGGCGCCGCTGGTGAGGAGATCGGCGATCTCTTCAACATGCCCATAGACATCGCCATGTGATGGCATGGCAGAACTGAGTTTGTGACGGGATCGTTTCATGAAATCCGTACGGGTCGCATATTTTGACGGCCGGGTCTCCACCCGGCGTGAGGTCCTCCTCGTTCTGGACGGGAATCGGGTGATCATCCGCGGGCCGGATGGTGATCTGTCGTACCCGGTTTCGTCTCTCGCGCTGCCGTCGGGCGTCGGCTCGATCCGCCGCACGATCCGTCTGCCGGACGGCGGAGTATGCGAATTGGATGACGCCGGACTGATGGCCGAACTGGAGCGGCTCCGGGGCGGCGCGGGCGGCGGACGTCTGCTGCACGTCTGGGAGAAGAATCTGCCGCTGGTTCTGGGAGCCCTGACGCTGACGGTTCTCGTGGCCCTGGTATTCACCATCTACGGCGTTCCCTTTCTTGCCCGCCGGGCTGCCTTTGCCCTGCCGCCGGCCACCGAAAAGGCGCTCGGCAGGGAATCGCTGGCGACACTGGACCGTGTCTTCATGAAGCCGAGCAGGCTGAGCCGGGAGCGACGTGACGAACTGACCGCACTGTTCCGTCGTGTAGCGGGTCCGGAGGGAATCAGGGCGGGATACCGGCTGGAATTCCGGTCGTCCCCGGCCATCGGGGCCAATGCCTTTGCGCTGCCGTCAGGCGTCGTGGTCGTTACCGACGAGTTGGTGGGGCTGGCAGGGGAGGATGACGAGATTGCCGCCATCATGGCCCATGAACTTGGGCACGCACGGGGACGCCACATCATGCGCCATGTCCTGCAGAGTTCTGCCGCGGGCCTGATCATGGCCACACTGACCGGCGACATCACTTCCCTTACCTCTCTCTCCGCCACCCTCCCAACGGTCCTGGTAGATGCCTCTTTCTCGCGTGATTTCGAGCGGGAAGCGGATGACGCGGCTATTGCGTGGATGAAATCAACGGGCGTACCTCTGCGGGTGTACGCCGGGATTCTGGGGCGCCTGCAGGCCAGGATGGATGCGCACCATGGCGGGGCGAACGGCAACGGACGGCCGTCACGAAATTACCTCTCCAGCCATCCCGACACCTGGGAGCGGGTCCGGCGCATCATGAGTGAAGACAAGGAAAAAGTAAGGCCATGATGCTCTCGCAAATTCTAAA
>CAZRPI010000128.1:4500-9837 GCA_964601865.1 uncultured Pelobacter sp. | reverse complement strand
AACGCCGCCGTCCCACGGAGGAGCGGCGGCGTTCAGATGTCATCCGGACCGAGTTTCGGCCGAAGCCGTCATATTCGATTACAGATCCGGCAATCGCGCAACCACCTCGTTGGAAAGTTCGCTCTCCACCACCTGGCCGTCCGGCATCTTGACCACCGCCCTGACGGCGTACACATAACTCAGGCTCCTGTCCAGACCGATATCCGCGAAGCTTTTGCCAACGACCGGCTCCCTGTTGAACGGCGCGTAGGGGAGAACCCCGTCCTTGACCGTCCTGTAGATGTTGTATCCCACAAGGGTCCCCCTGCCCGAATAGGCGCCGTCGAAGTGAAGCCGGATCTCCACCGGATCGGGCTCCACGGTCAGCACCGGAGACGGGAGCGGCTCGACGACCGTTGCCTTGACCGGCGTAGACGGTTGGCCGTCAACCGAGTCCTTCGTAAAGGGCCTGACCATGTAGCTGTACTCCCCGCCTACTCTCACGTCGCCGTCCAGCAGCAGCATCGCGCCGCCAAAGCGCTGGACGTCGCGCTCCAATGGCGACGATGCGAGGTACAGTTTCTTAAGGAGGACGAAGCCGTCCAGACATGCCTTGCAGACGGGTTCCTGTCCCGCCTGGGATGCGCGCCTGAACACGTCCACTCCTCCCAGGGCGCCGGGTTCCTTGAGGTCGCGACCGGCCCGGTCCTTGCGATTCACGACAAAGGAGAGTTTCACGACCCTGCCGGATTGACGGGCGGTAACGCCGGTCGGCGCCGCCGGTATCAGCATGTCGGGGTAGATCAGCGGTCCCCTCTTGCCACAGCCCGCCATGATCAGGAGCACAAACAGTAAGCTGGCAAATATGCGCATGGATGCCCTTTCCTTGAACGTCATGGGAATATCAAAATTACGGAAACAGCCCGTCCTGTCGAACGGAGGCAACCCCCAACTGCCGAATCTGATCAATCATCTTCCGCCGCGGGTTTTGGAGCGGCGGGGCTCTCCATGGCGGCGGTTGTTCCGGCGGCGGTCATGGCAACATCGAAATATCCACCGGCGCGGGAAAAGCGGACCCGGTCCCTCATGATCTCGCGTATCCTGGCTCCAGCCACCACATTCCCCTCCCTCAGCAGCAGACCGTTGACAACGGCGCGCCTGGCCCTCCGTTCATCCTGCCAGGCGATTCCGGAAACCCTGATATCGGCGGCTGGAGCAACCTGGGCAACCGGAACGGCCCGTTCCGCCTCCCCCTGTCGCGCGGCGCCGGCTCCGGATCTTCCCCGGCCGCCCGTCTCGCGGCTGTCCGGGTTCCCGGAGAGTCCGGCTGCCTGTTGTCCGGCTTCGCCGGACTTCTGGAAACGGAATGCGGGAGGAGGGACAGGGGCCTGGGCTTCCGCCTTGGCCGCAACATTAGCCGCTGCCGGCGGTGGTGGAACCGGCCGGGTGGGAATGCTCCGCTCCGCGAGAGCGGGAGCGGGAGCGCCGGAGCCGGGATGCGTGGTTTGGCGGTAATGGGTGAAGAAGAAACTGGTGGCGGCAACCGCGACGGAAGAGGCAAGCAGGGCCAGGAGCGCGGGCTTCCAGATACTGTTCCCCATGGAAGGGTGACGGGATTCCCGGAACAGATCGCCGGAAAGATTGGTCATGCCGCCTGGAGCAGCCCCGCGCGTCTTTTCATGGTCCATTTTTTTCAGGGCGTCAAGAATGTAGCTCATGACATGGGATCACCTTCCGCGATTAAGACGCGCAACCAAGCGCCGCAGCCACCCTCCAGATCCCCAGCCGGGGCGGAGCTCGGCAATTACCTGGCTGACGATGGCGCTGTTCACCGTGAGGCTTTCCCGGGTCCAGGCCGCGACCAGCGTCTGTTCGCAGACAACGTTTATCAGGCGGGGAATGCCACGGGAATAGCGGTGAATCTTTTTCACCGTCTGCCGCGGGAAGAAACCGGGAATTCGACAACCGGCCGTTTTCAGGCGGTGCCGGATATATTCGTCGGTTTCGGTCAGTCCCATGGGGGCCAGGCGGCAACGTACCGTTATGCGCTGGTTGAGCTGCCTCAGGTCGTGTCGCCCCAGCATGTCGTCAAGTTCCGGCTGACCCGCCAGAATGATCTGCACCAGCTTATCCCGCTCGGTCTCCAGATTGGAGATCATCCGCAGCTGTTCCAGCGCCTCCGGCCCGAGGTTCTGGGCCTCATCGATGACCAGCACCGCGGTGCGGCCAGCCGTATGCTGTTCGAGAAGAAAACGGTTCAGGGCATCCAGACGGGAATAGTTGTTCCTCTCAACCGGCTCCACGCGGAATTCATCACAGATGGCGGCCAGAAGCTGGTCCCCGGAGAGACAGGAGTTGAAGATCAGTCCGCTACGATACTTCCCCTCGTCAAGCCGGGAGAGCAGGGCGCGCAGCAGGGTGGTCTTGCCGGTGCCGACCTCACCGGTCATGGCAATGAATCCGGCACGGGTATCCACGCCGTACACCAGACGGGCAAAGGCCTCGCGATGATTGCTGCTCAGATAGATGAAGCCGGGGTTTGGGGTGATGGCAAACGGCTTTTCCGAAAAACCGTAAAATTCACAGTACATTATCGCTTCCAGGCGCCGACCGGCCGGGGCCAGCCGGTTCCATGCGGTATCAGCGCGTTTTCCACCGGAAAGGTATCGGCATCAGGCATGGCCAAACGCCGGACATCCGCCATCCAACGGTCCGGATGACGGACTACTTCCCCTCCCGGCAACGGACGATCTCGCTCCAGACCCGTTCCCGCGCCGTTCCGCCTGGAACGTTGCGGGCACTGACGCAAGCCTCGACGGTAATGGCGTCGAAGATATCCCCTTCGAAATGGGGAGAAAAAAGCTCCCACTCCGTCAGGGTCAGGTCGGTCAGCTCCATCTCGTTCTCGACGCAATAGGCCACCGCCTTGCCCACGGCCTCATGGGCGTCCCGGAACGGCAATCCCTTGCGCACCAGGTAATCGGCCACATCGGTGGCCGTGGAAAACCCCTGCCCAGCCGCCCTGCGCATGGCGGCAGAACAGACCTCCATCTCGTCGATCATGGCAGCGAACACCTTCAGACTTCCCTTGACCGTGTCGATGGTGTCGAAGAGCGGCTCCTTGTCCTCCTGCATGTCCTTGTTGTAGGCAAGGGGGAGGGATTTCATCACGGTCAGGAGCGCCATGAGATTGCCGTAGACCCGGCCGGTCTTGCCCCGGGCCAGTTCCGGCACGTCCGGGTTCTTCTTCTGGGGCATGATCGAGGAGCCGGTGCAGAAGCCGTCGGAAAGCTCGACGAACCTGAACTCGCTGGTGGACCAGAGGATCAGCTCCTCCGAGAGCCGCGACAGGTGCATCATGAGGATCGACGCGGCCGACAGGAACTCCAGGGCGAAGTCCCGGTCGGACACCGAATCCAGGGAGTTGCGGGTTATGGCCGGGAAGCCCAGTTGTTCGGCAACATACTCCCGGTCGATGGGAAAGGTGGTCCCGGCCAGCGCACCGGCGCCCAGCGGCAGCACGTTGACCCTTTTCAGGCAATCCTCCATGCGGCCGATATCGCGCTTGAGCATCTCTACGTACGCCATCATGTGATGGGAAAACAGGATCGGCTGGGCGGTCTGCAGATGGGTGAAGCCGGGCATGATCACGTCCAGGTTGTCCTCCGCCTGCTTCAGCAGCGCATCGATCAGGGCGCGGATGAAAGAGACGATCTCGCCGATCTCGTCGCGCAGGTAAAGACGGATATCCAGGGCGACCTGGTCGTTGCGGGAGCGGCCGGTGTGCAGGCGCTTGCCCGCCTCGCCGATGCTCGCCGAAAGGCGCGCCTCCACGTTCATGTGGATGTCTTCCAGGCTGACGGAGAAATCGAAGGTCCCGTCCTCTATCTGCGTCAGGATGCGCTGGAGGCCATCCACAATGGCCTCCACGTCGGCCAGGGGAATGATCCCTTGCTTGCCCAGCATGCGGGCGTGGGCGATGGAACCGCGGATATCCTGACGGTACATGCGCTGGTCAAAACCGATGGACGCGGTGAATTCCTCCACGAAGGCATCCGTCGGCTGGGTGAAGCGGCCACCCCAGAGTTTATCTTTCGACATGTTGCGCTCCCGCCTACCCTTTCCTTGTGGCCTTCATCATCGACCTGATCCGCAGACGGAGCGAGTTGATCCTGATGAAGCCGCCGGCGTCGGCCTGATTGTAGACATCATCCTTCTCGAAGGTGGCGAAATCGACGTTGAACAGGGAATCCGTATCGGACTTGCGGCCGACCGTCCGGCAGTACCCCTTGTAGAGCTTCACCCGGGCCACGCCATTGACGCATTTCTGGGAATCGTCCACCAGGGCCTGCAACATCTCGCGCTCCGGGGAGAACCAGTAGCCGGCGTAGACCAGACGGGCGTACTCGGGAATCAGGCTGTCGCGGATACGCATAACCTCACGGTCCATGGTGATCTGCTCGACCGCGGCATGGGCCTCGCGCAAAATGGTTCCGCCCGGTGTTTCATACACGCCGCGCGACTTCATGCCCACGGAGCGGTTCTCCAGGATGTCCACCCGGCCGATGCCGTGCTCGCCGCCCAGATAGTTGAGATGGGCCAGAAGCTGGGCCGGGGTCATCTTTTCGCCGTCAACCGCCACGGCATTGCCGTTTTTGAACTCGATCTCCACGTACTGCGGCTTGTTGGGCGCCTTTTCCGGCGCCTTGGTCAGCACGTACATCTCCTCCGGAGCTTCGGCCCAGGGATCTTCCAGAATGCCCCCCTCGAATGAGATGTGCAGCAGGTTCCGGTCTGAGGACCAGGGGCGCTTCTTGGTAACCGGCACCGGGATGCCGTTCTTCTTGGCGTACTCGATCAGCGCCTGGCGGCTGTTCAGGTCCCACACGCGCCAGGGCGCCACGACCTTGATGGAGGGGTTGAAGTGGTAATAGGCCAGTTCGAACCGCACCTGGTCGTTCCCCTTTCCGGTTGAGCCGTGGGATACGGCGTCACAACCCTCCTTGGCGGCGATTTCGATCTGGCGTTTGGCGATGAGCGGACGGGCGATGGAAGTGCCCAGCAGGTACTGCCCCTCGTAGATGGCATTGGCGCGGAACATGGGAAACACGAAGTCCCTGACGAACTCCTCGCGCAGGTCGTCGATGTAGACCTTGTCGGCGCCGGTGGCCATCGCCTTCTCACGCACCGGGGCCAGTTCGTCACCCTGACCCACATCGGCCGCGAACGCTATGACCTTGCAGCCATACTCGTTCTTAAGCCACTTGAGAATGATCGAGGTATCCAGACCGCCCGAATAGGCCAGGACGATCTTGTTGATTTCCATTTTCCGCTGTTCTGCCATGTGGGTCTCCTTAT
>CAZRPI010000128.1:0-4400 GCA_964601865.1 uncultured Pelobacter sp. | reverse complement strand
GCCATGATCGCCTTCTGGGCGTGGAGGCGGTTTTCAGCCTCGTCCCAGACCTGCGAGTGGGTGCCCTCGATGACCGAATCCGAGATCTCCTCGCCCCTGTGGGCGGGCAGGCAGTGCATGACCATGTGATCCGGTTTCGCCCTGGCCACGAGTTCGTCGTCCAGACAATAGCCGCCGAAGGCGCGCTGGCGTTCCTTCTGCTCCGCTTCCATGCCCATGCTGGCCCAGACATCGGTGTTGAGCACGTCGGCGTCGCTTACCGCCTCAAGGGGACAGTTAGTGAGCTTGACGCGGCCGGGCGACTTGCCCTCCGCCCAGGCCAGGACCTGCGCGTCGGGCTCGTACCCCTTGGGGCAGGCCAGGGTCAGGTCGAACCCGAAGATGGCCGCCGCCTCGATCCAGGTGTTGGCCATGTTGTTGCCGTCCCCCACCCAGGAGAACTTCAACCCCTCGTAGGTCCCCTTGTGCTCAATCACGGTCATGACATCGGCCATTACCTGGCAGGGATGGAACTTGTCGGTCAGACCGTTGATCACCGGCACGGACGAGTAGGCGGCAAATTCCTCCACGATCTCCTGGCCGAAGGTGCGGATCATGACCCCGTCGCAGTAGCGGGCCATGCAGCGGGCCGTGTCCTTGACCGGTTCGCCGCGCCCCATCTGGGTGGTGCCGGAGGAGATGAAGAGTCCGTATCCGCCCAGCTGATAGATTCCCACCTCGAAGGAGATGCGGGTTCGGGTGGATGATTTGTCGAAGATCATGGCCAGGGTTCTGCCATCCAGCAGGCGGTGCCATACCCTGTTTTTCTGCTTCTCCTTCAGTTCAACGGCCAGGGTGAGCATCTTGTCCAACTCTTCCTTCGTGTAATCGTGCAGTGCGAGAAAATGTCGAGCCATTGTTAACCCCTTTTTATTCTCCGACTTCGGCAAAGATGCCGTCAAGAAGCGTGATCATCCGCATTATTTCCTGCCTGGTAACGACCAGGGGGGGGACGAAACGGAGTACGGTGTCGTGAACCGCGTTGAGCAGCAGACCCCGCTCATGCCCCTTTCTGACGATATCAGCGGCCGGGATGGAGAGGGCCATGCCGACCATGAGCCCGATACCGCGGACCTCCGTAGCGAAGGGATACTTCTCCGCCAGCGTCCCCAGTTCGGAAAGGAGAAACTCCCCGGTTTCCACGGTATGGGCCAGGATGTTCTCCTCCAGGATGACGCGGATGGTGGCGACGGCCGCGGCGCAGACCAGCGGATTGCCGCCGAAGGTGGAGCCGTGGGTTCCGGGGGTGAAGGCTGCCGCCACTTCCTCCCGGGCGAGCATGGCGCCGATGGGCGCTCCGCCGGCCAGGGCCTTGGCGAGCGTCATGATGTCGGGAACGCAGCCGAAATGCTCGTGGGCGAAGAGCCTGCCAGTGCGTCCCATGCCGACCTGGACCTCGTCCAGGATGAGGAGCAGCCTGTGTTTGTCACAGATCCGCCTTACTTCACTCAAGTATTCGGCCGAAGGGACATTGACGCCGCTCTCACCCTGGATCGGTTCCAGCATGACGGCGCAGGTTGCGGGCGTGATGGCCGCCTCCAGGGCCGCCGCGTCGTTGAACGGCACATGGGTGAAGCCGTGCAGGAGCGGATCGAAAAAACGCTGGACCTTCTTCTGGCCGGTCGCCGATATGGTTGCCATGGTGCGGCCGTGGAAGGAATCGGTGGCCGCAATGATCTCGTAACGCTGGGCCCCGAAGTTGTCCAGGCTGTACTTTCTCGCCAGCTTGATGGCGGCCTCGTTGGCCTCGGCCCCGCTGTTGCAGAAGAATGCCCGGTCGGCGAAGGAGTTTTCGCAGAGGAGTTCGGCCAGTTCGATCTGCCGCGGGATCTGGTAAAGGTTGGAGCAGTGGATCATCTCCCCGGCCTGCGTCCTCAGGGCCTCCACCACCTTAGGATGGCAGTGCCCCAGGTTGTTGACCGCGATCCCGCCCAGGAAATCCAGATACTCCCTGCCGTCAGCATCCCACACCCGGCACCCCTCGCCCCGTACCGGCACAAGGGGGAAACGGCCGTAGTTCTTCATGATGTACCTGTCGGATTTTTCGATCCACTGCGCTGAATTCATGCCGACTCCTTCTACTAATTCGTAATTGCATTCATTGGTGACACTGTAGAGACGCATTGCAATGCGTCTCTACGGCAATCAGACGTATCAACTTGCTTGCAATCCGGAATCACTTGCGAATCTCGGTGCCGATACCCACATCGGTGAAGATCTCCAGCAGCACAGCGTGTTCAACTCTGCCGTCGATGATGTGCGCCTTTTTCACCCCGCCCGTCAGGGCGTCGGCGCAGCAGGTCACCTTGGGGATCATCCCGCCGGTGATGGCCTCTTCCCGGATCAGGCGCTCGGTATCGGCGACGGCGATACTGGAAAGCAGTGAGCCGGTCTTGTCCTTGACCCCTTCGATGTCGGTAAGGAGGATCAGTTTCTCCGCGTTGAGCGCCGCGGCGACCCGCCCCGCCACCAGATCGGCGTTGATGTTGTAGCACTCCCCGTCCGGGCCCACTCCCACAGGAGCGATGACCGGCAGATAATCACCCTGCTGGAGGGTCTTGATCAGATCGGCGTTGACCTGAACCACATCACCCACAAAACCGATATCAACCTGCTCAACGCTCCCGTCATCACGGCGGACGTTCTGGAGCAGTTTTTTCGAGAGGAGGAGCAGTCCGTCCTTGCCGGACAACCCGACCGCCTTTCCTCCATGCTGGTTGAGATAGCCGACCACTTCCTTGTTGACCTGCCCCACCAGCACCATCTCGACCACCGCCATGGTTTCGGCGTCGGTGACCCGCATCCCCTGGACAAACCGGGAAACGATGCCGTAGCGCTTGAGGGTCTGGTTGATCTGGGGGCCTCCGCCATGCACGATCACCACGTTGATCCCGAGGGATTTCAGCATGATCACGTCCAGGGCGAAGGACTCCTTGAGCCTGTCGTTTGCCATGGCGTGGCCGCCGTACTTGATGACGAATGTTTTTCCTGAAAAACGCCTGATATAGGGCAGCGCCTCCATCAGGGTGTTGGCCTTGACGATGAGATGTTCCATAGTCTGTCCTTTTGTCCGCGCCGGAGGCGACTCCCGCCGGAAACCGTGCGGACACCGGAGGGTTTCCCCACATTCCGTCCGGAGAAGTTATCCGAAAAAAAACTGCCATCCGGAAGACGGCAGTTTAGCGCAAAAAAAGTAAAATCTCAAAAACTTATTGCACGGGAGGCGCAATGCATCCCGTTCCCGGTTCCGCCACGCCTCCATGCCTGTTAGCCCGGAAGGCCTCGACCTTCGCGTATACGGAGATATCCGGCATCACGAAACCAAGCCGTTGTTACCATGTTCAACCGGTTACCCCCCCAACTGTTCCGCCAGCAGGGAGGAGGAGGAGGCCAGCGCCTCGGCCAGCATCTCCGGACGGCTGCCGCCGGCCTGGGCCAGCTCCGGTTTCCCCCCGCCGCTGCCGCCGACCATGGGCGCCAGCTTCTTCACCAGATCCCCGGCCCTGACGGTTCCGCTTAGTCCCTTCGTCACCGCCACCAGCAGGTTGGCCTTGCCCCCGATGGCGGCCCCGAGCACGATAACCCCCTCGCCGATCTTCTCCTTGAGGACGTCGGAGAGGTCGCGCAGGGCCTTGACGTCCTCGACTTTCGCCTCGGTGGCCAGCAGTTTGACGTTTTTTACCTCCACGACACCGGAGAGGAGGTCTCCCGAAGCGGCGGCGTTGAGCCGGGCCTGAAGGGTCTCGATCTCGCGCTGCAACTCCTTCTGACGGGCCAGAAGCTTCTCCAGCCGTTCGGGCAGATTTCCAGCGTCGGCCTTGAGCAGCGCGGCCATGGTCCTCTGCTCGTCCTCCAGCCCGGCCACGTACGTGAGCGCCCCGACGCCGGTCTGGGCCTCGATCCGCCTCACTCCGGCGGCGATCCCGGTTTCGGAGAGGATCTTGAACAGGCCGATATCCCCGCTGGCAGCCACATGGGTGCCGCCGCACAACTCCATGCTCACATCACCGACCCGTACGACGCGGACGCTATCACCGTATTTTTCATCGAAGAGAGCCGTCGCGCCAGCTTCGATGGCTGCCGCGACATCCATCTGGGTAATGGTGACCCGATCGTTGTCCATGACGAAACCGTTCACCAGACTCTCGACCTCCCTGATCTCATCGGCCGTCATGGCCTTGAAGTGGGTAAAGTCGAAACGGAGCCGGTCATGGCCGACGAGCGAACCGGCCTGTTTCACATGCTCGCCGAGCACCTTCCGCAGGGCAGCCTGCAGGAGATGGGTGGCGGTGTGGTTGCGCGCCGTCGCGGTCCGTTCGGCGCGGAGCACCCTGAGATCGGCGGCATCCCCCTTCCTGAGG
>CAZRPI010000127.1:0-9853 GCA_964601865.1 uncultured Pelobacter sp. | reverse complement strand
TTGAAGACATGACCGAACAGGCACTCCTGGATTTCGACCGGGCGCATATCTGGCATCCCTATACTTCAGCAGCCCAGCCTCTCACCTGTTATCCCGTGGCAAAGGCCGAGGGGGTCCACATCGAGCTGACGGACGGCCGACGCCTGATCGACGGCATGTCCAGCTGGTGGTGCGCCATCCACGGCTACAACCACCCGGTGATCAACGCCGCCATGACGGCCCAGATCGAACGCATGTCCCACGTCATGTTCGGTGGACTGACCCACCGGCCAGCCGTGGAGCTGGCGCGGCTGCTGCTGGAAATCGCGCCGGACGGGCTTGAGCATGTCTTCTTCAGCGATTCCGGTTCGGTGGCCGTGGAAGTGGCCATGAAGATGGCGCTGCAGTACTGGCATGCCCGTGCGTGCGGCGAGAAGCACGCCTTCGTCACCATCCGCAGGGGGTATCACGGCGACACCTGGCACGCCATGTCAGTCTCCGACCCGGAAACCGGCATGCACGCCATTTTCAACAGGAACCTGGCGAAACAGTTCTTCCTCCCCGAGCCGCGATCCGGCTATTACGACACTTTCGATGAAACGGAGGCCGTGCTGGTTGAGGAATTCCTGCGGCAAAACCACGGAAGCATCGCCGCCTTCATCCTGGAACCGGTCGTGCAGGGCGCGGGCGGAATGCGCTTTTACCACCCCGAATACCTGAAACGGATCCGCGCCTTGTGCACGGAATACGGCATCCTCCTCATCGCCGACGAGATCGCCACCGGCTTTGGCCGCACCGGAAAGCTCTTCGCCTGTGAGCACGCGGGTGTATCTCCGGACATCATGTGCGTGGGCAAGTCCCTGACCGGCGGCTACATCACCCTGGCCGCCACGCTCTGCACCCGGGACGTGGCCCACACCATTTCCAACGGGTCGCCCGGCGTGTTCATGCACGGCCCGACGTTCATGGCCAATCCCCTGGCCTGCGCCACGGCGCTGGCCAGCACGCAACTTCTTCTCCGGGACAACTGGAGAGAGAGAGTTCTTTTCATCGAAAAAGTCCTGAAGGAAAGACTGACACCGTTGCGGCAGGTGGATTCAGTGGCGGACGTCCGAGTCCTGGGAGGGATCGGCGTGGTGGAAATGAGGGAACCGGTCAACATGGAACGGATTCAGAAGCGCTTCGTGGATGAGGGGATCTGGCTGCGGCCGTTCGGAAGACTGGTGTACACCATGCCGCCGTACGTCGTCACGGAAAACGAACTGGAGAGGCTCTGCGGGGGGATGAACAGGGTAATCTCTTCTACAGGAGCTTAGGTTCCCTCTCTTTACCGTTTCTCCTGCAACGCACCTTAAATTTTCCGACCGGTGCGCTCAGGTCCCTGTCTGAAAACTGCTGGAATTTTTCAATCATTCTCTGCCGGTATTCCTGGAGCTCCTTACGCAGCACCATCATCTCGGTAATTTTTTCTTCTACTCTCGTAACATGGTGGTCAAGAATTTCCAGAAGCTGGGGTATCATCCGTTCCGTTTGTTTGGCATGACCATATGCCGCGTAAAGTTTCTGCATCTCCCTGATGGTGAGGCCGAGGTCTTTGAGCTTGATAATAAACTTGACTCGCCTGACTGCCTCAGGAGTGTAGCCACGACTGGACCCCCCATTTTTCTGAACTGACTCCAGAATACCCATTTCCTCCCAATAACGCAGGGTTCTGGATGTCAGGCCCAGTTTTTTCGACAATTCACTTATTGGCACTATGTCTTCAGATACAATTGCTTTATCCATGAATTTGTTCACTTTTTCAGAACACCCCAACTGTGTCCGATTATGAAGGTGTAATACTTGCGATGTTAGCCCACAATACTTAACGTTAGAAAAACGATAGAACAGAAACTTCCAAACATCGACCGAGATACTGTTTTGCCCATCGAGATCCCGTCCGCGTGTACCAGACAATACGACTGACAGTCAAAAATTGCCATTCAGGGAGTTGCGTAAAAAAACTGCTAAATGTCTTATCTGTGCAATAAGGGATTCAGAAGAAAACCGGGGGTGAATAAAGGATTGGGAGGGGAGCGGTTCAGGCGTTATTCCGCAACCAGACAAACATCAAATAGCGGTAAGGAGCACAGGGGAGAAATTACTCCTCGACCGAGGTCAACCCCTCGCGAACCGCGTATTTGGTAAGCGCCGCGACACTGCGCAGACCAAGTTTCTTCATGATATTGTATCTTTGAACTTCGACGGTTTTAATGCTGAGATTCAAAACATAGGCAATTTCTTTGGTTCTCATGCCGTCAGCTATCAGCTTGAGAACCTCCAGTTCCCGCTTTGAGAGTATGTCATGGGGCGGCTGCGTTACGAATTCATGCGATTTGTCCTGGGAAGCCACATGAATAACCAGACCGGTCACCTTACTGCAAAGATACGACTCTCCCTTTGCCAGGGTTCGAATGGCAGTCAGCAGCTCCTTGGCGGCACAACTCTTGACGAGGTAGCCTTTCGCCCCCGCCTTCAGGCATTCCAGCACGCATCCCTCATCCTGAAGCATGGACAGAGCGAGGACCTTGGTATCAGGCTTTGTTTCGATGATTCTACGGGTAGCCTCGATTCCGCTCATGACCGGCATGGTCAGATCCATGACAACGACATCCGGGTGTAATTCGTTGGTTCGTTGCAGCGCCTCACTCCCGTTGTCCGCTTCTCCAACAACCATGATGTCATCGGCTTTGTCAAGCAGCGCCTTGAGGCCTTCCCGCATAATTATATGATCATCCGCAAGCAGTACTGATATGGCCATGTCACTTCCCTTATCGATCAGTCAAGCGAAATAGGGGCAAAAAGTGTCATCCGGCACCCTTGACCTGGCGCCGATTCAAAAACAACCCTTCCCCCCATGCGTTCCATGCGTATCTGTATACTGAGAAGACCGAATCTGCAATCCTTGGATATACCGGGAGCAAGTTTGGACAGATTAAAACCGATGCCGCCATCGACAACAGTGAGTCGGTAGAAATCATCCTGCCGGGCTACTTCGATACGGGCGTGATTCGTTTTTGCGTGTTTGGCAATATTGATGAGTAATTCCCGGCCGCACTGATATATGACCGAGCGGATTTCGTCACGCAACGGCTTCTCGCACAGGTCATCTTCAAACTCCACCAGCAGGCCGTAATCCTCTTCCATTCTCCGCCCCAACCATTCCAGCGCCGCTTCCAGGCCGGCCGTCGCAAGCAGCGGTGGATTAATCTGAACCGTCAGGTTGTGGATATCATGGGTGACCTGCTCGATAAGCTCCTTCGTCTCCCGCAGCGTATTAATGCAGGGGTCCGGCAACAACTCCTCGGACAGGGTATCGAGCTTGATACAGCTCAGAAGCAAGGTCTGGCCGATATGATCGTGGAGGACGGTCGCGATGTACTGCCGTTCCCTCTCCTCGGCCAGGCAAAGTTCGACTTCCAGTTCAGCCAGTTGCTTCCGTTTCGTGTTGAGAAGCTCCTCGCTGTTCTTGCGTTCCGTAATGTCGTGGAGATAGCCATACCACATGATGTTGCCATCCGGCTGGAGTTCCGGGATGGAATTTGCCTCCAGCCAGACCTCGCCCTTGATGGGGTGTATTTCGCGAAATTCCTGATGCCATTGGGAAAGAGTCCGGGCTGATTCCATGATCGATTCCATGAAGTTCCGAGAATCATCGGGATGAACCAGATCGAAGGCCGTAGACAAATCATGCTCGATATCCGCGTGGGATAAACCGATCAGTTCTCCGATGTGGCGGGAAGCATATGGCATCCGGAAACTTCCGTCGCACGTCATACATGCGCTGAACAAGGCTCCTGGAGCGCTTTCAGCCAGTTTGGCCAGCTTCAGTTCCGTTTCCCTGAGACGGGTAATGTCGTGGTCAATGGCCAGGCAACCGATGATTTTCCCATCCGCATCCCCTTCGGGGACAAACTGCATCAGGTGGCAGGAGAGACGCCCCGTTTCCCTGTTCGGCCATTCCAGTTGTATGTCCGCCGGCGCGGCGGTTTCCATGACGCGCTGCAGGAATTTCATGTATTCCCCGGAACTCACGTTCGCGCCCTTCATCCAGACGTCTTCCGGCGTCAAACCGAGCGCCTCACTGGCCGGAATCTGGGTTTCACGGGTAAATGCCGGGTTGACATAGATACGACGGCATTCACGGTCGAAGCGTACAATCATGCCGGGCGAGTTTTCGGCCAGAGTGCGGAATTGCTGTTCGCTGAAGCGCAGCTGTTCTTCCATCCGCCGGCGTTCGGTAATATCATGGGCAATACCCAGTATGCCGATAAGATCGCCGTCAGCTCCGAACATTGGAACTCTGCGGGTTTCCAGGACCCCCCCCCGGCCACTGTCCTTATAGACAATCCATTCCTCATTGAACAGAACGCCCTTGGAGATGAGTGCTTCCCGGTCCTTCTCGTTCCAGGACTCGGCCTGTTCGGCATTGAAACAATCATAACCGGTCTTGCCGATAATCTCCGATTCCCCGGCGCCGAAAAACTCTTCAAAGGCCTGATTGCAGAAGAGGTACCTGCCACTCAAATCCTTGAGCCATACGATGTCGGGCATGGTCTGCAACAACTGGCGCATCAAGGCGTGGGATTCCTGCAACTTCCGACTGGTATCCTTGAACTCGGTAATGTTTCGTCCGATGGCCAGTATGCTTTCAACCGTACCGTCCGAGCCGAATTCCGGGGTCATGTTAACCAGGCTGCAGATTTCGCGGCTGTTTTTACTGTTCCAGACGAATTCGAATTCAAGAGCCTTCCCGGTGGTAAACACTTTTTCCAGGTTCCGTTCGTGAAGTGAGGCATTGGCGCCGCCCGGATATTCGGAGGGTGTCCTGCCGAGCAACGCTGCCTCCCCGCCATCGGCCAGGTCGGCAAAAGCGGGATTAACGTACAGGCGGCGATGATCGCGTCCGTAACGTGCAACCATATCAGGCGAATTTTCCACCAGTGTCCGGAATTCCTGTTCGCGCCGGCGCAGTACTTCCTCCATCCGCTTACGCTCGGTGGTATTGATGGAAAAGACGGTCAACCCGACTGCCACCCCATCATCATTGAAAACCGGTGATGCGTAGTTGTCCCGATACGCGACCATCTGTTGGCCATCCTTGTTAACCATATGTCTGGATTCGATGAAATGACTGCTGCGGCTCTCCAGGACATAATCGAAACTGCGACGGCATAACTCCCTATCCTTCTCAACGGTAATGGCATCGAGCATGCTCATGCCAATCGCTATGTCCGTGTCCCAAAAACGCTTCACCCATTTACGATGCCTCCAGTTGAAGGCAAGGTAACGGTATTCCCGGTCAAGGGCGGACACCCCGACACAGGCGGCGCTTTCCAGTATGGACGCCAGCAGATTGCTGCTGTGGCGATAACGAGCCTCGCTTTCCCTGAGCCTGGCTTCCATCAGAACACGCTCGGTAATGTCGCGGGCAGCTCTGAGAGTTTTCAGCCCCGATTCGGCCAGCGCCCGTACCATGGAATGCAGGAACGTCAGGTTGGCGCGGATATAGTCACGACTTAAGACCGGCACCTTCTCCAGTGAGGTCAGATAGAGATCCCGATCGAAACCGGACTCGCGCGCTGCGGCGATGACAAACGTCCGGTCGATGGGATCGTCTTCGTAGCAGAACTGCCCGACGGAAAAGGTCGCCAGATGCCGCCCCTCGATGATGATCGGCATTGCCTCACCGATCATCCCGTTCCCCCATCGGTATTCGAAAGCACTATCAGCCTGTCCGAATACATGGGATGCCACATGCGTCCCGCTTTCCCGACGGCGTTCGGAGCAGAGTGGAGGGACTCCGTGAAACGGCATGAAGATTTCCTGCCAGCCTACTGAAACTATACTGTTTTCATTATCACAGAAAAGATCGTACGCCATGCCTGAAAGCCGGCTGTGGGACTCCAGCAACTGCCTCACTTGGTCAACGTCGATGAGCTGTTCCAGGGTGTATTCGGTCATGTTATTTTTCACCTTCACCAGTCGGGCCCGCCAAAATATCCGGCCGCATTGGACTTCCTCCATAACAAGGGAGGATTTGGCAAACGGTCTCCAACGCTTATCTCGGGGATATGGATCGCAAAAGACGCTTTCATCGTCATCGCAAAATCCAGAAGATCAGGAAAAGAAATTGGCGCTGCCCACACTACGGAAGCCGGAAAGAAGGAGAAGAGTAACGAAAACAGGATTTCCGGAAGGAGTTTCATCGTGCAGGATTTCTTTTCGGAGCTGCAGGATTAACCGAAAGCAACAGGAATTCACTTCATCCGCCACATGACGGCCCGTTTTCGACAGTACCGTAACGCAAGGAGTTCGTCAATATGACTCATCAGCCAGTCGGTCACGAACGTGAAATCGCGGTGGACCGCCCTGTGCTCGGCGTACTGCGGTGAGTTCGGCGACGAGAGAATCCGTAGAGACGTGCAATCGGAGAGACCTGCATCAGGACGATTGGGCGCGAAAAATGGGCAAAGATTCCGATGATGCCTCAAGGAACACCATCCCTGCCATAAAGAAGGGGTGCCAGAAAAGGTGGCCATGGCCTTCCAGCAACCCGATGAACGAACCTGACGGAGGATGCAAGCTTGCAGGGATGGCAAAATCGTTGCCGCAGGAACGGCTGACCACCTCTCGGCCGTTCATCTGCGCTCGATTTCAGGCCAGAGGGCGGCGAACAGCAGGCCCACCACGATTCCCACCGACACCTCCGCGAAACGGTGAGCGGCGACCACCCAGACACTGTCGATGCGCGTCACCAGCATGATGATGGCCAGCGTAATGCTGGCAAAGCGGTATGCGCTTTCCCCCAGACGCAACGCCGCGCAGACCATTCCGGTCACGAATACCGCCATGCCGAACACAAACGCGTTGCTGTTGAAGCAGGTCACCGCCACCCCTCCTGCGGCAACCCCCAGCAGGGTCCCAGCAAAACGGTGCGCCGAAACCGGGAGCGCGGCTCCCAACGATGACTGCATGACGATGAGGGTCGTAATGGGAGCCCAGTAGGCTTCCGGCGCCCAGAGCAGGTGGCCCACCAGCAACGAGGACATCGACGCAAGCGCCGTTCGCGCCGGATGTTCCAGGGAGAGCGTCCCGCCGCTCTCGCGGATCAACTTTGACATGCTCTTCATATCCAGCCGCATCACCAACGAAAAATTGTTCAAAATCACGTAATTCCTCCGTTGTCTGGCCGACATCGAAACCTGGAACTCTCCGCGGACAAGTCGGAACATCGGGCGGTCTGTTCTCTTGCAAATCAATGTGCATGGCAATCAGACCTGCACCACCGAATGCCGGGACAGTGCCGATCACCACATGCCCATGCATATCAGGGGCCATGTTGGCCCTCATCGACGGAAAGCGATTCCCAACTGGCGACACCAACCGATGATTCGCCCTGAAAAACCGCATCGGGGGCGAATACGAACCAGCTTTCAACTGCCGGATTCCGGTTCATCCGGGTGCGGACGGGAAACAACCAGAGAAACATGGGAGGGAAGGATAGAGTGGATTGGGCAAGAAAGCGCGACCGCCGGAAAAACCGGCGGTCCGTATTTGAAAACGGGAAGTCCGGAGGGATGGGGGCGCGGCCCGGAGCTCAGAAAGCTACAAGCCTTCTCGAAGGATTCACCAGCTCTTCACGCTCTATAAGCCATTGCTGCACCTCTCTCCAGTTGAGAGGTTTGCTGAAAACCTTGCATCCGAGTTCGCGGGACTGCTCAAGCTCCTCGGATGTGAGGTGTGCGGTAATGATTGCCTTGTTGTTGATGACTCCCTTGCATCCCCTCTCGTACTGTCTCCGAATGAACTGCAGTCCCGTCATAACCGGCATCTGGTTGTCGGTTATCAGAATGTCTCCACAAGCCTCCTCCTGGGTGCAGACACAGGTGGCACCGCTGTACAGCGGGCAGCAGGACGGGTCCGGGTAACTGAGGACCTCGTGACCACGGGAGCTGATGAGTTTTGATAGAATTTCGCGATTCATACGTTCATCTTCAAAAATAACAACCCGTAACGCCATAACATACCTCCATGCACCGGCACCGTTGCCCGCCGGAATACTCCCCCGGCGATGAACGGCAAGCGGGGCCTCACCTGCCCGAAACGGCGCCCCCAGCCATCCCTTGCATCAAGTATGGTGGATAAGGGCGGGTTGTCAATCAACACGGGATCCGTTCATGTGATCTCCATGAAAAAGGGGGTCATGGGAAGCAATCTGCCGACAAAACACGCATTCTGACGCACAAAGCGGCACCCTCCTACGTCATATTCATCAAATGATCGCATAAACACGGCCGTCACCCGTTGGCACCCTTTGTGCTTTCATTAAACAAACCTCGCGCACAGGTTATCAATGGGGAACCTATGGAAAAAACGCCAACGAGGATCACGGGATTCATCAACAACCTCAGTGTCGCGAAGAAGCTTCTGCTCATCTACCTTCTGGATCTCTCCGCCGTCATCTTCATTACTTCCATTCTGGTGCACGAGAAATACATAGCAATCAACTTCGCACGCAAGGAGATTACCGGCAACCACTACATTGCGGCAACCCGGGAAAGCATGTTTGCATTGATCGCCGACGCCGATAAAAGGAAAGAACGGCGGAAGCATCAGCAAGCGGCTCAACAGGTAGAGCTGGAACGGGCAATCACGGTTCTTTCTGAGGCAGAACGGCGCTACGGCAGGGGCATGCAGACCGGCGAAATCCAGCGAAGACTGGTACAGAGCCTACACACGACGATCACCGCAGATGGGAGAGAGGCGGCCGGGCCGGCCAAGACCATGAACGGTGCAGCCCTCGACATCGCCAGGCAACTGATCTCCAGAGTCGGAGACCAGTCAAATCTCATACTCGATCCGGATCTGGACAGCTACTACACCATGTCACTCATTCTTCTGCGTTTTCCTGAAATGACTTCACTGGTGTTGGAACACGGCCAACTTGCCCTGGAGTCCCTGGAGTCCCTGGAATCTCCTGGAAAACAGGATAACCATTCCAGACTCAGGCTGCTCGTGATGGAGGGGAAACTGCAGGCCGCGCGCAAAGGCATCGAGTCCGATTTCAACGCCGCATGCCGCAACAACCCCTCCGGTGTATTGAAGCAACGCCTCGGTGGCAGTCATGCGCTCCTGCTCTCGTCACTGAAGCGGCTTGCAGCCCTTCCCTATGACATCAGCACTCTCTCCGACACCCCCTCCGCCCGCTTTCATATTCAGCAGGTGCGGCAAAAAGCCCTGCTTGACATACATGCCTGCTGGAAAGAGAGTTCCGAGGAACTCGATCTGTTACTGAAAAGACGCATCGAATCCCACTTCAACCGCATGTGGCTCCACCTCGGCGCTTCCTGTGCGTTGTTGGGGCTGATCCTCATGTCCGTATTCTACATCGCCCGCCGGATCGTCGCCCCCATCCGCAAACTGGCCGAAGTAGCGGGAGCGGTGCAGACGACGGACGATTACACCCTGCGCGCGGACAAGGGCGGAGACGACGAGATCGGTGAACTGGTCGAAGGCTTCAATTCAATGCTGGAGCGGCTCAACAGCAACCGCATCACCCAGCAGGAGCTTGTGGCGGCGGCCAGCGCTTCCGCCGCGCAGAGAGCGCTGTTCGAATCAATCCCGCTGCCTCTCACAGTCACCTCCATCAACGGCAACAGGCTGCGCCATGCCAACAGGCCCGCCATGGAACTGTTCATGCCAGCCGACCCGGAGTCCTGGTCCCCGTTCGAATCCATCGCGGCTGAGGAAGAACGTGAAGCATTTTTCGCGCTCCTGACCGAAAAAAAGAGCATTGACGAACGCGAACTGCTGCTGCGGCTGCCCCCCAATC
>CAZRPI010000126.1:0-9873 GCA_964601865.1 uncultured Pelobacter sp. | reverse complement strand
CTGGACCAGGTCCGGGCAACCGTGGCGGCGGTCATGGAGCATTTCCGCGGTATCGACCATCATCTGGCGTTCCAGTCACGGGCGGGGCCGGCCAGATGGCTTGAGCCATCCCTGGAGACGGTGATGGCGGAACTGGCCGGGGCCGCCCTGCTGGTGGTCCCCGTCTCCTTTGTGTCTGACCACCTGGAGACCCTGTACGAGATCGACATCCAGTACCGGGAGGAGGCACGCCGTCTGGGAGTCGGGGATTTCAGACGCATCGAATCCCTGAACGATTCGCCCCTGTTCATCCGATGTCTGGCGGATCTGGTCAGGGAGGCATGCGCGGACTTTGCCTGAACCGTCCCGGATCATTCCGGAAAGGAGACGTCCATGTTGAGAAAACTGCTTGTTGCCCTGGTCATGCTGCTGCTGTCATGCGCTACGGCGCTGTCCGCGGAAAAGCCCAATCCGCTGGTACTGATGGAAACCACCATGGGGAACATCAAGCTGGAGCTGTTCGAGAGAGAGGCGCCGGTCAGCGTCGGGAATTTTCTGGAGTACGCCGGCAGCGGGTTTTACGACAATACCATCTTCCACCGCGTCATAGCGGGGTTCATGATCCAGGGGGGCGGTTTCAACGTGGAATTCGAACGGAAGGACACCAGGGCGCCGATCGTGAATGAGGCCGGCAACGGCCTGGAAAACCGGCGCGGAACCCTGGCCATGGCCCGGACCGCCAATCCGGACAGCGCCACTTGCCAGTTTTTCATCAATCTGGTGGATAATGCCATGCTGAACCGCCCAAAACCGGATGGTTACGGTTATGCAGTATTCGGCAGGGTCGTGGAGGGAATGGATGTGGTGGACCGGATCGGCGCCGTCAGGACCGGAATTCATGGCGGTTTGCGGGATGTGCCGCTGGAGCGGGTGCAGATCAGATCGGTCAGGCGGATAAGATAGGAAAATGGCGACCGGGAGGGGATGGCATGAATCGTTCTTCGCCGCCCTGATGGATTTTGCCTTTCCACCGCTCTGCCATGTCTGCGGCAGATACATTCCGGACGCCGGCAGGCTGCACATCTGTCCGTCCTGCATGGAACGGTTCCCCGTGCCTGCAACTCCGCTCTGCGGGGTCTGCGGGATCCCGTTCCACGGCGCCGGAGACGATCACCTCTGCTCGTCCTGCCTGAAGAAACCGCCCGCTTTCGACGCGGCGCGCGCCGCCATCGTGTACGACGGCCCGGGTCGCGACCTGATCCACTCCTTCAAGTATGATTTCCGGACGCATCTGCGCCGTCCCCTGGCCCTCCTCGTTGTCCGGAACCTGTCCGGTTTTGTCCTCGACCGCCGTCCTGATCTGATCGTTCCCGTTCCCCTGCATAGAAAACGTCTCCGCGGCCGGGGCTTCAACCAGGCCGTGCTGCTGGGGGAACTGCTGGCGCGGGAATGGAGCATGCCGTTGCTGCGACGGGCCCTGAGGCGAATACGCTGGACCGAACCGCAGATCAGTCTTACCGCCGAACAGAGGGCCGCAAACGTCAGGGGGGCTTTCAGCGTGCCGGACTGCGGAGCGGTTTCGGGAAAAAGGGTGCTGCTGCTGGATGACGTCCTGACCACAGGCAGCACCGCCCAGGAATGCTCCCGGGCGCTCAGGAAAGCCGGGGCTTCGGAAGTCCTGGTCATCACCGTGGCAAGGGCAGTCTGATGGGTCAGGAATCAATAACGGAATTCTGAGTTTCGCGATAAAGTCCGGACTTTATTTTGTTGACAAAACAGATGTATTCCCGTAACTCTTCTGCCTGATTGTACACTCACAAGGGGGGAAATAATGCGTCTGACAACCAAGAGCCGCTACGGTCTCCGCGCCATGTTTGACATCGCCTATCACTGCGGCGCGGCGCCGGCCCAGATTCAGGATATTTCACGGCGTCAGGGGATTTCTCCCAGATATCTGGAACAGATTTTTCAGAATCTGAAACGGTCGGGTCTTCTCAAGAGCAAAAGGGGCCCCCAGGGGGGGTATGTTCTGGCCAGGACCCCGGACCAGATCACGGTGCTGGATATTCTCAACGCCACCGAACAGGATGTGCTGCTGGTCGAGTGCGCCGGCAGTACCCCCAGAAAGAGGAAACGGGCCAGCGAATGCCCCCTTGAGGGCGCCTGCGTCACCCAGTCGGTGTGGCAGGATGCCAACAGGCTGCTGAACGATCTGTTCTCCGGTATCACGCTGCAGAACCTCTGCGAACGCGGCCAGGCCATGGGGATCAAGCGCGAGATCGAACACCGCCTCATGTACTACATCTGACGGCGCTGTTGTCCGTCCCGGAACCGGGGCAAACGTTGTGACCGGTTCTAGCCCAGCAGGAATTCCAGATCCTCCCGCGTAAGTCCGGAACGTTCCCCGCTGATCCCCTCTTCCAGTATGGCCCGGTACAGTTTCTGCTTCTGCTCCTTGAGGAGCATCATTTTTTCCTCGATGGTGTGACGCATGATGAGACGCGTTATGGTGACCCGGCGGGTCTGACCGATGCGGTGTACGCGGTCCGATGCCTGGTTCTCCACGGCCGGATTCCACCAGGGGTCGAGATGGTACACGTAGGTCGCGCGGGTCAGGTTGAGCCCCTTGCCGCCGGCCTTGAGACTGATCAGGAAAACCAGGGGCGCGTCGGTGCGTTGAAAGGTCTGCACCAGTTTTTTGCGCTGCATCGGAGGCGTGGAGCCGTCGAGGCGCAGACAGGAGAAATGATGGCGTTTAAGGCCGGCCTCCACGATGTCCAGGTAGGAGGTGAACTGGGAAAACACCAGTGCGCTGTGCCCCTCATCCCTCAGTTCCGCCAGCTGTTCCACGAGAAAGTCCAGTTTGGGGGAACTGTCCGATCCGCCCTCCAGCGCCAGTGACGGCGCCAGACAGATCTGGCGCAACCGCAGCAGGGCGGTCAGGGCAATGATGCGGGCCTGCCCGGCCGAACGGCTGGCAAAGGCCTCGTCGATGCGGCCGCGCACCTCCTCGATGGTGCGCTGGTAGAGGACCTTCTGCCTGGGGGAGAGCTCCAGGCGGATGTCGTGCTCGATCTTTTCCGGAAGGTCCGCGGCGATCAGGTTTTTGTCGCGTCTGAGCACGAAGGGGCGGGTGCGCCGCCGCAGGATGTCCATCCCCCCCTGCCCGCCATTGACGACCAGGTTCCGGAACTGCTCCGGCGAGCCCAGGAGTCCGGGGAGGCAGAGGTCCATGATGGAGTAGTATTCTTCGATTCGGTTTTCCACCGGAGTTCCGGTCAGGGCCAGCTTGAAGGCGCCGACCAGTCTCCGGGCGGCGCCCGTGGTGGCGGCCCTCAGATTTTTCACCAGTTGTGCCTCGTCAAAGATGATGACGTTGAATCTGATGGCTGCCAGTTTTTCGATGTCGCGCTGAATGATGCCGTAACTGGTAAGAATTATGTGGAAATTGCCGAAGTTGTCGCAGGAGCGCCTCTGGCCGCCGTAGGTGAGGCATCTGGCCGACGGGAAAAAGCGGGCGACCTCGCTCTCCCAGTTGAAGAGCAGTGAGGGAGGCACCACGATCAGATGGGGGGCATGGGGCTCCCCGGCATCGGTGATGGCGCCGTCGTTGATTCCCGCCAGCAGCGAGATCCCCTGGACGGTTTTGCCCAGTCCCATGTCGTCCGCCAGGCATGCGCCGAAGCGATGCTCGTAGAGGAAGGCGAGCCACCGGTATCCATCACGCTGATAGGGACGCAGGGTTGCGGTCAGCGTCGGAGGGAGGGGGCGTTCCGGGATCGAGTCGAAGTTCAGCAGGCTCTCCATCACCCCCGCGTCACGGGGCGACAGACGGACGGTTACTCCATGGCTGCGCAGCTGGAGCCAGTCCAGAATCTGGAGGCGTGGAATCCGGGTAACCTGGTGAGCCGCCTTCTTCCCCCGTTTCGGCTGTGGTATGGTTCCCGCCAGCATGGCCAGTATCCCCGCGTTCCTCTCGTCGATCAGGATCAGACGCCCCTCCCGGCGGAGCATTCCGACGTCCGTGAGCTGGCGCAACTCCTCCCCGCCCAGCAGTTCCCCGTCGCAGCGGATCTCCGGCCGCAGCTCGAACCAGTCCAGGGTGCTGGACGTGGCGTCCAGTGAAAAATCCCAGACGGCATGCGACAGCGGCTCTCCGTCCATGGTGAGCTGAAAACCATCCTGTTGCAGGCGCTTTGCCAGGGAGGGGAGTACGGCCAGCACCTCCCCCAGTTGGTGGGTGATTTCGCCCGGAGGTCGCCACGCCTCGAACAGAACGGTGCCGAAGAACTCGTACAGGATCCTCATCAGCCGCGACTGGATCATCCGGTCGTCTGCGGCGAAATACCAGCCGTCCGCTCCCGCCTGGATCATCAGCGGTTTCTTGAGAAGGTCGTCGGCGAAGGTGTTAAGTAGCTGGCGCGCGTCGTTCTTGACGCTTCGCTTGACGTAATCCGGGCCGCCCAGGGCCGTCCGGATTATGCTCTTCCGCTCCGTGGGAGTGCCGGCGTCCGCCAGTTTGAAGCAGGTTTCCACGATGGTCCGGACCCGTTTTTTTGCCTTGAGCGCAGGGGAGAGGTTGTCCCGGTACCAGGGGTTGAAATAGCGGAACAGATCGCTGGAAAAGGTGTACGATCCCGGCTCGAAGGTTACCAGCGGGATGAGTTTAACAAGGCCGGTTTCAGCAAGGCTGTTCAGCTCAAGGCGGTAGGAGGGGTGGGAGAATGCGGCCGGGTCCGCCCTTTCGGTATCGTGGAAGAAAAAAACCGTATCGCCGAATCCCGGGATCATCCCCGGTGTGAGCCGCAATGCCAGGGTGTTGAAGCGCTCAAGGGTCGTGTCGATCCGGTTCGTTCCCACCAGTCGCGATTCATCGCCGGATTCGAATCCTGCCTCCGCGTCGGTGCTCTCCGCGAGGGTCCCGTCGCCCTCGCCGTCAAAATAATTACCGATGTATTTTTCGTCTGGGGCGAGCAGCCATTCCCGGATGTCTTTCCAGATACCCCATACGGCGCGGTTGGTTAACGGATGAATGGAGCCTCCGTCCAGATCGATCAGCAGTTCTTCGGTGATTACCAGATTTTCTGGCGGGGGGGTATGGCCGTTGCACGTGCGCGAGACCGTCACCCGACCTCCCTCCAGCGTAAACGCGAGACACGCCCGCCAGGGAGGATCGGATTTCAGGTCCAGTGGTGTCTCGCGCCCCGATTCTTCAAGGAACACGATCGGATAGGCGCTTTTCGTGGCCTCCAGCATGGCGGAGAGATAACGGACCCGGGCATCGAAAAAGGGAAAGCGCCGCATGAAGTGCAGCACATCACCGGGAACGTCGACGGTCCAGCGATTGATCTCCTCCATGCCCCTTCTGAAGGCGCCGCGGAGTCTGCCGAAGCGCTCTTCCAGCACGAAACGGATCGGCATTTCCTTTATGATCCGGGCCAGGGAGGGGCGGATATTCCTCCGCTCCGCCGGGATCTTGCCAAAGTGCGCCGCCGGTTTGCCGCCGCCTCTCTTCGTTACGGCCGCCCGGTCTTTCTTCCCCTCCGGCTTCCCGTCCGCGGGGGGGAAGCCGATCAGATCGCCCAGGTCGCGCAGCACCCAGCCGTCAATCCTTATCTGGTTGAACGATTTGGGGGATAAAAGGCGCTTGAGCTGGATCCAGGTGGTTACCACATGCATGCACTGGGAGTTTTTCGTCCAGTTGAGGCAGTCGCAGTGCGGAACGAGCCGTTCCTCCGCGCTCATGGTAACCTGCGCCCCATCCTCGCAGACAAGTTTCAGGATCGAAGCTCCGGGGCCGCTCCACTCCACGCGGGCGACGATGTTTCTGTTGCAGCGGTCCACTGCCCGGATCATGTTGGGCTTTGAGGCAAGATAGTACAACAGGCCCGGTTCGGTCTCTCGGAGCATGCTTAGGGGAGGGGGAAGTTGTGTCGTCGCGTCGGGCATCCGCATTTTGTATCATCTAAAGCAGTTGTAATCAACCCGGATGCTTGCTCCGTTTTTTCAGGCCCGCGGAGGGGGAGTCGGGTTTTCCCGGAATCGTGATGCCTCCATGCCTCCGCTAGTCCGGAAGGCCTCTGCCTTTGCGCTTCTGGATATACCAGCGGCACGGCGGCGGACGGACCCCGGCTCTTCCGGAAACTGCGGCATTCCGGCATCACGGTTCCAGGATTTCATGACGCGGACCCGTTTCGTCCCTGATGGCGCCCGGAGGGCGCCACGCGTTCAGGCGCATGCCGTTGGCGCCGCTCCCTCACGGCTCCTTGATTTTTATGAAAATATCTGCCATAACTGGCTGGTTTTCATCCGGAGTTTCCGGATGGGCGCGAGCCGGTTCTGAAGACACAAAAATCCACCTGTCGAGCATACTCCCATGCACATTATGGTCACAAACGACGACGGTATCCACGCCCCGGGCATCCTGGCCCTGGCTTCGGCCATGGGGGAGCTGGGCGAGGTGACCGTCGTCGCCCCGGATCAGGAGCGGAGCGCGGTCAGCCACGCCCTGACGCTCAATTCCCCCCTGCGGGTCTTCGAGCTGCGCGACGGTTTCTACGCCGTGGACGGCACGCCCACGGATTGCGTCAACATGGGCATCCACAGCCTGCTCCCGTTCCGTCCCGACATGGTGGTCTCCGGAATCAACCATGGCGCCAACCTCGGGGATGACGTCACCTACTCCGGAACGGTCGCCGCGGCCATAGAGGCCACGCTGATGGGAATTCCGGCCATTGCCGTTTCCCTGGCCACCCTGGAGCGCACGGGGCATTTTGACGTTGCTGCCCGGGTTGCGGTGCGCGTCGTCCGTCAGGTCATGGCCAACGGCCTGCCCAGGGACACGTTTCTCAACGTCAATGTCCCCAATTGTCCGGCGGAGGAGATCAGACCGCCGCTGGTCACCCGCCAGGGAAAACGCTCCTTCGTGGGGAACGTGGTGGGCAAGGTCGATCCCCGCGGCCGCAAATACTACTGGATCGGCAGCGGAGAGGCCGACTTCAACGACTACGAGGGTACGGATTTCCACGCCATAAACAGGAACCATGTATCCATCACCCCTCTGCACCTTGATCTGACCAACTACGAGTCCATGAAAGTAATAGCCGCCTGGGAGTTCTGATCCCGGCGGCCCACGGGCGGTCGGCCGCAGCAGTCCGATCCCCGTGGCCGGAGCATCGAATGAATTTTGATATCGCGCGCAGGAAGATGGTCCGGGAACAGCTAGTGGATCGGGGGATTGCGGACGCCAGGGTGGTTGAGGCGATGCTGAAGATCCCCCGGCACATCTTCGTTCAGGAGGCCATGGCCAGCCGGGCCTACAGCGATTCCTCGCTGCCGGTCGGGGAAAAACAGACCATTTCCCAGCCCCATACCGTTGCCCTGATGACGGAGCTGCTGGAGTTGACCGGAACGGAAAAGGTCCTGGAAATAGGCACCGGTTCCGGGTATCAGACGGCGATTCTCGCGCTTCTGGCGGACCGGGTCTATACGATCGAACGCATCCGGCCGCTGGCCCTGCGGGCCAGAAAATGCCTGGACTCCCTGCGGCTGTTCAACGTCATGCTGAGAATCAACGACGGCGAGGGGAGTCCCATCGGGTGGGAGGAGGAGGCGCCCTTCGACGCCATTGTTGTGACCGCTGGCGCCCCGACGGTTCCGGAAGTGCTGACCGCGCAACTGGCCGTCGGCGGCCGTCTGGTGATTCCGGTGGGAAATGAAACGGAACAGCGGTTGCTGAAGATCCTGAAAAAAGAGGACGGCGCGTTTGAAACGATTCTTTCCGTTAACTGCCGCTTCGTGCCGCTCATCGGGAAGCAGGGGTGGTAGCGGGAAGGTACATCTGGTAAGGGGGAAATGACTGATGGAAAGGGACGAATCTCTGCAGGACAATGGTTTCTCGGTCGATGAAGGCCCGATTGATGCTGAGCTGGCTGCGGACGAACCGGAAGAACCGCTGGTATTCGACGAGGAAGAGCCCGAAAACGAAACGGCCGATGAGGATCTCCCCGCCACGGTTCTTGAAAGTTTCGATGACGCCATCAAGATCTACCTCCGGGATATCCAGCGCACCCCGCTTCTGACCCCCGAACAGGAGAAGGAAGTGGCGCGCCGGATTGAGACCGGCGACATGGCTGCCCGCAACAAGATGATCGAATCGAACCTGCGGCTGGTGGTCAAGATCGCCAAGCGCTACATCAACCGCGGTCTCCCCTTCCTGGACCTGATCGAAGAGGGCAATCTGGGTCTGATCAAGGCGGTTGAGCGTTTCAGTCTCGCCAAGGAGTGCCGCTTTTCCACCTACGCGACCTGGTGGATACGCCAGGCCATCGACCGGGCCCTGGTGAACCAGTCCCGTACCATCCGCCTGCCGGTCCATGTCTCCGACGACATCAACCGGATGGCAAAGATCACCCGCAAGCTCTCCCAGGAGTTGCAGCGGGAGCCGCGCGCCCACGAAATCGCCGAAAGGATGAATGTCAAGCTCCCCTACATCCGCAGGCTGATGACCCTGCTGCGCCGCACCTGTTCCATGGAGGCGCCCATAGGTGAGGGGAGCGACTATTTTCTGATCGATACCATCGAGGATACGTCCGTGGTATCCCCGTCCGAGTTGCTCGAGAACATCGACCGTTTCGAACAGATCGCGGAGCACTTCAAGGATCTGAGCGAGAGCGAGCAGCAGATCCTTGCCCTTCGTTTCGGCCTGGATGACAGGGAACCGCAAACGCTTGACACCATTGGCAAGAGTTTCGGCGTCACGCGCGAGCGTATCCGGCAGATCGAATCAAAGTCGCTGGAAAAACTGTTCAACAGCATGAAGCCGACCTGATGGCGGGCCGGGCGTAATCCGGACACAAACAGTTCGAGTAAAAACACAAGGAGATCAACATCTTATGAAAGATCTGAAGAGCGTCATCCGTGACATCCCCGATTTCCCCAAAAAGGGAATTGTATTCAAGGATATCACTACCCTGCTGCAGGATGCCCAGTCCTACCAGCGCATGATCGATCTGATTTCCCACCGTTATGTGGGCAAGCGCATCGATAAGGTTGTGGGTGTGGAGGCACGCGGTTTCATCATCGGCGCCGCTCTGGCCTACAAGCTGGGAGCGGGTGTGGTTCTGGTCCGCAAACCGGGCAAATTGCCGTCGGAAACCTACAGCAAGAGCTATGAACTGGAGTACGGCACCGACACCCTGGAGATCCACCGGGACGCCATCAAGCAGGGCGAACGGGTCCTGATCGCGGACGACCTGCTGGCCACCGGCGGTACGATGGCGGCGGTGGTTGACATGGTCAGCGATATGGGGGCCGAGATAGAAGAGTGCTGTTTCATGACCGAACTTAAATTCCTCCACGGACGCAAGAAGCTTCCGGAGGGGAAGGTCTTCTCGCTCCTCAGCTTCTGATACTGCATCGGCGCAGTTGATCGGCCGGTGATGCCGGTTTGACGGCGCAGTTCCTGCTAAATTGGTTGAAAGAGGCTGGCGACTCTGGTATATATATCTTTCTCTTCACTTGTCCCCGTAGCTCAGCAGGATAGAGCACTTCCCTCCTAAGGAAGGGGTCGGACGTTCGAATCGTCTCGGGGACGCCAATAAAATCAGAGGGCTTGCAGGTTTTAGCTGCAAGCCCTTTTTTGTTTTTGTCGTAGAAAATTTCCGTTCAGTCGATGCTTGCTTCAACCACTTGTTTTAGTAAGATGTTGCACGATATGCACTGATCATTATCCGAACAAGTGTTTTGGGTAATCTTTTGAAGTTCTAATTGAAACAACGCGCTAACTGGTGTAAACAGGTTGAATGTATTGTTTTTGACGCAGTTCTCCAGGAGCGGATCGAGTGTCTCCCACCCCCGAGCAGGAAGCGCGTACCGAGATAGACCGTATGCTGG
>CAZRPI010000125.1:0-9944 GCA_964601865.1 uncultured Pelobacter sp. | reverse complement strand
CCGCAGCATATGCCCTATCTGTACACCATAGAGACCCAGGGGAGGAGAGTCGGGGATACCAGCGCTACGGCGCATCTCGAAGTGCTCTACGCGTATTGACCGCACCCCGAGATGCAATCTCCGGATGGCCCTGGATCTCCAAGTCCGGGGCCTTCCGTGTCAATCCATGCTTGACGGCGCCTCGGTGGCTGAAAGCCTCCTGAAGGCGGATGCCTTGATTGCCGCGAAGACGACGCAACCCTCGATGATGCCCAGTTCGCGCGCCGCCTCCGGCACGATCTCGGCCAGCAGTTTCCCTCCGCCGCACTCCAGTTCCACACCCAGCCTCGAACCGCTTGCGAAGATCGATGAAATCCTGCACTCAAGCAGGTTTCGGGCGCTGATCGCCTCCGGATGCTTCTTGAACAGGATGATGTCTTTTGACGAAAGCTCGAACAGACCGCCGGTCGCGTCTCCGTGGCCAGCCGAAAGGATCAGTTCCCCTCCGGACCATTGAAATACGCAGAGGCCGTCACGTTCGGTCATGGCGCTCAGCTCCAGCAGATTCATGAAACCTCTCGAATCCTGCCCCATTGCGGTCCGGGCCAGTTGGTCGCTGGTTGTCTGCCGTGCAATACGCCCCCTTTCCACAACCAGCACCCTGTCAGTCATCAATCTCATCTCGGTCATGGAGTGGGAGATGAACAGATACGGAATGCCGAATTTTTCGCTTACGCTTTTGAGATAGGGAATGATCTGGAATCTGAGCCCGTCGTCAAGCGCGGACAGCGGCTCGTCCATCAACAGCAGCCTGGGGCTGGCAAGGATCGCCCGCCCCAGGGCAACCCGCTGTTTCTCGCCTCCGGACAGATTGGTGATGCCGCGATCCAGAAGATTGCCGATTTTCAGAAGGGCCGCAAGGACGTCGAAATCGATCCCGCGCAGGTCGGGGGGACAGCGTCTGAACCCGTAGAGCAGGTTGTTCCTGACGCTCAGGTGGGGAAAGAGACAGTGCTGCTGGAATACGATGGCGGTGCGGCGCCGTTCGGGGGGGAGATTGATGCCTCTCGAACTGCTGTACAAACAGTTTCCATCCAGATTGATCTCTCCCCTGTCGGGCTCCAAAAGACCCGCCAGCAGATGCACCAACGTCGACTTTCCTCCGCCGGATTTACCGAAGAGACCGATTCTGTCCCCCTCGACGGTAAAATCCAGCGAGAGTTCGAAACCACTGAATCTTTTTTCGACAGCCATTTCCAGTTTCATGTCAGTTCTTCCGGGTCATCTTCCTGTGCAGCAGTTCATGCAGAAACAGCACCAGCACCGATATGGATATGGAAACCAGACAGAGGGATAGCGCCATTCTTTCGCTGTTCGGGGAGGCGGCGTAATCGTAGATAGCCAGCGGCAGGGTCTGGGTTATGCCGGGAATGTTGCCGGCAACGATGATCGTGGCGCCGAATTCCCCCAGGCTGCGGGCGAACATGAGCGAAGAGCCTGCCAGAAGACCGGGGAGGGAGAGCGGCAGAATCACGGTCAGCAGGGTATCATACCAGCGCGCGCCAAGGGTGCGCGAAGCCTGAATCAGGTGGGGATCGATGGATTCCATGCCGATGCGCGCTGAACGCACCAGGAGCGGAAAACCCACGACGGATGAGGCGATGATGGCTGCCTTCAGGGTGAAGATTATCCGGATTCCGAGGCTGTCGAGGATCTCTCCCACCCAGCCGTTCCTGCCCAGCAGCAGGAGAAGAAGATAGCCCACAACCACCGGCGGCAGCGTCAGGGGTAGGTTGATCAGCACTTCCAGCATCAGTTTGCCGCGAAAATTCATGAAAGTGATCAGGTAGGCCGCGCAGAAACCCAAGGGGAGTGAAATCAGCGTCGCCGCCACGGCAACCTGGAGGGAGAGACGGATGGCGTCAATGTCGGTGGTGGTCAGGGAAAGCATGCTCTTCTCTGGCAGGCTGCACGATGTTTTGCCGTAGAGACGCATTGCACTGCGTCTCTACCATGGCATGAAGAATGAGATACACGAATTTCCGTGATGGAGAAGGTTATTTGGTGTCGAATCCATATTTTGACAGCACCGGTTTCGCGGCTCCGCTGCGCAGGAAACGCATGAATCCGGCCGCATCGGCGTTTCTGGCACCGGATACCGTCAGCGCCATGGGATAGGTTACCCTGGGGTAAAGCTTCTGGGGCACGGTGAAAAGAATTTTCGCCTTTCTGGCCTGGAGGGCGTCCGTCCGGTAGACGAAGGCGCCGTCAACTTCGCCCATTTCCGCGTACATCAGGCATTCGCGCACATCCTTGGCCATGACGAACTTCTTTTCCAGTTTCTTGCCCAGTCCCGCCTTCTTCAGGGCTTCCGTGGCGTATTCGCCGGCGGGAACGCTTTTGGGGCTGCCGATGGCGATCCTGTTCAGTCCGGAAAGATCTTCAAGGGATGATACCCTGGCGGTAACGCCGGCAAAGACCAGCGTGTTGTAGGCGAAGGTTCCGATGCTGCCCGTGTCGGCCAGTTTTCTGCTCTTCAGGTAATCCATCCACTCCAGGTTGGCGGAGATGAAGATATCCGCCGGCGCGCCGTTTTCAATCTGTTTTGCCAGGGCGCCGGAAGCGCCGAAGTTTTTCACGAACCTGACGCTGGGGTTGCTTTTGGCATAGGCCGCGGAGAGTTCGTTGATGACCTCCTTCAGGCTGGCGGCGATCGAAAGATGTACATCACCGGCAAAAGCGGGAACTGCCAGCAGGAGCAGGCAGATAACGGCGGTAATTGTTCTGGAAACAGACTTCATTGGTTACATCCTCCTCTTTCATTGAATTGCCCTTTTTTATGACAACACCCGTTTCAATGCAAGCAAAATAGAAACTATTATACAGCGCCAGAATGTCAAAAGTCGGTTTTCAGGGTCAGTTCACTCCCAGCATGACGTCCGACGCCTTGAAGAGGACACACACCTGGTCACCCTCCTTCAGGTCCAGGCCGGTGGCGCTGTCGATGGTGATTATGGAGCTGATGATCGTGCCGCCGACGATTTCCACATCCACCTCGGTGTTGACTGCTCCCCGGATGACTCTGGCAACCACGCCGTTAAAGATATTGCGGGTGCTGATTTTCTTGTCGCGCAGGTCCGTTCCGACGAGAATCGAATTTGACTTGACCATGGCGTAGGCGTCCATTCCCTGGGAAAGCTCAAGCCTTTCCACATCGTCGTTGGTGATGACCGAAACGAGCTTGACACCATCCCTCAGTTGCAGGGTCACCTCGGAATTAACCGCCCCTTTGGTAATGTCGACAACCTCGCCCACAAAAGTGTTCCGTGCGCTGACCCTCATGGAGTTTCTCAGGAGAAATTTGCTCAGACTTTCCGTGTCCCCCAGTTTGTCCTCCAGGCTGTTCAGGTATTTGCGCAGATCCTCCTGGATAATCCTGAAATGCGCCACGATCCGTTTTCCCTCCTCGGTCAGGCAGGTACCGCCTCCCCCTCTCCCTCCGGTGAGGCTGTCGACCAGGGGTTTCTCCGCGAGGTTGTTGATCAGGCTGACCATGTCCCAGGCGGTTTTGTAGCAGATTCCGACCGATTTTGCCGCCTTGGTGATGGAACCGAGTTCATCGATTTTTTCCAGCAGATTGATCCGGTCCCCGCACAGGAATTTGCGGTCGTTGCGGTTGAACCACAAACTGCCGGAGAGATTGAGCTGGCTCGTCTTGTTTGGATTCATGGAAATGCTCCTGTGTACATACGGGGTGATTGCCCCGTTGTCTGAAATTTCGGTCAGTGATGATGGGATGCCGATTCGGGCGTGATGCCGTGGACTACTCCGGTACGTCGTTTTCGAGTGTGAGCAGCTGTCCCTTATGGCCGCCGTTATTTCCGGCGCCGGAGCGGGACGGAGATTCCTCGTTCATGGTCGGAAAGTGTTCCTGCCTCTCCATCGCCTCGGTAATGACCCGTCTCAGGGCCAGACTGTCCAGATTCATCTCCCGCAGCCGCACACGGCTCTTTTCGTAGTCTATCACATTCAGACAGCCGTAATCCTGGCGCAGCCTGAAAAGATTTTTCAGCGGCATGCCCAGAATATGGCAGAGGATGACCTTGTTGACGCCGGCGTGCCCCACTATCAGAAGATTGCCGGACGCATTGCGCACAATTTCCTCGTACAGCGGAATGACCCTCGCGGCCACATCGGCAAAACACTCGCCGGCCGGAGGACGGTAATAGACCATGTCCGCGCCGCGCTTCTCATACTCTCCGGCGTGGAGCGCACGAACCTCGTTGATTGCCTGACCGTCCCACGCGCCCAGGTTGATCTCCCGCAGTTTCGGGAAGGGCTGGACCGGCGTATCCCTCCCTTCCGCAATGATGCAGGCGGTTTCGTAGGACCGGCTCAGGTCACTGCAGTAGATGCGCTGAAATGATATTTCGGCCAATTCTTTCCGCCAGCTTATTGCCTGGGCGCGGCCAACCTCGTTGAGCGCCAGGTCGGCCTGGCCTATGTAGCGTTTGATGCCGTCCTGACGGATGTCGCCATGGCGCATGAGAAAGACGGTCGTCGGACGGGATCTGCTCAGGTTTTCGCTCATGGCTCTCCGATCATTTCCGCCAGGGAACATCCCAGCGCGGTTTCCAGGCGCGCCTGAATGGTGATGGCCTTTTCAAGTCGTTCAGTCACCTTCCGGGAAATGACCGGATCGTTGGCATAGCGCTCCAGCGCTTTCTGAAAACGCTCCTTCAGGGTCACGCGCCGATCCCCCTGCGAAAGCTTGTCCGCAAGGTACAGCAGGTCCCTCGGTCGTAGCCTCTCCCCATCGGATGGCGTGATGTCCATGTGCTCGGCCACCAGATCGCCAACCTTTCCGAAACCCGCCTCCCGCAGCATGCGCGCGCCTGCCTGGGCGTGGTTTGCTTCGGTTCTGGCAAGATCGTGCAGAAGACCCGCGGCGGCCAGAAGTTCAGGATCCATTTCATAACCCCGCCGGTTCAGCTTTTCCGCGAACGTCACCGCAAGATCCGCCACGGTCCGGCAATGGCTGATGATTTCTGGGTCGATGGCGATCCTGTTCAGCATGGTCATGCATTCGGTCTCGTTCGGGATCTCATGGCGATTGACCTTATCCGTCAGCTCCCGGTAGGCTTCGGGTGTGTCCATGTCGGTGAGAACGTGTTCGTCGGGGACTTCGATCTCCCTTGCGCCGTATTCCCACTGGGCCAGCGCGCCGCGGAGACCGTCCGTTCCCGGCCAGGCCGCGATGGCACCGGCGTGCTTTCCCGCGATCAGCGGCGGGTGGCCGCGCTGTTCCTGGTAGCACGGATAGAGCACGTCCCCGCTTTCGAGGCTGTACTCCCTCACCAGCCAGCGGATCGTGACGGGTCTGACCAGAGGAACGTCCACCGGGAGCATGAAAAAGGCGTCAATATCCCTGCCGATGGTTTCCGCTCCCGCCATTACCGAGGTGAACATCCCTTCCCGGTAACGGTTGTTAACAATCATCCTGACGCCTAGGCGTTCCAGCACCGGTTTCAGCTCTTCCGAACGGTGTCCCGTGACGACACGCACATCTTCCACGCCTGCCGTTCTGAACAGTGTCACCGTCCGCTCCAGCGCGGACAAGTCTCCCAGCGGCAAAAGGGGCTTGAATTCTCCCATGCGTGATGAATATCCGGCCGAAAGAATCAGGGCCGCAAAATTGGTCTTCATATTTTCTCCCTGCGAAAACAATGTTACTGTCAAAATTTCACCACTGAGCAGACGGAGAACTTCTTGTTTTGGGGGCAAATTTCACTGTTGGGGCCTTCACTCCCTCTGCGCGCTCAGTGGTTCGGCTTTTCATTCTTTACCCTCGCTTTTATGAACTTTTGACAGAACCAAACAATGGCTTTCCTCTCCGGTCGTTTATGGCCCTTTTGGCGAACGCCGCCGGAGCGGGACTGTCAACTGTGGAAACGTCCAGACTCAGGATTCCCGACGACAGCGCGGAATCAATAGCGGGAAGGGACAGGAGTGAACGGCGTATGGCTCCGAGAGTCTCCTCCGTTGCCATACCGCTCATTTTAACCCTGATAGCCAGTACTTCCCCTTCGTTTTCGGTGGTCAACCCTGCCTGATAATCAAGCAGAAAGGGGAGGGGGAACAGGACCTCATCCAGCTGGGCCAAACCTATCCGTCCTCCGCCTGCCAGGCGCACCGATCCCGCAGTTCTCCCCCTGATGCGTTCCATGCGACGCAGCACCGTGCCGCAGGGACAGGGCTCGACAAGGAAACGAGCCAGATCGCCGGTGCGGTAGCGGATCAGCGGCATCCCGCGTCGGGTCAGCGTCGAAAACGTCACTTCACCAGCATTGCCGTCGGGCAGTGGCTGTCCGGTCTGAGGATCGACGATTTCAAAGTAGAGATCCGCCTCCCGGGGATGGTAGCCGCTGCGATGGCGGCACTCCACGCAGCCGCCGAGTCCCATCTCGGTCATGCCGTAATGGTCGAAAACCGGGACATTCCAGGTTCTCGACAGGGCATTCACCACGGCAGCGGGCGCGTAATCGGCGCTGAGCAGAATGCTCTTGAGCCGGCCCGGGGCGAGCGCTGCGGCAGCCGGGTGGCGCGCCAGGCCCAGTAACTGAACCGGAAGGCCCACCAGGCAGTCGATCTCTTCCTCGATGGCGGCGCGGAGCGCGGCTCCAGCGTCGATGACCGGGCCATGGATGATCGCCTGAGCGTCCATGCGGGCGAGCCCCCTGGCCAGAAGGTCGCCCACGCTTCCCGGTAGCTCACCCGGCATGAGGATCAGTACCTTCTGGGCGGGCTCGACCATGGTCCCCATGCCGTGGTGGAAAAAATCCACGGTCAGTTCCAGGTCCTCGGCCGTGAAGTGCAAACGCTTCGCGGGGGCGGTTGTGCCCGAACTGCGCAGGGTCACCACCCGTTCGATCTCTCCTCTGGATACGCAGATGAAGCGCTGATCGTCCTCGCGAAGATCAGACTGCGTGGTGAATGGGAAACAGGCCAGATCCTCCAGTGAGTCCGGTGGGGGGATGTCGCGCAGCAGCTGCCTGTAAAAGGGGCTGTGCTTCTTCACAAATGCGACGGTTTCCCGCAGCCTGGACAGCTGGTATCCCGCGAGTGCGGAGCGGGTAAGCGGCTCTCCGCCTTTCAGGCCGATCTTTGCCGCTATCCATGGTTCCAGTGGTGTCAGGTGAGTCATTTTCAGCGTCCGGGCCGTCCCTCGGAAAGGTCGTAGCCTGCCGCGGTCAGGATCTCCAGCACCTTCCGGTAGGTTTGCGCAACGATCTCCCCGCAGCGCTGTTTGATCTCGGTCCTGTCCCCGACGATCGTCTCGCAGTTCACTCCTCCGTAGCGGCCGCCGACCTCCTTTTCAAACCATCCCTCCAGATCCCTCGTCATGTGGGTAAGGCGCTCGTCCTCATATTCGTCGTCGCTACCCTTTCCCGCGAACAGCGCCAGCAGGCAGGCCCCTCCGGTGAGGGCGCCGCAGAATCCGCCACGGAATCCCGAGCCGTGGGCAAGCCCTCCCAACGCGCTGATCAGGTCCGGATTGCTCTTGCCCTGGGCTTCCAGGGCCAGAATCGCCAGAATCTGGCTGCAGTAGTAACCCTTGTAGTCCAGTTCCATCATTCGTATCATCATGTGGTCCATGTGGTTGCCTCTTTTGTTTATAACAGCGAGTCATGTGTTTTCCATGTCCCACAAGCCATATCAGATCTATGGGATGGATGGGACCCCAAAATACATGACTCACGGTTTCTCCGTTATCATCAGATAGTAGCCGGGCCTTCCCTCCCAGCAGTCGCACAACCCGGCAAGACAATCCAGACTGCCATGGGCCAACATGATCCGGGCGGCCAGTTCGGTCAGTTTCCGGCTGTGATCTTCCCAGATCAGGGAACCCCCGAAGCCTCCCCGGGAAAGCCAGAGGCGGATATCCACGGTGGAGGCTATCCCTGCGTTTTGAACGGCCTCACGGGCATTGGCGGGATCCGCCAAAGGTCGCCGCAGGTACAGATCGCTTATCACCAGTTTGCCCCCCGGCCGCAGGGTGCGGTGGAATTCCCTCAGGGCTCTGACCGGATCCTCCAGCAGCGAGAGCACGCATTCACAGAAAATACCGTCCAGCGATTGGTCGGCCAGCGGTATCGCCTCGGCCCGGCCCGGCATCAGCGGCAGGGATGGATCCCGCTCCAATCCCTCTTTTATGAGAGCAAGAGAGAGGTCGATGCCGCCGGCATTGCAGCCATGCCGGTCGCGGAGGTAATTGACCGTGACGCCGCTCCCGCATCCCACATCCAGCAGTTCGGCTCCGGGGGGAAAGCGGCAGAGCAGCGCGGCGCGCTCCGTGAGTTCCAGGCCCCCCGGCCTCAGGGTGGGACCGCTTGCCTCCCTGAAACGGGGCGATTCATGGATGGCTGATGGCATCGCGCTACTTAGTCTTCCGGAATCCGCCCGGCATCGGCCATCCTGTTGTTGGCCAGTTCGCCGGAGATCAAAACCAGCCCGCATTCGGCGCACGCCGGCAGTTCATCCTCGAAGCTTCCCCTCATACAGGTGAAACTCCCCCTGGATTTTGCCAGCTGTTTGCCGCAACAGCCGCCGGTCAACTCTTTCCGGTCTTCGGTTGTCAGGTTCATGATCTGGACCCCACGTTGTTCAGGCGATGGCAGTATACGTTGTGCACCGTAAAACCGCCTTCGGACGGGCGAGACTGTATCTTCTATCATGGGAGGGGGAGTATTTTCCAGAACCAAATACTGCGGAGGTCGGGCCGGCTCTTTGAGCCGGCCCGACCGGTTTGCTGCGCGGTAACTACTTCTTCTTGCTCGGCAGTGTGTCTATACCGCCCTGGGACATGTAGCCGTCCCTAACTGCGTCGGCGACATCATACGCCTTCTTCTCGGATTTGAGGGCCTTGAGGACCTTGTCCGGGTAGGCGGGGATTGAACGGATGCGGACGCCGCAGGCGTCGTGGATGGCGTTGATGATGGAACAGTGCGGCGCCGTGAGGGGCCCCTCGCCGCAGCCCGCCTGGCCGAAGGCGCCGTCCGGACGGGGATTTTCCAGATAGATCAGCTCCATGTCGTCGGGCACATCCTTGATGAACGGGAAACCGGAACCGATCAGGGTGGTGTGCTTGTCCAGTTTTTCGAAGTCTTCGGTCAGGGCCAGACCGACACCCTGAACGAGACCGCCGTAGATCTGGCCGTCCACGGTGCCACGATTGGTGATGGTGCCGTTGTCGCCGGCGTAGATCATCCGATCGACGGTAACCTTGCCGGTGGTGATATCCACCGATACCTCGGTGACGAAGAGGGCATACATGTAGATGCAGAACGGTTTGCCCTGGCCGTCGTCATCCTGGTGCGTACAGGGGGTGGTCCAGCTTCCCTCGTACTTGGTGGGAATACCGGCCTTCACCATCTCGTCATAGGTGTAGAATCCGCCCTCCTTCTTTCTCATGGCGTCCAGGAGCAGACGGCAGGAGGCGACGATGGCGTTGCCGGTAACCACGTTCTGACGGCTGCCGCCCGAGGGGCCGGCGTTGGGGGTCAGACTGGTGTCGTTCATGCAGAGTTTTATCTGCGACGGCTTCAGGTTGAGTTCGCGCAGGGTCTGGTGGGCGAAGGCCACCGTTGCCGCGTCGGAACCCTGGCCATGGTCCTGCCAGCAGTTGCCGCACATGACGTCGCCGTTGGGGAGAATCTCAGCCCAGGCGCTGGAAGTGTCGGGACCGTCGAGGCCGCAGCCGTAGATGCCGAGGGAGACGCCGACGCCGCGTTTGACCGTATCGGTGGTGAGGAGTTTCGCCCTGGTCACGGCATCCTGGTACTTGGGACGCATGAGGTTGAACATCTCCTCGAAGCAGAATACTTCAGGCTCCTGACCGGTGGGGGTGGTGGCGCCGGGGCGGTAGATGTTCTTGTAGCGGAATTCGAACGGGTCGAATCCGGCCT
>CAZRPI010000124.1:4902-10125 GCA_964601865.1 uncultured Pelobacter sp. | reverse complement strand
TAAAGAGTTTTCCGTCGATTGGAATCCCACGGAAGGGCAGGGTCTACTTCTTCCCGCTCCCGAGCCTGCTCTTCAGCCATTCCATCCGCTCCACGATGCTCTTCTCGTAGCCGTAACCCCTGGGGTCGTAGAATTTCCGGCCGGCCAGGGCGTCGGGGAGGCATTCCTGGCCGGAGTATCCGTCCTCGTAATCGTGGGCGTACCGGTAATCCCTGCCGTAGCCGAGATCCTTCATCAGCCTGGTGGGGGCGTTGCGGATATGGAGCGGAACCGGCAGGGCGCCGCTTTTCCTGACTTCGCTCAGGGCGGCGTCAATGCCCAGGTAGGAGGCGTTGGATTTGGGCGCGGTGGCGAGATAGGTTACCGCCTGCCCCAGGATGATGCGCCCCTCCGGCATGCCCACGGTCTGGAAGGCGTGCATGGCCGAGACGGCGAGCTGGAGCGCCCGCGGGTCGGCGTTGCCGATATCCTCCGCCGCCAGGATGATCATCCGCCGCAGGATGAAGAGCGGATCCTCGCCAGCCTCCAGCATGCGCGCCAGCCAGTAGAGGGCCGCGTCCGGGTCGCTGGCGCGCATGGACTTAATGAAGGCGGAAATGACGTTGTAGTGCTCCTCGCCCCCCTTGTCGTAGAGCAGGGCCTTCTTCTGCATCGCCTCCTGCGCGTCGTCGAGGGAAATGGCGTGACTCCGCGCCAGTCCCGCTGCCACCTCCAGCGCATTCAGGGCCACCCGCGCGTCACCCTGTGACTGCTCGGCCAGAAAATCCAGGGCTTCAGCCGACAGGTCCAGTTCCAGCCTCCCCAGCCCCCTCTCCCGGTCGGTCAGGGCCTGCCGCAGGAGCGTGGCGATGGTCCGCGGCTCCAGCTGCCTGAGGGTCAGCACGCGGCAGCGGGACAGAAGCGGCGCGATCACCTCGAAGGAGGGATTCTCGGTCGTGGCGCCAATGATGGTTACGATCCCCTTTTCCACATAGGGGAGAAAGGCGTCCTGCTGGGATTTGTTGAAGCGGTGGATTTCATCGATGAAAAGGATCGTCCGGATGCCGCGGTTGGCGTACCCCTCGGCCTCCCGGAAGATCTCGCGGATCTCCTTGACGCCGGAGAGAATGGCCGAGAAGAAGATGAAATGCGCCTTTGTCTCGTTGGCGATGACGTGCGCCAGGGTCGTCTTACCGCATCCCGGCGGTCCCCAGAAAATGAGCGAGGAGAGGGAGTCCGATTCGATCATGCGCTGCAGGATGCGCCCCTTGCCGACCAGATGCTCCTGCCCGGTGAATTCGGCCAGGGTGCGGGGGCGCATGCGTTCAGCCAGCGGAGCGGTTGCGGGGGGCGGGGTGGTGGGACGGACGGCTTCTTCAGTGTCCCAGAGACCGGGTGGTTTTTCTTTCATGTTTTCAGACCAGGGTATGCCGACCGTGACGGCTGATTCTTTCGGGGTGGACGTTCCAGATCTCGCGGGCGTACTCCGCGATGGTGCGGTCGCTGGAGAACCTGCCCATTCCCGCCGTGTTGAGGATCGATGCGCGCGCCCATTCGAAAGGGTGGCGATACAGCCGGTCCACCCTGTCCTGGCACTCGATGTACGAGGCGTAATCCGCCAGCAGCAGGTAGGGATCATGGCCCAGCAGGCTGTCGCTGATCGCCCTGAAACGGCCCGGGTCTTCTGGAGAGAAGGCGCCCCGGGCAATCATGTCGATTGCCTGTTTCAGCTCCGGGTCGGCGTAGTAATATTCCCGGGGATTGTAGCCGCTTCTTTTCAGATTGGCAACCTGATCCGACTTGAGGCCGAAGATGAAGATGCTTTCTTCACCCACCTCTTCCATGATCTCGATGTTGGCGCCGTCCAGGGTGCCGATGGTGAGGGCGCCGTTCAGGGCGTACTTCATGTTGCCGGTGCCGGAAGCCTCGGTTCCGGCCGTTGAGATCTGCTGGGAGAGGTCGGCGGCCGGGAAGACGAGCTCGGCCAGGGACACGTTGTAGTTGGGGACGAAGGCCACCCTGAGCAGGCCGTTTGCGGAGGGATCGCCGTTGATGGTCTTTCCCACGGCGTTGATCAGCTGGATGATCAGCTTGGCCATGAAGTAGGATGGCGCCGCCTTGCCGCTGAAGATGACGGTGCGCGGGGCGATCGCCCCGGCCGGATTGGCCCTGATGCGGTTGTAGCGGGTGATGACGTGCAGCACGTTCAGGAGCTGGCGCTTGTATTCGTGGATGCGTTTCGTCTGGCAGTCGAACATGGTGTCGGGCGAGACCCGGATGCCGGTCAGCCCGAGGATCCGTTCCGCCAGGCGGCGTTTGTTGGCCTGCTTGACTTCGATCCACTGCTGCTGGAAATCCCGGTCATCGGCCAGTTCGCGAAGCCCGGCCAGTTCGTTCAGGTCCGTGATCCAGCCGTTGCCGATCCTGGATGAGATCAGGTCTGAGAGCCAGCGGTTGGCGTGTTTCAGCCAGCGCCGCTGGGTGATGCCGTTGGTCTTGTTGTTGAACCGTTCCGGCCACATGTCGTGGAAGTCGCGGAACAGCTCCTCCTTCAGGATCCGGCTGTGCAGGGCCGACACGCCGTTGACGGAGTGGCTGCCGACGATTGCCAGATGGGCCATGCGGATGTGCTTCTGCCCCTCCTCGCCGACGATGGACATGCGCCGCAGCCTGTCGATGTCATTGGGATAGCGGGCCGCGACCTCCTTCAGGAAACGGTCGTTGATCAGGTAGATGATCATCAGGTGACGCGGCAGGATCTGTTCCAGCAGGTATACCGGCCACGTCTCCAGGGCCTCGGGCAGCACCGTGTGGTTGGTGTAGGCAAAGGTGCTGACCGCGATCCTCCAGGCTTTATCCCAGTCCAGCCGTTTCTCGTCCACCAGGATCCGCATCAGTTCCGGAATGGCGAGGGTGGGGTGGGTATCGTTCAGCTGGATGGCGACCTTTTCCGGCAGCAGGTCTAAGTCCCGGTGCTTCTTCAGGAAGCGGTAGAAGATGTCCTGAACGGTGGCCGAGGAGAGAAAGTACTCCTGCCTCAGGCGCAGCTCCTTTCCTTCGGCGATGTGATCGGCCGGGTAGAGGACCTTGGAGATGTTTTCCGTCCGCATCTTGGATTCGACGGCGCCGATGTAGTTGCCCTGGTTGAAGAAGTCCAGTTCGAAGTCTCGGGATGACTTGGCGCTCCAGAGGCGCAGGGTGTTGACCGCGGAACTGCCGTAGCCCGGTACGGGAAAGTCGTAGGCCATGGCCATGACGTCGCTGGTCTCGATCCATTCATGGCGCTCTTCGCCGTTCTCTCCGGCGGATTCCACCACCCGGCCGTTGAAGCGGATCATGTGCAGATGCTCCTGGCGCCCGAACTCCCACGGGTTGCTGTAGCGCAGCCAGTTGTCCGGCAGTTCGACCTGGGCGTCATCGGCTATCTTCTGGGAAAACATGCCGTATTCGTAACGGATGCCGTAGCCGTAGGCGGGAAGCGACATGGTGGCCATCGAATCGAGAAAGCACGCCGCCAGCCGCCCCAGGCCGCCATTGCCCAGCCCCGAGTCCCATTCCGATTCCTGGAGAACCGCCAGGTCGATCCCCATCTCCTTGAGCGCGTTTTCCCACTCGTCCATCATGTCCAGGTTGATCAGGCTGTTGCCCAGGGCACGGCCCATCAGGAACTCCATGGAGATGTAGTAGACCCGTTTCGCGTTGTTGATGTAGTAGGACTGCTGGGTATCCAGCCATCGGTCCACCAGCAGGTCGCGCACCGCGTAGGCCAGCGCCAGATAGAGATCGGCCTGGGTCGCTGAGTACTTGTCCTTGGCAATGGTGTATTTGAGATGGCGCAGGAATGCGAACTGCAGATCGCCCGTGGAAGGGGCCGTGTCCCTCGGTGTCGTTGTTTCGGGATCGTTCATGGGCGAGTCCGTGAGCGGGAATGCCGACAATGTCGAAAGTATAACGGCTGTTTGGTGAGAATGCAAAGGGAAGGGAAGCATTTTATTTGTATGCAAAAGCATCTTGACAGGGAACGTTGACGAGAGTAATTAATGAAACGTAGAAGAGCCTCTTTGGTAAGAGCAAACCCGGGGAAACCTGGGGACGCAAAACCACGGGTCCTCGTTGCAGGACAGCCGGGCCACCGAAAAGAGAGCCAATATAGATGTTTGTTTTGCGCCCTTCTCGGTTCCGGGAGACACGGGCGTTTTTTTTATTTGTCGGGCATATGTTGTAACTTGCCGTTTCATGTGACAATTTGGTAAAAATGGCAGCGTGGAGACAGTGTCCCTGTAAGTCTTGAACCTGAAAAGGAGGATTGGATCAATGCGCGCGAAAGTTTTTTTTCTCATGGCGTCTATTCTGTTGCTGTGCGCCACGTCCGCGGTTGCCGCTTCGTACTACGTGACCGTTGCGGCTAACGCCGGAGGGACTGTTGCCGTGAACGGAACGGTGACCAAGGCGGGGAAATACCTGCTTGCGGAAGGCGCCCCGGTAACCGTGACCTACTCGTCGAACTCCGGCTACTACCTGCCCAAGGTGGTGGCGGACACGCTTACGTACACTCCCGCGGATCACAACACCTATACGCAGACCTTTACCTACGACGGTGCAAATCACAAGATCGCCGCCACGTTCGCCAAGGACCCGACCATCGTGGCCAGCGCCAACGCCGGCGGGACGGTCACGCCGAGCGGCCCGCGACCCGTTAAATACGGCGCGGATCAGTCCTTTGCCATCACAGCCAACACCGGATACCACATCGCCAAGGTCCTGGTGGACGGGAAGACCCCGGGTGATTTTCCCGCCGTTACCACCACGACTCCCACCTCCTACTCCTATACCTTCGGTGGCGTGGTGAATAAACACACCCTGAAGGCCCAGTTCGCCATCAACACCTACTCGGTCACCAGCACGGTCTACGATAAGGGCAAGATCGCGCCCGCCTCCCTTTCCAACGTGAAGTACGGCCAGAGCAAGGTTTTCACCGTAACTCCGGCAGCGGGGATGAAGATCGCATCGCTTGCCGTTAACGGCGCCGCGGTGGTCAACCTCCCCTCAGCCGGGGCGTACAAGCTCCAGCTTGCCAACATCACCGAGAACCAGGAGATCGTCGCCGTTTTCACCGAGTCATCGTTCCCCACGGGGAGCGCGCGGCTGAACGGCATCTACAATCTGTTCGAAACCGAACACGGTTTCTGGCAGTCCGGCTCTTCGGGGAACACATACGTCAACACCGAATTCAACGGGAAAAAC
>CAZRPI010000124.1:0-4802 GCA_964601865.1 uncultured Pelobacter sp. | reverse complement strand
TACACCGTGGATGACGCCACCGGTGCCTTCACCATCAAGAGCTCCACCGGCGATACGATGGTCACCGGCTGGGTGAGCAGGGACGGCAACTCCGCCGTGATCGGCGAGATCGGCAAATATGCGGAATCCGACGGAACCGGTTACGAGGTCAGGCAGGTCGCCGGAGTCAGGGCCGGTACATCCATAACCAAAGCCTCAATGAAGGGAACCTACAACCTGGTCGGTCAGATGAGCGGACTCTGGCAGTCAACCAACACCTCGCCCACCAGCGTCAGCGAATACTTCCACGGCGCCCACATCGTCGCAACCTTTGACGGCGCCGGGGGATGTACGGTCAATTACAGCGGCAACGAATTCAACCGCGGCATGTTCGGCGCCGGTTCCGTCAACCAGACCAGCAGCACTCACTCGCCCAGCTGCAGCTATACCGTGGCTTCCAACGGTGTCTTCACGCTGACCACCCTGACCGAAGGCGAAAAAACCCCGTCGATCATCACCGGCTGGGCCAGCGCCGACGGCAATGTGGCCCTCATCGGTGGTACTTCGGTAACCAACAAGAGCGACGGCAATGACTACGAGATAGAAAAGACGTACGGCGTCAAGGCAGGTGAGAGCATGACCGAAGCCAGCCTCTCCGGCGCCTTCCGGCTTGTCGCCGTGCAGACCGCCTTCCTGGCTGATCTGACGAACAACGGTGGGCCAGATGATTTTATCGGCAATAGCATCACCGCGACGTTCGACGGCGCCGGCGGCTGCGCCATCATCGACAGCGGCTCGGAATACCGCGGCAACAACGGCAGCGGGACGGTAACCGAGGAGAATTGGTCAAACTCTTCATCCGCCTGTTCCTACACCGTCGCTTCCAACGGCGCCTTTGCCATCAACATGACGATCGATGGTGAATCCAACTCCGTAAGCGGTTGGGCCAGCGCCGACGGCATGACCGTGCTGATGGGCAACTCGGGCGTCAGGAGCGGCTCCGGAGGCAGCAGATATTTTTCGGAACTGGTTTACGGAGTCAAGACCCAGGCAGCCATTCAGTAATATGTACTGAGGCGGAATGGAAATGTAACTGCTTTTGTCCCGAAGCCCGAGTTTCACGCCCGGGCTTCGGCATTTGCGGGCAACCGCGCGGCTTTTGCGAAAATTGATGCGTGATGGGAGCGGCTCCGATTATTTTCTCCGTCCTGGTCCTTTCCCGTCTCAATTTGGCTCAATGCCGATTGACAGGTTTCCAATGTGATGGTATTATACGCCGAAAAATTTACAGCATACGGAAGGAGTTCAAATGAGCATTTTTGCAGCCAGTGACGTTTTGCAGTTTGCCTTACGCATGGAGGAGAATGGTGGGCTCTTTTATCGTAAGGCAGCAGATCTTGCCGACAACAGCGAGGTAAAGAAGTTGTTCGGATTTTTGGCCTCCGAAGAAGATGAACATAAGAAAACATTTGAAAAATTCCTTGCCAAGGTTGAGATCTATCAGGATACCGAAGATTATCCTGGTGAGTATCTGAACTACCTCCACCAGTATATCGACGACAAGATTTTCTTCACGCACGAGAATGAACTCTCCAAGACCCTTGATGTTGTCAGCGCGCTGGATTTCGCCATCCAGAGGGAAATGGACGCCGTTCTGTACTACACCGAACTGAAAGGCTTCGTAAATGACGATGACGCAAAGGTCATCGAAGAAATCATCTCGGAAGAGCGCAAACACTTCGCCCAGCTTTCAGCCCTGAAGAAAAACCTCTAATTCCAAGTTTCATCTGTCTGCAAAAACCCCCTTTCGCCCGGTGCGGAAGGGGGTTTTTGTTTTTTTTTCAGAAATTCACCAGATGTTTGTAGTGAGACGACAAGACAAAAGCCATACTCTGATATACTTTATAAATCCAGCCTCTTGCAGAAGTATTCCGTTAATGGTTCGGCCGGCTTGTCCTGAGCAACGTCGAAGGGGTCACCACGAACTGAATATGAACCTGCTATCGAAGTAGAGTCCTCACCCTGAGCATGTCGAAGGGTGAAAAGGACTTTTGCAAGAGGCTCAATCGGAAATATAAACAGGCAATACGAGCCAAGTGGTTACAGAGATTGGTGTTTTTTCCATGACAGCGGCGGCGAGGTGAATACCATGGAACCTGCTGAAATAACGATCGGAGAATACCTTATTCACAGGTTGTATCAGCTCGGGGCGCACCACGTCTTCGGTATTCCGGGCGATTACGTGCTCGGCTTTTACCAGCAGTTGGAGGAGAGCAGGGTAAGGATCATCAATACCTGTGACGAGCAGGGCGCCGGGTTTGCCGCCAACGCCTACGCCCGCGTGGCCGGTCTGGGGGCCGTCTGCATTACCTATGGCGTGGGAGGGCTGAAGGTGGTGAACAGCACCGCCCAGGCCTATGCCGAAGAATCTCCGGTGGTTGTGATCAGCGGGGCGCCGGGTCTCAGGGAGCAGTCGGGGAATCCCCTCCTGCACCACAAGGTCAGGGACTTCAATACACAGATGAAAGTCTTTGAACAGCTTACCGTCGCCCAAGCCGTGCTGGACAACCCGGCAACGGCCTGCCGGGAGATCAACCGGGTACTGGCCGCCGCACTCTGTTACAGGCGTCCGGTCTACATCGAGCTTCCGCGCGACATGGTGGCCGTGAAGATAGTCCCGCGGGAGGAAAAGCTCCAGCAGCCCGGTGTGGACAGGGAACCGTTCAGGGAGGCGCTGCTGGAAACGGAGGAAATGATCAACCGGGCCAACCGGCCGGTCATCGTGGCCGGTGTGGAACTGCTGCGTTACGGGATGCACCAGCTCTTGCAGGAGTTGGTGGAGAAAACGAATATTCCTGTAACTTCGACCCTCCTGGGCAAGTCGGCGATCAGCGAGCGCCACCCACGGTATATCGGCCTGTACGAAGGGGGACTGAGCCGGGAGGATATCAGAGACTATGTGGAGAACAGCGATTGCATCATTCTCCTGGGGGTTCTTCTGACCGACCTGGATCTCGGAATGTTTACCGCCCGTCTCGACAAGGGGAAATCAATCCATTCCACCAGCGAAAAGACCTCCATCCGCTACCACACCTATCCCGGAGTATATCTCAACGGTTTTCTGCTGGGACTTTTAAAGGCCGGTATCCGGCGCCGGGAGACATCCGAGCTGCCTCAAAGACCTGCGCCGACCCCGTTTCAGGCTGTCCCCGATACCAGGATCACGGTGGAGCGGTTGTTCCGGCGCCTGGAAACATTTTTCGACGACGGCACGTTCGTCATCGCCGATACGGGCGATGCGCTGTTTGCCGCTGGAGATTTGCCGATTCCCCGGGCAACGGAATTCATGTCTTCGGCGTATTACGCCTCGCTGGGGTTTGCGGTGCCCGCCAGCCTCGGGGTCCAACTGGCGCTCCCAACTCTGCGCCCACTGGTATTGGTCGGAGACGGGGCCTTTCAGATGACGGGGATGGAAGTCTCGACCGCCGCCCGTTACCATCTCAATCCGATCATCATCGTGCTCAACAATTATGGCTACGGGACCGAAAGACCGATGCTGGACGGGAGTTTCAATGACGTTTATCCATGGCAGTATGCGCGCCTCCCCGAGTTGCTTGGCGCCGGCAGGGGGTTTGAGGTTGAAACGGAAGAACAGCTCGAAGTGGCTTTGAAAGCGGCCCGGAACTACAGCGAAGGTTTCTGCATCCTGGATGTCCGGCTTGACCCGTACGATTTTTCCCCCGCATTGCGGCGCATGACCGGCGTCCTGGGGAAAAAGGTGAAGTGAGCAACCGGCGTTGCGCATGCGGAATTATGCCGCAAACACCCGGTCCCACAGCTTGTGGAGCGTGGCAGATTCCTGACTTCATGACTTGAGGAAACAAGAAGTGGTCTTCGAGAGAGCGCGCGGCATGTCGGCGCAGGCACTGGCGAGGCGCTGAATATTGCCCGGCAGGCTCTGCATTTCTTCCCGCAGGGTGAAAACTACGCATTCAGGAAGAAACCTGGTCCCTGAGTCTTCCCAGATGTTTGAAATACTGCTCCCGGTTGACCTCCATGATGTTGTTGTGGTAGCCCCGCTCGAAAACGACCAGCTCCTTCGGTTCCGGAGCCCAGGCGTGCAGCTGCACGCCATGGGTGCAGGCGAACAGTTCGTCTTTTCTGGTATGCATCACCAGAGTCCTTCCCTTGAAATTGGCCAGCTTTTCCCGCTGGTTCAGGAGACGCCCGGTTTCACGGCGCAGCTCATCCGGCGTGCCGCCCAGCTGGCGGGGTTCGATCTTGGTAAGGATCCATTCCAGCGGTTCCGCGATGCCGCTCTCCAGAACCAGTCCGGCCGCTTCGGGATAGAGGAGGGCCGCGTGCGCCGCGAAAATCGAACCGAGGGAGCGGCCGAAGAAGATCAGCTTTGAAGGGGCGGAGCCGCTCGCCGCCACGATGGCCGGTATGTCATCGAATATGCCGGTAATGGAAGGCTCGCCAGCGGACATGCCGTATCCCCGGTATTCGGCCAGGAGCAGGTTGAGTCCCAGCGCCTCGATGGCGGGCGCGAAGCTCTCCAGGTAGTCGGCCACTGTTTCGGCGTTGCCGTGGAAGTGAACCATGGTGAGACCGTCCGGAAACGGTCGGCTGCACCAGCACCCCAGTTTTCCCGCCTTACCCTCCACATGGAACGGATCGGGAAACCGGTTCGGCCAGGCGTAGAAGAGTCGCGCGGAGAGGGCGGGGTGATCGAGAATCGTTTCGTGTTCCATGGTAAAGCCCTGGGTAGATGGATTTGGTACCGCGGCAGCATAGCAAAAACCCTCCCGGTTTTCATGCTG
>CAZRPI010000123.1:0-10139 GCA_964601865.1 uncultured Pelobacter sp. | reverse complement strand
CCGCCGGATTGCGGCACATGTCCGCCAGACGCGAGTAAAATTTCCCCAGATGGATTCCGTCCACCAGTCCGTGATGGGCCTGCACTCCAACGGGCGCCAGCAGTCTGCCCCCCTGCTCGAAATACCCGCCGATCGTAACAACGGGAATGGAAGCGTAGAGTCTGCAGTACGGATGAACAAAAGAGGTGAAGCTGAACCAGGGAATGCTGGTTATGAAAAACATGTGGTTCTTGTCTCCGACGCTCTGATCTGGGCGCTCCCTGACCTCCCGCATTCTGGCCTCGGCGTGTTCCCGGTACTCTTGGAAATCTTCGTAATGGCGGGAATCGCAGAAGGAGAAGGTTTCATCGTCCAGCAGCACCGTATAGGCTGGGTCGATCCTCTCGTATTCGAACAGCTCGCCGTCTATGATCCTGTGGCGGAACTCCGGAACAAGGTTGACGGTCTTTGATATCAGAAAGCTGATGGAAACGAAGAATCCATGCCCGTTTTCTGTGGTCAATTCCCTCAGTTTCGTCACATCCACGTTGCAGGTGGTTGAGAGGAAGGGGATCTCCCGGTCCCTGAAGGCTTCGAACAGTCCTTTTCGCTTGTACGTCTTAAGATCGATTTTTTTTCTCATCTCCGGTTACCTGAAGCGTCCGCGACAATTGCTGCTGGCGTCCGCATGCCATGGTTCATGAATGCCGCTGTTTTGCATGACGGGGCGTTTCTTTCCGACAAAAAGGAGCTCTCTCAGTCTTTTTCTTTTCGCGGGAAGTCAGCCTGGCCGATGGCTTTGCGTCGTTCTTCCGCAACTCTGATGCCTGAAAGGGGGGGAGGTAAGGGGATCAGCATCCCAGCAGCTCCAGCGCCGCCGCGAAACAGTTCTCCAGCACGAGCGGGCCGAAGGAACCCTGCTCAGCCGGTTTATCCACGGCGTTGGCCGCCCCCTTGATGGCCGCAAAGGCCGTGGTGTCCCCTCCCAGCAACCCGCAGAGCCAGTAGAACTGGGCGCACTCCATGTCCACCAGATCGACCCGCGGATAGATCCGGGCCACATCGCGCCGCAGGGAAGGAACCGCGTCCCGGAGTTGCCGACGGAGCGGGTCATCCCCATGGTAGAAGCCGTAGTAGAAATCGGTGGATACGATGGCAGCGCACGGCAGGGAGTGTGAAGGGGGCAGTGGGTACCGGGGGGCGAGAGCAGAGTGTTCTTCGCCGAGGTTGAGCGCCGAGCCGCCCAGCCAGGCCTCCCGGATCAGCCGGGCCTCCCCCCTGGGAAAGGGGAGCCTGCCCGTGCTTCCGGCGGTACCGATCAGGATTATGCGCCGGATGATGCCGGGGTGAAGTATCTCGAACAGGAGCGGTTCCAGGCAGCCGGTGCCGATTCCGCTCCAGGTGAGGGTAAAGCGCTCCTCCTGCCAGAAGCGGTAGCACCGGTAGTCGTGGTCGGGCTTACGGGGGGCGGCTCCGGTGACGCGCTCCATGGCTGTCAGCAGTTCCCCGCAGTCTTCGCCGCAGCAGAGGAGAACGTTTTCGTGAAGCAATTCCTCGGGTACGGCGCAGTTGGGAAAATTGTGGTTGATAGTCATACCGCTTTATATGTCAGTCAGGGGCTAAGGTCAACCCCGTGCCTTCCAATTACCCTGCGGGGTGGGAAAGCCCTCAAGGGGGAGGTCTCGCAGGAGTTCCCGCACGGCGGGCACCGAGAGGCTGTTTCCCAGCAGTTGCCAGCGTTTGCGCAGGGGGAAACTCTCCGGGAAACGGAAGGGGTGGGGCAGGTGCAGCAGCCGGGCGATCTCGTCCGGGGAGAAACGGCGTACTCCGGCGGCGCAGCGCAGATAGGAGCCGGCGTGCATCAGTGATTTGCCGTAGCCGGAGGTGAAGCAGGTGGTGTATGCCCGGGGGTCCAGCGGGTCCAGGATGCGCAGTCCCCGGCCGAAGCGGGCCGCGAGTTCCGGTTCCAGCAGCAGATATTCGGGCGGTACGGCGTGCAGGCCGGGGTCCAGAAAGTCCGACAGCGGCCGGGAACCGGAGGGCGGGAGGGGGCGTGCAGGTCGGAGCGCGCCTCGCGACGCCGCCAGGTAGTAGCGGGGCCGTCGGGAAGGCACTCCCAGCATGGTCGGGCAGATGAAACGTTCCCCGGTCCGGTAGCCCCGATCCTCAAGCAGGCGGAGCAGGCGCTCCCGCGCCTGTGAACGGGCGAAGCCGGCCACGTTTTCCAGCGCCAGGTGACGCGGCAGGCGCTCCTCGGGTATGTGGGGAAAAACGTCCATGATACGCAGCAGGCTGCGGGCGCGGGGATCAGCCAGGTCCCGCTGCCTCCCCCGAATGGAGTAGGGCTGGCAGGGGGGGGAGAGCCACCACAGATCGGCACCGAACGAGGCCAGTTCCCCGGCGGTGATCTTTTCAAGGTCACCACTGCGGACCGGGTGATCGGGAAAGTTAAGGCGGTATACCTGAAGGGCTGCTTCGCTCTGGTCCAGGGCCGCAACCACCCTTACTTCCGAGTTGGCGACTGCCGCCGCGAAACCGCCGATACCGCAAAACAGTTCAATTGCCTTGGTCTGCGCCAGAGTCATGTCCGGGGCTCCGTGCCGGGCGTTTTGTCGCAGGCTTCCATACCCCTGTCACTCCGGCGGCACCCGGCTGCCGTTTAGGGATCAACGGGAGGTGCGGGGGATGTCTTCGCGAACACGGTGGAGAGTTTTTTCCGGTGTGAAGCTACTTGATCTTCACCTCATACCCCTCCGCCTTCAGCAGTTCGCGGGCGAACGGCTCCATCCGGAGGTTGGTCAGAAACATCGAGCCACCGGGGACGCCATCTCCCCGCAACCTGAAACCGGACATCCGGAGCGAGTAGCTTACACCGCCGGCCGGCCACATGTCATGTTTGCCGTACTCTGCCGGGATACGCAGGGAGGCCAGGATCTTCTCCGAAACGGCGCGGAAGTCATCTCCGGTTTCCAGGGTGATCACCCTGTACCCCCTGGTTTCGAGAAGGCGCAGCAGGGTGTAGGTGACCGGATTGCCGTCGAATGCGACAACCAGATAGCGTCCGCCCCTGTGCTCGTACGAGCGCTGGACAGTAACCGACAGCGAAACGCCGCCGTCATTGCCGGTGAACAGATCGATGCGCTGATCCTTCCGGTAGACTACACCCAGCGCATCCAGCAGGGAATCCAGCATCTCCGTCCGGTTGGTGGCGCTGATCTGGAAAAGAGATCCCTGCTTCCTGACGGCCGGTGAATATCCCGGCACGGCAAAAGGCTCATGAACGATGAATCCGGCCTTCCTGAGATGGTCCGTGAGTTGAGACGGCAGGGGATGCAAGCCGTCGTTGATCAGCGCCACCTCCTGCCTGAGGAGGCTGTCGGCGGTCTGCTCCACCTTGTGGTCGAAGCGCACGCGTATGTTCGGGTCGTCCCCGAAATCCAGTACGGCGTTCTCCATCACCGAATAAAAACCACCTGCCGCCAGCAGGGACGAGAGGAACCGTTTCCCGTCTCCCGGAGATCCGGAGACATAACGCAGGGATGGTTCCTGGGCCGTGAGCAGTGCCCTGACCAGCGGCGGCAGGGAGCTGTCCTGATCCACCAGAATTCTGGCGCCGTCCATGGCGCGGAGGATCGGATAGCGGCTTGGGTCGAGCGTCAGCGAGAAGAGGTCGTTGCGGAGGGTCAGGGGGGCGGGTTCCTCTACGCCCCCGGGCGTCAGATTCTTCCAGAGCGCCTCAATTCCCCTGATGGTTTTCCGGTCTCCCGGCGTACTGCGCGGAGCTTCCAGTCGAAAAGCCATGGCGGTTCCGGCAGGAAGAGCATTTCCGCCCGCTCCCATCCGGGAAGGCCTCCTGTGCCGGACCCGTGCTCTGGCCATGCGTTGGGAAGCGGAGACCTTCCGCTTTTTCAGCCTGGAAGTCTCTTTTGCCTCCCTGTGCGTCGTCGTGACGGGGCCAAAGCCATCCAGAACCTCCGGTGAAAGTTCAAAGGAACGGTTCATCGCGGCCTGTGCCAGCGATGCTGAGCAGACGACAAACAGGACAAGGCATCGAGACACGAGCCTTCGCGGGCGTAAAAAGGGAAACTGAGGTTTTTCCCCTTGTGGGTGATCGTCCCCATGGCTGTGTTTTCTTCTCAAGGCGCCTCCTGGGTCAAGTTCTCATGAAAAAAGCGCGTTCCGCATTGATTCCAGTCAGGTCAACAGGGACGCAACCCTTGCCGTTATCCCGGCGGTCGTACCCCTCAATGCGAAGGTGCGTCCTGAGGGGGAGACGGACGGGTGTGGGTAGCGGCCGTCCCCGGAGATGAACTATCGTCAAAGGCCATGACGAAGGCGACCACCACCCCGGAACGGCTGGCTCTGCGGTACAGCAGCAGGTCTGCCCGCTGCCCCACACGACAACGCTGGATGACCCCACGCTCTCTTTGCTCGTAGGAAACGGTCGTCGGTTCGCCGTTGCCCGCAAGCTCTTTCAGTGCGCCTCTCAGGAAGGGATCGGCAATCTCCCGTCCCGGGCGGGCCAGAACCTGAATCGCTGCGATTCGCCCTGAAACCCGGAAGATGCGTACATCGCGGTTGTTGTCCAGATAGCGCTCCCACCCCGGCCTGGTGGTTGAATAACCGATGTCGCGCCCCTGGGGTGATACGAAGGAGGGAACGGATTGGGACGGGCTCGGGGCCGGCCTGGGGGACGCTGCCCGTGGCTGATTGCCCGGCGTAGAAACTGGCGAGGCGACTGCATTCGGCCCCGGCGAGGGGCGGTTTTCCCGTGGCGCCTCTCCCCGGTCGGGATGGCGCCAGACCATGTAGCCGGCTGCCGCGGCAGCCACGCTCAGTGCCAGTCCGGCCACCAGCAGCAACCGGCGGAAACCGGAAGAGGTGCCCCGGCTCTCCCCGATGGGCTGGCCGTCTGATTCGAAAATTCCCAGGTTCCGCATCGCCTCAGCATCTGAAAGATCAAATTCAAAGTCCGACGCCGGAGGAGAGTCTTCCGCCCTGGTGACGGAGGACAAGGCCGTGCTATCGGAGGCGCTTTGTCCGGTTGGCCGGGGCGGGACGGGGCTAGCCGGAGGCTCAAGGAACGTGTCACATTCGACCGGTTTTGCGGGAGCGGGAACATCCGCGACCGGAGTGTCGGCCCGGGTTATGCCTGAGGAGATGCTTTGCCCGACGCTCTGAAGCCGGTCAGGGACATGCCGGGGGGCATCGTGTTCCGTGAGACCGGGCGGTTCAGGCGCCTTCTCCCTGATGGTTACGCCTGACGTCTCACCCAGCAGATGCATGGCCTGTTCGGTGGCGACCATGTTCCAGTCATTATCGCAGACATCCCTCAGGGCGAGCAGCGTCTCCCGGGTCAGGCCGGGTTCCGGCAGGTTCATGTCGATTGCATGCTCGAACAGCCCCTCAACGGGCCGGGCCGCAGGATTGGAATCGTGCAGAAGCAGGAAAGAGGGGGCGCCGGCGCCGAGCAGAAGCTGGACGTGCTTGACAAGGCCCTCGGCCCCCACATTCCAGATGCGCTCCTGGATGATGACCGCGGCCGGACGCTTTTCGAGCACCGCCTCCAGCCCAAGATCGAAATCGGACGCAATGTCGACGTTGACGTTGATCAGTCGGCGGGTGAATTCCTGAATTCGCCACGCCTGTGAATTGTTTGAAATAATGAGCAGATTCAACATGTCGAAGTGTCCATCGCAGGCCCACGGGGAACAAGAAAGGATTTTGCATAGCTCTGATGGCGGGGATGAGGTCCGGCCCGCAGGGTAATCACCCTCTGCTTCACCGGATTGCCGCCAGAGCGCTGCTTCCTGGCGCCTCTCCTGCCGTCCGAAGTGGTTCGAACGCCGTTTTCGTTCCGTGCTCAGGTTTTTGTAAGTGGATGATTATGATGAATCTATTAGCACGTGACCAATGAGCGCGTCAAATGCCATTTTGCGCGGAATGGCTGTTTCGGGCTCACTTTCCTGGAAGGCCTCTCCCGCCCGGCCTTCGGGATTGGGGGATAGATGACCGGCGGCGGGCTTCCGCCGGACGCTTGGGGCGGCATGTCCACGGATGTCTCGCGCTTCCGACGGTATCGGGATTGTTCTCCCTGTCGAGAACATATCGGGGACCCTCTGTTCTTCAGGTTCAGCCGGTCTTTCCGGGGTGCTGCTTAACCTGTTGACATGAATGGAATAAAGTGTGATAAAGTGCGGAATCGTTTGTAATATCTGATTGTTTTCATGGTTTTGCCGTTTGTCGCCGTACCAATTTTCATCCATACGAAGAGGATTCAGGGGGAATTTGATGCAGAGCAAGGCTTCAGAGTTTCAGGTTAAGGCGAAGGATATCAACACCAAGAGGACGTCTCCCACCGAACAATTCCTTGCCGGCCTGCCGGTACAGGTCGCGAAGTCCTTTCTTTTTGACGGGAAAATCCGGCCCGCGGCCTTCGAGGTCTCGGAGGAATTGATTCCGGTCAAGGACGAGGAGCTGCTGCGCAGGCAGTTCCCGAAGATGAAGAGGCATCTGCTCGTTGCGGCTGATGAGGAACTTTCCGGTAAGATCCATAATTGTACGGGCAAACAGATCGGCGTTATCTTCTCCGGCGGACCCGCGTCCGGAGGCAACAACGTGCTTTCCGGCATTCTCAAGGCGTTGGGGCGGTACAACAAGCTCATCGGCTTTGAAAATGGTCCCAATGGCCTCATCAGGGGAGAGGGATTGCTGATAAGCAGCAGAAAGATGAAAGAGCTCATCAATACCGGCGGTTTTGACTACCTGGGGTCCGGCCGGACCAAGATCGATTCCCCCGACAAATTCGCCGCGGTGCTCAAAACCGTCCAGAAATACTCCCTTGACGGCATTATCGTCGTTGGCGGTGACGATTCGAACACCAACGCCATCGAACTGGCCGAGTTTCTGATTGAACAGCACAATGCCGGCACTCTGGCCAGGCCCTGCGCCGTGGTCGGCGTGCCCAAGACGATCGATGGCGACCTCCAGATCAGGATTGCGGACAAGAACCTGCTCCCCATATCGTTCGGCTTCTACACCGCGGCAAGGGTTTACAGCAAGACCATCGGCAATCTCCTCACCGACGCCGCCTCGATGAGCAAATACTGGTTCATCTACAAGGTGATGGGGCGCGCCGCCAGCCATATCGCCCTGGAGATCGCCCTGCAGACCCGCCCCCATATCACCCTCATCTCCGAAGAAATCGCCGCGCGGAAGCTGTCGCTCCATGACGTCGTCTCCTACATGACCTCGATCGTCGTCAATCGGGCCAAGAAGGGGAAACCGTATGGGGTGGGGGTCGTTCCGGAAGGGATCATCGAGTTCATTCCCGAGATGAAGAAGCTGATCAGCGAGCTCAACAAGCTGTCGGCGCGGCTCATGACCGTAAAGAGAGATTTGACGGAGGCGGGGATCCTTGCCGCGAGCGGTTATCTCGACGCGCAGAACGTAAGGGAGCTGGAGAGCAGATACAACGTGGACAACATCCTGGCGTACCCCAATCTCCTCGGACTCGACTGCCAGGTCAGCGAAATCGACTATGTGGCCAGAGAGGGTGAACTCTCCACCAGGGTGAAGAAGGATTTCATCGTCAGTGCCCGTGAGTTGTCGGAACAGTCGAAGAAGCTGTTCCTGTCTCTCCCGGACGACATCGTGGAGGCGATGCTGCTGGACCGCGACGACCACGGCAACCTCAAGGTTTCCCAGATACCGTCCGAGCATCTGCTGACCAGGATGATGAAGGAACGGATAAGGGATATGCAGCATGACCCGGAGCGCTATGAGAAATCCGGGGAACTGGCCTTTGCGGACGACACCGAGAGGAAAAACTTCCTGAAGTTCGCATTTGCCGTGCAGCCCGGATTCCTGGGCTACGAGGGGCGCTGCGGAGCGCCCACGCGATTTGACGCCGACTATTCCCTGAACCTGGGGCTTACGGCAGGTTCCCTGGCCCTTGGCGGCCACACCGGCTACATGGCGTCCCTGATCAACCTGAGCGATGGGGCGCAGCCGATCGGGATTCCCCTTGCGGCGCTCATTCATGGCGAGGAGCGGAAGGGAGTCGTCAAGCCGGTTATCGAGAAGAACCTGGTTGCACTGGACTCTCCGGCATTTCAGGCCTATGTCGCGAACCGTGATGCCTGGGCGGAGGGCAATTCTTCGCGGAGCCCGGGCGCCATCCAGTACGAGGGGCCCCTGGCGTCGATGATGCCGCTCGTGGTTGCCCTGAATATGGGGATAATTACGATGGAGGAACTTGAAGAGGGCAAATACCCCGTCTACAGGATAGGAGAGCGCCGCCCCGTATTCCTGTGATTGCTCAGTATATCATGCGATTCCGGTTCGTTCGCAAAGGGAGATCACTGCCGATCTCCCCTTCTCTTCGATTTCCAATGGCTGAGGGTTTGAACGGGTGATTCACTTCTTCAGATAACGAAGCTTGAGATTGGTTCCCACCATCCATTCGGCCATGGAACGTTTCGGCAGGATTTTCAGCATCCGGGCCGATATGGCGTCAATGTCCCGCGAAGTTGCCGTGAGTTCCCGTGCCCTGACGTCGAACAGCAGCAGATACGCCTTCATCTCAATCAGATCCTTCTTCCCGGAGAGCGGGCCGTGGCCGGGAACGATCCGCTCCACATCCATGCTCAGCAGGGAATCGATGCCTTTCGTCCAGCCCGGAATGTCTCCGTCGCCAAGGTAGGGATGAAAATCGGTGAACAGGATGTCACCGCTGAAGAGCAGCTTCTCCGCGGGCAGATAGACCACCACGCTTCCAGCGGTATGGGAGGGAGATACGCGGATCAGTTGTACCTCTTCCCCGCCAAGATCGATGGTGAGCCGTTCGCTGAAGGTCAGGGTCGGGACGGCGATCTCGGTGCCGGCCATCTCTTCCGGCGTCAGGCCGTACTCCGCGGCATGCTTCAGGATGTTTGCTCCCTGTTCGAGAAGATATTTCCGTTCGGTCTCATGTGCAACCAGAGTGGCGCCCAGGCGCGCAAATACGCAGTTGCCGAGGGCATGGTCCAGGTGGGCGTGGGTATTGACCACATATTTGATCGGCTTGTCCGTGATTATACTGATATCTGCCAGAAACCGCTCACCCTCCCTGGCGGAAATGAGGGTGTCGATCACAAGCACGCCGTTCCTGCCGATGACGATGCCCGCATTGGCGGCAAAACTGCGGCTGGGCGATGGGTCCTTGACTCCGACATAGGAATAGACATTGTCGGCGAGCTTTGTCAGTCCGGCGAAAGCGGTCTGGGCAAGAAGCAGGAACATGGCTGCCAGGGAAAAAACGACGATTCCATTCATTGCTGTGCTCCTTCATGGTGTGTTCCTCCCACATGGAACCCTTAGCCACTACCGCCGCCCAACAAGTCTCCCGCCAGCGCTACGAATTCCGCCGGTGTCAGCACCCGAAACGGCAGATTATCTCGCTGCATCAGTGCGCCGAAGTCACCTGTATCACCAGTGACCAGAAAGTTGGACTTGCCGTTGATAGCCGAGACGATGACCGGCACATCTTTGTCAGCAGTAACGCCGATCCACGGCTTCAGATCTTCGTAGGCCGGCAGCGGCACGATCTCCAGGTTCATGCGGGGAAGGTACTCCTGGAAAACCGGCGGCGCGGCCGGGAGCTTGCGGGTGAGGTTTCGCTCGATCTCCATCATGTTGTACGCGCCGGTCAGTCCGTGGAGGTTGGGCAGGCGCAGACAGAACAGGTCGAGGATGATGCGTGGCGCTCCCTTGGCAGACAGCAGCCCGGAGATGATGACGTTGGAATCGAGGAAGACCCGGTTAACGCCGCTTGGCATAGAGGTCCTCGAACAGCTTCTGCCGCTCCTCCGCCAGTCCGCCCAGGACTTCGTCCGGGGACAGTCCGGTGGCGCGGATCGCCTGCTGGATCTTGCGTCGGGCCTCGTCCAGCCCCAGCTTTTGCGGCGCAATCAGGATACTCTCTCCCAGCGGAATCAGGGTGACACTGCATCCCGCGTCCAATCCGCTGGCGTCCCTGACACTTTTGGGAATCGTTATCTGCCCACGCTGGCGTATTTCCGTTTTATAGGCTGTTGCTGATTTCATCATGGTCTCCTTACATGAATATCTGAATTCAGAATATCAGAAATCAGAGACATTGTAAGTTTGTTATTTTGACT